>JASGGD010000042.1:0-28256 GCA_047605225.1 Novosphingobium sp.
GGATCGGGTTGCCGTCCTCGTCGACGTCCTCGGAGTTGTCCTCGTCGTCGGAATCGTCGTCCTTGAACGAGGGACCGGCGGTCTTCTCGCTGATCTCGCCGTCGTCCTCGCTCTCGCCGTCCTCATTGAGGTTTTCCGGCGCGGGCTCCTTCGAGAGCATGGCGTCGAGATCGAGGATCTCGCGCAACTGCATCTCGCCGTTGTTGAGCGCTTCGGACCACTGGATGATGGCGTGGAAGGTGATCGGGCTTTCGCACAGGCCCAGGATCATCATGTCGCGACCGGCTTCGATGCGCTTGGCGATGGCGATTTCACCCTCGCGGCTGAGCAGTTCGACCGCGCCCATCTCGCGCAGGTACATGCGCACCGGGTCGTCGGTGCGCTCGACCGTTTCCTTCTTCTTGGCCGGGTCGACGTTGACGCGCGGCGAGACTTCGTCGCCATCGCTGTCGTCGTTGTCGTCTTCCGAATCGCGGTCGTCGTTTTCCTGATTTTCGGCGTCTTCGTCGTTGTCGACGATGTTCACGCCCATCTCGTTCAGGGCCGAGGTGATGTCCTCGATCTGGTCGGAGGACATGTCCTGAGGCAGCGCCTCGTTCAGTTCGTCGTACGTGATGACGCCGCGACGCTTGGCGCGCGCGATCAGCTTCTTGATCGAACCTTCGTTGAGGTCGATCAGCGGCGCGTCCTGGCCCTCGTTGTCCGCGCCGTTGGTGTCGTTCTTGCTCATCAGTTCGCCGTTATCCCGTGCCGTCGTGAGTGCATAAACTTGCAGGTCAGTCGACCTTGTATAATTATACAATCACGACGCATGTCTGGTTGCCATTTGCCTGAGACGGCTATCGAATTCCAGCTTTCTCTTCAGCAGTCGCTGTTGTTCCGCGAATGCCGAGTCGGAAAGCTCTGATTCGAACCGCGCCGTTGCTTTTGCCAGAGCCGCTTCGAGTACTGGTCGCTCGACGAGGAGGTCGATCGCCTGGGCCAGTTCGGCTGCCGCCTGTTCCTCGCTCGTCTCGGGAATCAGGAAGCCGAATCTAAGCCCTGCGTACTCGGCGGCCGTGGGCTGAGCCAGGCCGTTGTCCCGCAATATGGTGGAAAGAACCTCGGTTTCAAGCCTGTCTGCGGCCCCGCAGCAGTCCACCAGCGTCTCGAAGCGGGGGTCGAGGCCGGGGGTGCGGGCAAGTGCCTCGGCATGGCGGGCGAGCAGGGTCGGCCAGCGGATGAGGCCCGCGATGACGGCGGCGGAAAGCGCGTCGCGGGTGCCCGCGCCGGCGAATCGGGTGTTGAGGCGCTCGATCGATTCGGGCGAGGAAGGGGCAGGGGTGGGCTTGCCGTTCCATTTGCCGCGCTGGTTCTGGCGGGGCTGGAAGTTTCCGCCGCCTTGGCCACCACCTTGCTGCCAGCGATTCTCGCGGCGCGGGAAGGCGAATTCGGAATAGCGGTCCTGCAGTTCGCGGCGGTAGAGCCCGGCAATGTCGGGGTGCTGGATCGTCTCGACATGGGCCATGAGGCGGGCTTTGAGGCCGGCCTTGTCCTCGGGCGTGTTCAGCGGAACGGCATCGCGCTCGGCTTCCCACAGCACTTCGACGAGGGACTTCGCCTCGCCGAGAATGTCCTCCATCGCGCGGGGGCCGCGCTGCTTGATGAGGTCGTCGGGGTCGAGACCTTCGGGCAGGCGGACGATCCGCAGGGAGTGGGCGGGGCGCAGGAGCGGCAGGGCGCGGGTGATCGCGCGCATCGCGGCGCGCTGGCCTGCGGCGTCGCCGTCGAAGCACAGCACCGGCATCTCGACATGGCGCCAGAGCATCTCGATCTGGTGCTCGGTCAGCGCGGTGCCCAGCGGCGCCACCGCATCGGCGATCCCGGCGGCGGCGAGGGCGATGACGTCCATGTAGCCCTCGACCACCACCATCCGTCCCGACTGGCGCGCGGCAGGCGCGGCGCGGTGCAGGTTGTAGAGCGTGCGGCCCTTGTCGAACAGCGGGGTATCGGGGGAGTTCAGGTACTTCGGCGCATCGGTCTTGCCCTTGGCGAGGATGCGCCCTCCGAACGCGATGACCCGGCCGCGCGCGTCCTCGATGGGGAGCATCAGGCGGTCGCGGAAGCGGTCGTAGGGATCGCGCTCCTCCACCGCGATGCGCAGGCCCGCCTCGATCAGCATGGCCTCCGGGAAGCGGGAAAGGGCTTCCTTCAGGGCCTGTCGTCCCTCGGGAGCATAGCCGAACCCGAACCGCTGCACGGTATGCGCGTCGAACCCGCGTGTGGCGAGATAGGCCCCTGCTGTGGCGCCATTGGGTGCCGTTAGGTGCCGTTTGAAGAATTCCTGCGCGGCGGCCATCACATCGTAGAGGGAATCGCGCTTTTCTGCGGCTTTGGCGGCGCGCGGATCGGGGGCTGGGACGTCCATCCCGGCTTCGGCCGCCAGTTCCTTGACCGCGTCCATGAAGGCGAGGCCCTGATGGTCGGTCATCCAGCGGATCGCATCGCCATGCGCTCCGCAACCGAAGCAGTGGTAGAAGCCCTTCTCGTCGTTGACGTAGAAGCTGGGCGAGTTCTCGTTATGGAACGGGCAGCAGGCCCGATGCTCGCGCCCCGCCTTCTGCAGCCGCACGGAGCGGCCGACCAGCGCGGATAGCGTGGTGCGGGACCGAAGCTGGTCGAGCCATTGGGGGGTGAGCACGAGACCTGCCGTCTGTCAGCAAATCAGGCCAGCGCCGCCTTTACCCAGCCGCTCGCCTTGGTCATGTCGAGCACGGTGCCGTGGCGCGCCTTCAGTTCGCCCATGACCTTGCCCATGTCCTTCATGCCCGCAGCGCCGGTCTCGGCCTTGATCGCCTCGATGGCGGCCTTGGTCTCTGCCTCGGTCAGCTGGGCGGGGAGGAAGGTTTCGATGACTTCCAGTTCGGCCTGCTCCTCGGCGGCCTTTTCAGGGCGGCCGCCCTGTTCGAACAGGGTGATCGATTCGCGGCGCTGCTTCACCATCTTCTGCAGCACGTCGATCACCAGCGCATCGTCGTCCGGCGTGGTGTCGGCGGTGCGCAGTTCGATGTCGCGGTCCTTGATCTTTGCAAGGATGAGGCGGACAGTGGCGAGGCGCTGCTTTTCCCCTGCCTTCATGGCGGAGATCTGCGCGGCCTTGATCGAATCACGAAGCATGGGTTTTCCTGCAAATGAACTGAGTGAACGGGGTGGTGCGTGTGGCAAAGCTAGCAACCTGCGCGCCGATTTGCACGTGTGCGCCCAAATTGCACCCCCGCACCTTGACGCGGTGCACAACCATGTCTAGCCGCCGCGCCTTAGCACACAACGTTAGAAACGCCGTCAACGGAGCGACCCACCATGGCCGACGCCGCATCTTCGCTTGCGCCCAAACCCGAAGGGGCAACGGGCGTTCTGGTTCTCAGCGACGGACACGTCGTATGGGGACGTGGTTTCGGTCATGTCGGCGAGGCCGTGGGTGAAGTCTGCTTCAACACGTCCATGACCGGCTACCAGGAAGTCATGACCGACCCGTCCTACGCGGGACAGATCGTCACCTTCACCTTCCCGCACATCGGCAATGTCGGCGTGAACGAGGAAGACCTCGAATCGCTGGTCGACGGCGCCGTCGGCTGCGTCGTCCGCGAGGACGTGACGCTGCCCTCCAACTTCCGCTCCGCAGGCGGCTACGGCGAGTGGCTGGCGAGCAAGGGCAAGGTCGGCCTTTCGGGCGTCGATACCCGCGCGCTGACGCGCCGTATCCGCACCGCCGGTGCGCCCAATGCCGTCATCGCCCATGACCCCGAAGGCAATTTCGACATACCCGCGCTGATCAAGCGTGCGCAGGAATGGCCGGGCCTCGAAGGCATGGACCTTGCCAAGCTGGTCAGCCGCGAGATCCAGCAGGGCTGGGAAGGCTCGACCTGGGTGCTGGGCGAGGGCTACGGCGCTGCTGAAGGCGAAACCCGGCCGCACGTCGTTGCGATCGACTATGGCGCGAAGGACAACATCTTCCGCAATCTCGTCAAGGCAGGCGCGCGCGTCACCGTGGTTCCGGCCGAGACTTCGCTGGAAACCATCCTGTCGCTCGAACCCGCCGGCGTGTTCCTCTCCAACGGCCCCGGCGACCCGGCGGCGACCGGCGCTTATGCCGTTCCCGTGATCGCGTCGCTGCTGGAGCGTGACATGCCGGTCTTCGGCATCTGCCTCGGCCACCAGATGCTCGGCATCGCGGCGGGCGCGAAGACCAGCAAGATGTTCCAGGGCCATCGCGGCGCGAACCACCCGGTCAAGCGTCATGCCGACGGCGTGGTCGAGATCACCTCGATGAACCACGGCTTCGCGGTGGACAACACCTGCCTGCCGGACAACGTCGAGGAAACCCACGTCTCGCTGTTCGACGGCACCAACTGCGGTATCGCCATCAAGGGCAAGCGCGCCTTCGGCGTCCAGTACCACCCCGAGGCGAGCCCCGGCCCGCAGGACAGCTTCTACCTGTTCGAGAAGTTCGTGGGCATGCTCGGCTGATGGTCGCAGCGGGTCAGGCTCCCTCGGCGGCGTTCGCGTCGTCCCACGCATCGGCGATGATTGCCGGTGCGTCCAAGGGAGCTTTCGACCCGAAGACGTGGATTGCCTATGCATCCAGGCACCTCATAACAAATAAGGTGCCTGAAATGTCCGCTCTGATCGACCACATGATCGCCTACTACGTCGCCGGGCCGGCGTCCGAACTCTCGGTCGCGCCGCGCTTCTATCCTTACGGCGAACTGCAGCTCATCTTCGAGGACAAGGTCTCGGTCGCTGTCCGCAAGTTCGGCCCGAAGGTGCGCAAGCACTCCAAGGAAGCCGGCAAGGCCTTCATCGATCGCATGATCGAGACGGGCGCCTGGTCCACCAGCCAGGGCGAGTACGGCGGCTCGATGCACCAGTTCCAGGCCGATCGTTTCCGTGAAGTCATTCGCGCGGAGCAGGACGCCAACCCCATCATCCAGAACGCGAAAGCCGATCCCGATTACTGGGACAAGGCTTTCGGCGATCTGGTGGCATAAGCCACCGGGTCGCATTACAAGACACACAGGACACCCAGGAAAGCCCATGCCAAAGCGCACCGACATCTCCTCGATCCTCGTCATCGGCGCTGGCCCGATCATCATTGGTCAGGCCTGCGAGTTCGACTATTCGGGCACCCAGGCGATCAAGGCGCTGAAGGAGGACGGTTACCGGGTGATCCTGGTGAACTCGAACCCCGCCACGATCATGACCGACCCGGACATGGCCGACGCCACCTATGTGGAGCCGATCACTCCCGAGGTCGTCGCGCGCATCATCGAGAAGGAGCGCCCCGATGCGGTGCTCCCGACGATGGGCGGCCAGACCGCGCTCAACTGCGCGCTGGCGCTGTTCAACGACGGCACGCTGGAGAAGTTCGGCGTCCAGATGATCGGCGCCGACGCCGACGCCATCGACAAGGCCGAGGATCGCCAGCGCTTCCGCGACGCAATGGACAAGATCGGCCTCAACTCGGCGCGTTCGGGCGTGGCGCATACGCTGGACGAGGCGTTCAAGGTGCTGGAAACCACCGGCCTGCCTTCGATCATCCGACCCAGCTTCACGATGGGCGGCACCGGCGGCGGCATCGCCTACAACAAGGCCGAGTTCGAGGCGATCGTGCGCTCGGGCCTCGACGCCTCGCCGACCACCGAAGTGCTGATCGAGGAATCGCTGCTCGGCTGGAAGGAATACGAGATGGAAGTCGTGCGCGACCGGCACGACAACGCCATCATCATCTGCTCGATCGAGAACGTCGATCCGATGGGCGTCCACACCGGCGATTCGATCACCGTCGCCCCGGCGCTGACGCTGACCGACAAGGAATACCAGATCATGCGCAACGCCTCGATCGAGGTGCTGCGCGAGATCGGCGTCGAGACCGGCGGCTCCAACGTCCAGTTCGCGGTGAACCCCAAGGACGGCCGCCTGATCGTCATCGAGATGAACCCGCGCGTGTCGCGTTCGTCGGCGCTGGCCTCCAAGGCTACCGGCTTCCCGATCGCGCGCGTCGCCGCCAAGCTGGCGGTCGGCTACACGCTCGACGAGATCATGAACGAGATCACCGGCGCGACCCCGGCCGCGTTCGAGCCGACCATCGACTACGTCGTCACCAAGATCCCGCGCTTCGCCTTCGAGAAGTTCAAGGGCGCCAAGAACGACCTCACCACCGCGATGAAGTCGGTCGGCGAAGTCATGGCGATCGGCCGCAACATCAAGGAATCGATGCAGAAGGCCCTGCGCGGCCTCGAAACCGGCCTCGATGGCTTCAACCGCGTGCCCGCGCTGGAAGGCGCTGGCCGTGACGTCATCACCGCAGCGCTTTCGAAGGCAACGCCGGAGCGTCTGCTGCACGCGGCGCAGGCCTTCCGCGAAGGCTTCACTGTGGACGAGATCCACGCGATCGCGCACTACGACAAGTGGTTCCTGCGCCACATCGAGGAGATCATCGCCGAGGAAACCAAGATCCTCGCCGAAGGTCTGCCCAACGATGCGGCGGGCATGCGCAAGCTGAAGGCGATGGGCTTCTCCGACAAGCGCCTCGCCACCTTGGCGGTGCGTTCGGTGGGCGTCGCGGGCGGTCTGGGCGAGACCCAGGCCAAGCGCTCGGGCCTGCTGCATGACGCGCTGCGCGCCATGGCCGGTGCCACCAGCGAGAAGGAAGTGCGCCAACTTCGCCGCAAGCTGGGCGTCGTCCCCGTCTTCAAGCGCATCGACAGCTGCGCCGCCGAGTTCGAGGCGGTGACGCCCTACATGTACTCGACTTACGAGGCCCCGATCTTCGGCGAGCCCGAGGACGAGGCGATGCCGTCCGATCGCAGGAAGATCGTGATCCTGGGTGGCGGTCCGAACCGCATAGGGCAGGGCATCGAGTTCGACTACTGCTGCGTCCACGCCTGCTTTGCGCTGGCGGAGGCGGGCTATGAGACGATCATGGTCAACTGCAACCCCGAGACTGTCTCGACCGACTACGACACCTCGGACCGCCTCTACTTCGAGCCGCTGACCGCTGAGGACGTACTGGAAATCCTGCGCGTCGAGCAGCAGAGCGGCGAACTCGTCGGCGTGCTGGTGCAGTTCGGCGGCCAGACCCCGCTCAAGCTGGCGCAGGCGCTCGAATACGAGGGCATCCCGATCCTCGGCACCTCGCCCGACGCGATCGATCTTGCCGAAGACCGCGAGCGCTTCTCGGCGCTGGTGGACAAGCTGGGCCTCAAGCAGCCCGCCAACGGCATCGCCCGCAGCCGCGACGAGGCGGTGAACGTCGCCAATCGCATCGGCTACCCGGTGCTGATGCGCCCCAGCTACGTTCTGGGCGGCCGCGCGATGGAGATCGTCGACAGCGAGCAGCAGCTTGACGACTACATCACCACGGCCGTGCAGGTTTCGGGCGACAGCCCCGTTCTCATCGACCAGTACCTGCGTGACGCCATCGAGTGCGACGTCGATGCCCTGTGCGACGGCGAGCGCGTCGTCGTGGCGGGTGTCATGCAGCACATCGAGGAAGCGGGCATCCACTCCGGCGACAGCGCCTGCACCCTGCCGCCCTACAGCCTGCCGCCCGAAATCATCGCCGAGATGGAGCGTCAGGCCGAGAAGCTGGCGTTCGGCCTCAACGTCAAGGGCCTGATGAACATCCAGTTCGCGGTGAAGGACGGTGAGGTCTACCTCATCGAGGTCAACCCGCGCGCTTCGCGCACGGTGCCCTTCGTCGCCAAGGCGCTGGGGCAGCCCGTGGCCAAGATCGCCGCGCGCGTCATGGCGGGCGAAAAGCTGGACACTTTCCCGCCCTTCAAGCGCGAGTTGCCGTACATGGCGGTCAAGGAAGCGGTGTTCCCGTTCAACCGCTTCCCCGGCGTCGATCCGGTGCTCAGCCCCGAGATGAAGTCCACCGGCGAAGTCATGGGAATCGATAGCGATTTTGCCCGCGCCTTCGGCAAGGCCCAGCTTGGCGCCAGCATGAAGCTGCCGGTCGAGGGCACCGTGTTCGTCTCGGTCAAGGACAGCGACAAGCCGGTGATCCTGCCCGCGGTGAAGACGCTGATCGAGCAGGGCTTCCGTATCGTCGCGACCAGCGGCACGCAGAAGTACCTGGCCGAAGCGGGCCTGCAGGTCGATCTGGTCAACAAGGTGGCGGAAGGCCGTCCGCACATCGTCGACAAGATCGTCGATGGCGAGATCGCGCTGATCTTCAACACCACCGAAGGCTGGCAGAGCCTGGTGGACTCGCAGTCGATCCGCGCTTCGGCGCTGACCGGCAAGGTCTCGATCTTCACCACGGCAGCGGCCAGTGTCGCAGCGGCGGAAGCGATCGCGACAATTCGCGGGAGCAAACTTGAAGTGCGTTCGTTGCAGGACTACTATAGCTGAAATCGATTTGCCTTCCCCCACATCGCAGCAGATCGGCTCCGCCCACATTCCCGTCAAAAGGGGTTGGGCGGGGGCAGGAAACTAGTCGCAAGACGGTGAGGGGAAGGCGCAGGAGAAAGTAGAAATATAATGGCAAGTGTCGAAAAGCTGCCGATGCTCGCGGAAGGCTACGAGCGGATGACCGCCGACCTCAAGGCGCTGCGCGATGAGCGTCCGCTCATCGTCGACGCCATCGAGGAAGCGCGCGCTCACGGCGACCTTTCGGAAAACGCCGAGTACCACGCCGCCAAGGAACGGCAGGGTCAGGTCGAGGCGACCATCGCCGATCTGGAAGACAAGATCACTCGCGCGCAGATCATCGATCCCGCGACGCTTTCGGGCGACAAGGTGATCTTCGGCGCCACCGTGACCCTGCTCGACGATGACGACAAGCCGGTGAAGTACCAGATCGTCGGCCCTTACGAGGCGGACGCGAAGGTCGGGCGCATCAGCTACAACTCGCCGCTCGGCAAGGCGCTGATCGGCCGCAAGGTCGAGGATGAGGTCGAAGTGACCGTGCCCTCCGGCGACAAGTTCTATCTGGTGCAGCAGATTCAGTTCATCTGATCTCTCCTGCCATCGGACAAGGAATGAGGCCGGCGGAAACGTCGGCCTTTTTCTTTGTTGCCTGCGATGTTAGGCGCGCCTCCCTTTACAGCCAGAGGAGGCTTTCATGCAGATTGCGGTTTTGACGTTCGACGGATTCAACGAACTGGATTCGTTCGTCGCCGCCGCCATCCTCAACCGCATGAAGGCGAAAGGCTGGAAGGCGTGGATCACCTCGCCCGAAGAATACGTGACCTCGATGAACGGCGTCACCGTGCAGCGTGAAAAGCCGCTGGAGTTCGCAGCCGAAGCTGACATGGTGCTGATCGGCAGCGGCGTGAAGACCCGCGAGATCGCGGCCGATGCCGAAATGCTGTCCCGCATCCGGCTGGACCCGGCGCGTCAGATCATTGGCGCGCAATGTTCCGGTACTCTGCTGCTGGCGAAACTGGGACTCGTCGGCGATCTTCCGGCCTGCACCGACCTTACCACCAAGCCCTGGGTGATCGAGGCGGGTGTCCAGGTGATCGACGCGCCTTTCGTGGCGCACGGCAACGTCGCAACGGCGGGCGGGTGCCTCGCCTCGCAGTATCTCGCCGGGTGGATGATCGCGCGCGGGGCCTCGCTCGAAGATGCGCGGGAAGCGATCCATTACGTCGCACCGGTGGGGGAAAAGGACGCATATATTGACCGCGCTATCGGCGTAATCTCACCCTTCCTCGCCTGAACCCGAACGAAAAAGGCGACGCTCACCCCCATGGCAAGCGTCGCCTTTTCAAGAGCAGAGGTCCGCAGTCGGACCTGCGTGCATCAAGCCTGCGGCAGTTCCGGCTCGAGCAGACGGTGCAGGTGGACGATGACGTACTTCATCTCTGCATCATCGACGGTGCGCTGCGCGGCCGACTTCCAGGCATTCTGAGCCTCGGCGAAGTCGGGGTAGACACCCACGAGATCGAGCGCCTTGAGGTCGGTGAATTCGAGGCTGCGCGGATCCTTGACCCGGCCGCCCATAACGAGGTGAAGCTTCTGCATGGGAGAGTGCCGCTTTCCTGCTGGTGGGAGATAAGCGGCCCTATAATTTTGGAGAGGTCAAGGGGCAAGTGCACAAGACGCACCTTGATCGCGCAGTAAGCGAAAACGGTTAGCGAAAAGGTGCGTCTTTAGCGAAAACTCACACGGCGTTTACGATTTGACACGCTTCTTGAGGTCTTCAGCCATGTGCAGCACCTTGGTGGAGCGTACGGCAGCCGCGTCTCCGAGGCGATTTGCGGTGTCCGCCGCGGCATCGCCGAGCCTGCTGGCACGCCGGGCGGTGGCACGGCCAAGCGCGCTGGCGGCGCCCACTGCGGCCAGACCGTACTTTTCGAGATTGAGAATCGCCAGATCACTCGTTTTTTCGGCGCGATCCGCGAACTTCGAAGCCTGCTTGCGGGCATCGATGCCGATGTCATGCGCCTTGTCGCCAGCCTTGCGGCCGAGCACGACGCTGGCAGCACCGGCTGCTTCCGCGAGATCGAGCGTACGTGCCACGATGCGGCGGCTGACGCGGCGTGGCAAAAGGGCGCTGACGGCGACACCGACGGCAACGCCACCGGCCACGGTCAGCACAGGGTGCTTCTTGACGAAAGCGATGACTTTGTCCGAGGGCTTGGGCTCGGCGATCTTCGCGGGCAGGGCGACGACGTTTGCTCCCTTGCTGGTGTCGATCGGGGTGGACGGATCGGTCTTGCTCACCTGGCGTTCCTTCCTTTGGTCAAGAGGCCCGGTCGCGCACGCTGTCGAACAGGCGCTGCGCCAGGTCGATAATGGGATTACGCAGGAACCAAAGCACGAGCGCGGCCAAGGTTCCGCCGATCGCGGCAGGATGCTCCTCGACGACGGCAACGGCCTCGTCGAACATCAGCTTGGCCTGATCGAGCGCCTCGTCGGCGATGCGCCCGCCGATGCCGCGCTCGTCCATGTCGGCCTTGAAGGCCTTATAATGTCCGTCGAACTTCGCCTTCGCGGCGTCGCGCGCGGCCCGGTCCGCCAGAACCTGCGCTGCCTGCTTGCCCATTCGAGCCCCCGTTTTAGATCAATCGTCCTGAGAGCCGCCCGCGATCCGCAGCATTTGCCGCAATCGGGAACGAGCACTCCATGCGCCGAACGCGGCCAGTGCGAGCAACATCATCGTCACCAATGCCATCGCGCCCCACAGTCCGAGCAGCGGACCAAGGGCGATCACCGTCCCGACCACGAAGGCCATCGCAGCGAAGAACACCAGCACTGCCGCCACGACGAGTAGCATGACGATGGTGCGCGTTTCCGCCCCGACATAAGCCGCGCGGGACTTCTGGAATGCCAGCTCGGCCTGCGCGAACGCCTTCGCTTCATCCGCCAGCTGGCGCAGATCCTGCGCCAGCGACAGATTTTCGTAATCCTCGGCCGCAGGGGCGAGGGTGGTTGTGGTGTCCTGCATTCTCTCAGGAAGTCAGCTCAGGCGCCGCAGCGCCTTCACTTGCCCCTGAACAGGCGGGAGAGCACGAAGCCGGTCGCGGCAGCGATGCCGAGGGCCTGCCACGGGCTATTGCGCACGAAAGTCTTGGCATCCTCGCCGATGTCTTCGAGCGACTTTTCATCCAGCTTTGCACCGGCATCCGCCAGCGACTTCGATGCGCTGCGGGCGTAGTCGCCGTACTTAACGCCGACCTTTTCGTCGATCAGGGCGGCATTGTTGTCGATCAGCTTGGAGACGCCGACGATCGCCTGGCTGGCCTTGGCCTTGCCTTCCTCGGCATAGCCGGCGGCCTTGACCTTGGCGTCGGCGGCAAAGGCGCTGGCCTTGTCCTTGGCTTCGCCGCTGCGGGTCTTGCATTCGCTCGACACTTCACCGGCGAATGCCTGTGCGCCCGCCTTGGCTTCCTCGACCGCCTTGGAGAAGTGATTCTTGGCGCTTTCGGTGCCGTTTCCGGCGGAGATGGTGGGTTCGACCATGCGATTATCCTTCCTTGTCTATCCTTGGCGCGAATTGGCATCGTATGCCATGTGCGGACAGAGTAACACAACTTGTCGTTCCCTGCTGCAACGCAACTTGTCACGCGAAGTTCCCCTGCTAAGACCGCCTCCGGACGTAGGGCGCGTAACGCGCCCGCTTGAGGAGAACCGCAGACATGACCGCGATCATCGACATTCACGGACGGGAAATCCTGGACAGCCGCGGCAACCCCACCGTGGAGGTGGACGTCCTGCTGGAAGACGGCAGCTTCGGCCGCGCAGCGGTGCCCTCGGGCGCCTCGACCGGTGCACACGAGGCGGTGGAACTGCGTGACGGCGACAAGAGCCGCTATCTCGGCAAGGGTGTGCTCAAGGCCGTGGACTCGGTCAATGGCGAGATCGCCGAGGCGCTCGTCGGCCTCGACGCTGAAGACCAGCGCGACCTCGACCTCGCCATGATCGAACTGGACGGCACGCCGAACAAGGCGCGCCTTGGCGCCAACGCCATTCTCGGCGTCAGCATGGCTGCCGCGAAGGCAGCCGCCAATGCGCGTGGCCTGCCGCTATACTCCTACGTCGGCGGTGTTTCGGCGCATGTCCTGCCGGTGCCGATGATGAACATCATCAATGGCGGCGAACATGCCGACAACCCGATCGACTTCCAGGAATTCATGGTAATGCCGGTCGGCGCATCGTCGCTGGCGGAGGCCGCGCGCTGGGGTGCGGAAATCTTCCATACGCTCAAGAAGGGCCTGCACGAGAAGGGCCTTGCCACCGCCGTGGGCGACGAGGGCGGCTTCGCGCCGAACCTTGCCAGCACCCGCGACGCGCTGGACTTCATCATGGCCTCGATCGAGAAGGCAGGCTTCAAGCCGGGCACCGACATCAAGCTCGCGCTTGACTGCGCCTCGACCGAGTTCTTCAAGAACGGCAAGTACGAGATCAGCGGCGAGGGCCTGAGCCTGTCGCCGGTGGCCTTCGCCGACTACCTTGCCGATCTTACCGAAGCCTATCCGATCATCTCGATCGAGGACGGCATGAGCGAAGACGATTTCGAGGGCTGGAAGGCGCTGACCGACAAGATCGGCCACAAGGTGCAGCTGGTTGGTGACGACCTGTTCGTCACCAACCCGGCGCGTCTGACCATGGGTATCGAGAAGGGCCTGGCGAACTCGCTGCTGGTCAAGGTCAACCAGATCGGCACCCTGACCGAGACGCTCGAAGCCGTCTCGATCGCCAACCGCAACGGCTACACTGCCGTCATGTCGCACCGTTCGGGCGAGACCGAGGATGCGACCATCGCCGACCTCGCCGTCGCCACCAACTGCGGCCAGATCAAAACCGGCTCGCTTGCCCGTTCGGACCGGCTTGCCAAGTACAACCAGCTCATCCGCATCGAGGAAGAGCTGGGCAAGGCCGCGCGCTATGCGGGCCTGAGCGCGTTCGGTCGCCTGAGCGCCTGAACCTGAAGTGTCGCGGGTGACCTGCGCCGGGGAAATGGCGCCGATCACCCGCTTCCTCCGCACGACGACCGGCCAATCCCCCCATGGGGCGAAGAGGTGGCTGGCGGCCGATCGCCTCAGCGTGCGGCGACGCTATCCTTTGCGGTGTCGTCGATCAGCACGACCGAGCGTGATGCGGAGGCGAAGTATTCGAGCATCGCAGCGTAGCCCCGCGCGCTCAGCTTGACGTAGACCCTGCGGGCGTCGCCGGGATCTGCCTCTCGAACGAGGAGGCCCTGCTTTTCAAGGATCGCGATCCAGCGCAGCGCCGTCGTCGACGGGACGGCGGACCCGATGCAGGCGCTCGTCACCGAGACGCGGCGGCGCTCCTTGGCGGCGATGAACAGGTCCAGCAGGATGTCCCACGCCGGTTCGCCGAACAGTTCTTCGGAGCGGAAGATCTTGGTGCGCCGTCGCCGGTCGTCGTAAGTCTGGCGGGCCAGTTCGACCCAGATCGGGTGATCCTGGCTGGCGGTGGTCCTGGCCTCGCGAGGCTCACCGGTGATGGCGAGACTTTCGAGGATTGCCGAGGGACTTTCCCCGATTTCCAGTTCGCGCGCCATCGCCAGCAGTTCGTTGGCGATGCCGATCAAACGGATCGCCTTCGCCCGATTACGCATCAACTGGTCCGTGTTCTCCATCGAATAGGATCGCCTGATGCAGGCCGCACGACTTCCTTCGCGAAAGTCATCGCGGCGATTATGCCCATCGTTGCGAGAAAAGCAGCAGCGATCAGCAGGTTATTGCCTGCGTCGCCACCGTATTGCTTGATCCGCCACGGACAAATCATAGGCAAACTTCCGAGGAAACGTCTCGCGCAGCTTAATCCGTATCGGACGCTTTACGCGGAATTCCGAATTCGCGGCATAAGGCTTCGATGGCGGTTTCGAGATGAGCGGCGGCAACCATTGCACCGATCTCTTCCAGTTGGCCGAGGCGCGTCTCCAGATCGGCGGCCAGCGACTTCGCGATTGCGTCCTTGTTCACCCAAGCGTTCTCCAGCGGGAGGAGGCGCTGCCTCCTCCCGGACCCGATACCACGAGCCATGGTTTGCGACCCGCCGGTTTGCCCGGCGTCAGTTGTTTCAGGTTATACATCCGTTTTCGATCAAAATCGGAGCGACCTGCTCACGAACTACACGATGGATGATAATTGAAAACCGCGAATCCGATGATGTCCTGTAAGTGAACATTCTGAAATCGGCGATTAATCGCAGGGAAATTACGCTGATGTGAACGTTATTGAAAGAACTTAGGTGTAGTTACTTATTTTATTCAGTCACGCGATGCCCTCGGATTATCCGTCGCAGGCATCGCGTGATGAATGAATTCAGGCGCCGAATCGGCCCTTGAGATCGTAGAGGGCGATGGCTGCCTTGGCCGCTTCGCCGCCCTTGTCCTTCTGCGCGGCATCGGCGCGGACGAGGGCCTGCTCCTCGTTCTCGACGGTGAGAATGCCGTTGCCGATCGCGATGCCGTCCATGGTCAGCGCCATGATGCCGCGGGCCGATTCGCCGGCGACGATCTCGAAGTGGTAGGTCTCGCCGCGAATGACGACGCCGATGGCGACGTAGCCGTCGTAGTCGCCGGTGGCATCGGCCAGCGAGATGGCGGCGGGAATCTCCAGGGCGCCCGGTACCGTGATCACTTCAGCCTGGTGGCCGGCCGCCTTGAGCGCGGCCTTGGCGCCCGCGATCAGCATGTCGTTGAGATGGTCGTAGAAACGCGCCTCGATGATGAGGAAACGGGCCATGTCAGTTCGATCCTTCGCTGGTCGGGGCGCTGATGGGCTGCTCGCCGACGATGTTGAGTCCGTATCCCTCGAGGGCGACGAGCGAGTGGTGCGTGTTGGTCAGCAGGACCATGTCGTGAATGCCCAGTTCCGCCAGGATCTGCGCCCCCACGCCATAGTCCCTCAGTTCCTCGAGGTCCGGGGTGCCGCCATTGCGGAACTCCTGCTTGATGTCCATCACGCGCGACATCAACTTGTTCATCGGCCGGTTGATGACGACGATCACGCCCGAGCCTTCCTCGCCGATCATCTCCATGGAACGGTGGAGAAGGTCGCCGCGATCGCCGGTGTCCTCGCCGAAGATATCCGCGAAGAACGAGAGCGTGTGCATGCGCACAAGGGTCGGCTTCGACGGATCGATGCGGCCTTTGACCAGCGCCACGGTCTCGTCGCCGGTCGCGCGGTTGAAGTACGAGCGCGCCACCCAGTCGCCGCCGTGGCGCGAGTGGAAGTTGATCTCGTTGCGCTTCTCGATCATGCGGTCGTGCTTGCGGCGATAGGCGATGAGGTCGCGGATCGTGCCGATCTTCAGGTCGTGCAGGCGCGCGAAGCCGATGAGGTCGTCCATGCGGGCCATGGTCCCGTCTTCCTTCATGATCTCGCAGATCACGCCGGAGGGGTTGAGGCCGGCAAGGCGCGAGATATCGACCGCCGCTTCGGTGTGGCCGGTGCGGACCAGTACGCCGCCGTCGCGGGCGCGCAGCGGGAAGACGTGGCCGGGGGTGACGATGTCATCGCGGGTCTTGGTGCCGTCGATCGCAACCGAAATAGTGCGCGCACGGTCGCCTGCGGAAATGCCAGTGGTGACGCCCTCTCGCGCTTCGATCGAGATGGTGAAAGCGGTCTCGTGGCGCGTGCCGTTGTGGCGGCTCATGAGGTTGAGGCCGAGTTCGTCGACGCGCTGGCTGGTGATCGCGAGGCAGATCAGGCCGCGCCCGTGCGTCGCCATGAAGTTGATCGCGGCCGGCGTCGCCATCTGCGCCGGTATGATGAGGTCGCCCTCGTTCTCGCGGTCCTCGTCGTCCACCAGGATGAACATGCGGCCGTTGCGGGCCTCGTCGATGATCTCCTCGATCGGCACAAGCACTTCGCGCTCGTCGTTCGAGAAGAGGACGCGCTCCAGTTTGCCGAGGGTTTCGGCGGTCGGGTTCCAGTCTTCCTCGGTGCAGTCACGCAGGGTGTTGGCGTGGAGACCGGCGGCGCGCGCCAGGCTGGACTTGCTCATTCCGCCCTCGGTTACGAGCTTGCGGACCTTGTCGATCACATCGGTAGCCATTGTGGTGTTCGATCTCACATTTCAGTGTGATTCACATAGGCTTGCCTCACATTTGGATCAAGAGCCTTTGAATTGTGGTGGTCGCTTTGCGAGAAATGCGGCGACGGCTTCTTCATGATCTGCCGTGGCGTGGGCCGCAGCCTGCATGGCCGAGGCCATCTCCAGCAGCGTGGCAAGGTCGGCGCGGCGGCCTTCCCACAGCAGTCGCTTGGTCATGCGCACGGCATGCGGCGGGTTGGCTGCGATACGGCGGGCGAGGGCACGGGCGGCGTCGAGAAGTTCGGCATCGGGCACGACACGGCTGACGAGGCCGCAGGCAAGCGCTTCGGCGGCGTCGATCGCGTCGCCGGTCAGGGCCATCTCGGCCGCCTTCGACCAGCCGATCACGCGCGGCAGCAGCCATGAGCCACCGTCGCCTGCGATAAGGCCGAGTTTCACGAAGCTCTCTGCAAACTTCGCGCTCTCGCCCGCTATCCGCAGGTCGCACATGCAGGTGAGGTCGCAGCCCGCGCCCATGGCGGCGCCATTGACGGCGGCGATGACCGGCACTTCCAGCGCCGCGAAGGCGAGCGGGAGGCGCTGGATGCCGCGCTTGTAGGACAGGCGCGTGGCGGCGGGCGATCCGGCGTTGAGGCTGCCGCCTGGCTTCATCTCGTTGATGTTGCCGCCGGAGGAGAAGCCCTTGCCCGCGCCGGTCAGGATGGCGACGCGGGCTTTCGGGTCCGTTTCCAGCCGGGCGAGGGCGGCGAGCAGGGCCTCGATGACCTCGGCGTCGGAGATCGGGTTGCGCAATTCGGAGCGGTTGAGCGTGAGGAGGACGATGCCCTCCTCGTCGATTTCGTACAGCACCGCATCGCTCATCGCCTGTCTTCTTCCGTCCTGCCGCTTCAAGAGTTCGATCTAAAGACCGGCAGCGGTCCCGGATCAAGTCCGGGACGACGACGGATCATGCATCCTGTTTCCGGGCCATCATCTTCGTAATATCGACCTGACCTGTGGCCAGCCCACCCATGAAGCCTCCGTCCACCGGCAGCACGACGCCGTTGACAACGCCAGCAAGGTCCGAGTTGATCAGGACCAGCGGCCCCGCCTGCTCCTCCGGCGTGGTGTAGCGGCCGAGCGGCTCGGCTGCGGCATCGACCACGTCCTTGCCGGATACCGCGTGGAAGGTCGCCATCATCGGCGTCTGGGTGGGCGAGGGCAGGGAGCAGTTGATGCGAATGCCCTGCTTGATCAGGGGCGCGCCCATGAACTGAGTCCAGACGATGACGGCCTCCTTGGAAAAGGCGTAGCCCTCGCCGACCTGATCCATGTTCGCCTCGCACCATTCCAGCCCGGCCTGGAAGCCCTGTGTCGCCAGCAGTTGCATGTGTACCGGAATGCGGCGGCTCCAGCCGAGGCCCCCGGTCGAAGCGATCGAGACGATGGCGCCCTTGTCACCCATCAGCGGGATGACCTGCTCGGTCAGGTGACGGGTACCGAGGAAGTTGACCTTCATCGTGTCCATGGGCGGAAAACCGCCTCCGCCCGGAAGTCCGGCGCAATTGAACAAGGCGTCGATCCTGCCGCCGACGCCGCTGACGGCGACCTCCAGGCTGGCCGGATCGCGCAGGTCGATCCGCGTGAACGAGGCCATCGGCACGGCGCTTTCCTTGAAGTCGAAGCCGTGGACTTCGGCGCCGAGCGATACCAGCAGCTTCGCCGCGGCCTCGCCCATGCCCGAGAAGCAGCCGCTGACGATCACGCGCTTGCCCTTGTAGCCCAGAACATCACTCATTGGTCGGTCCTTCCTCTCACGGGCGCGGTGCCGGACGGCGCATAGCTGCGGCCGGACCTGCGGTTTCCTTTGCGCCTAGCTATGCGCTGTCCGGCAGTGGGTTCAACTGCCCCCTCGGGTCATCGCGCAGACGATGGCGGCGTCCGCCTCGCCATCGGCGCTAGGTCTTGCTAGGCGTCTGTCGAGACGCGGACGGGAAAGGGCGGCGAGAGTGGCATCGAAGGCGGGGAGAGGGCGCAGGCCAAGCCATCCGGACCGGCGCGAGGAAATCCTTGCGGCGGCAGCGCGCCGCTTCGCCGAGTTCGGCTTCGAGGCGACCACCGTGCGGCAGATCGCCGACGACGTGAATATTCTGTCGGGCAGTCTCTATCATCACTTCGCGACGAAGGAGGAGATGCTCGATTTCATCGTGCGCGATGCGGCGCTGGACCAGCGGGAGCGGGCGCTGCGCATCGCCGCTCTCGACGCCGATGCGGAAGTGCGCTTCGTGACCCTGATCGCCGAGGAACTGGCGGCGCTGGCCGACCGGATCGAGGCTTATGCGATCATCTTCAACGAGCGGAAGTTCTTCCGTCGCAGCCCGGATTTCCTCTACCTGATGAAGGCCCGCAAGGACGCGTTCGAGGCGTGGCGGTCGGTTCTCGACGCGGGCGTCGCCTCGGGACAGTTCCATGGAGGGATCGACAGTTACCTGACGGTGTCCACCATCATGCGAATGCTGAATTCCGGCGCGGACTGGTATCGCCATGAGGACGGTTCGCCGCTCGATGCCATGGCGGACTATTCGCTGGAGGCGCTGACCGCGTTCTACGCGGGCTTTGCCCTGCGCTCTATTCGCGCGGCCGGGTGCGGTGATGCGCCGATCCCCAAGGTCCTTACGTTTCCGCACTAGCCCCGTCGGCGCGCCGCCGCTCGGCTTCGGCGCGGTGGTGCTTGCGCCGTTCGAGTTGCCTTGCCGAAGGAACGCCGTCGTCGATGAGGTCGGCGAGGACCGCGCCGCGTTCTCCGGCCGGGCGGGGTGGGCCAACCGTGGTGTCGCAGAATGTCTGGCGCTCGATCTCGGCATTGAGCAGCGCGCCCAGCAGCACACCGTAGGCCGACAGGAACAGCCACATCAGGAAGACGACGATGGCGGAGAGCGAGCCGTAAGTCGCGTTGTAGTCGCTGATGTAGGCGACATAGAGCGAGAACCCGAACGACACCGCCAGCCACAGCAGTGTCGCCAGCAGTGAGCCGGGCGCCAGCCAGCGCCACTTGGCGGGGCGCCGGTCCGGCCCGTAGCGCATGATGAGCGCGAACCCGGCGCTGCCCAGCGTGATCGCCGCCACCCATGTCAGTACCTTGAAGGTCATCTGGGTCGCGCTGCCGAGATATACGCTGGTTTCCGTCTGCAGCCAGGCGAAGACGCCGCCCGACAGAACCCCGGTCAGCGCCAGCAGGATCGCGGCGAGGGTAAGCCCGCCGGTGCGCATGGTGCGGGCGATCACGCCGCGCGTCTCGCGCTCCTCGTTGATGATGTTGAGCGCGCTGACCATTCCGCCCGCTGCGCGCATGCCGCCATAAATTGCAAAGAACAACGCGATCACGAGGGCAAGTCCGGTCACGCCCGAGTTCGTCGAGATGATCCGCAGCAGTTGCTCTTCCAGCAGGCGGGCAACTTCGGGCGGCACCACATCGACGATGCTGTCCATCTGCTCGCGAACCATGCCGACGTCGGCGACGAGGCCGTAGACCATCACGGTTGCAGCGATCAGCGGCGTCAGCGCAAGGAAGGTGTAGAAGGCCAGCCCCGCCGACAGTAGGCCAAGTTCATGGAACCCGATCATGATGTAGACACGCTTGACCACCCGGAACCATGCCGCACGCGGCATTGCCAGCGGAGACTGGGCGTCTGCGCCGGGGACGGTTTTCGATGCGGCGTTGCCTCCCGGCGTTCCGACGCTATTCATTACCAGCTTGTGTGAACGAGGGAACTTTCGCTGTTGCAATGCGATAGGCATTCTCAGGAGGGGCCGGATGTACCGGTTCGGCAAAGGGGTGAAACGTCGCGGTGTCCATGTTCAGGCTAATTGATCATCGGCCGGATCGTTCCCTGTCCTTGCGCCATGGATGTGCCAATGGCGCGGTTGCCCTGGTTCTTGCTCTTGGCACGGTACTGTCTTTTGGCACCGGATTCGCACAGACCAAAGCTGCGGATGAGGCGGTGCCTGCAAGCAAGCCCGACAGTCAAATGACCGACCTTGAGGCGGGACAATTGCAGGTGCCTGCGCCGCCTGCAGATTCAACATTGCCTCAAGTTGATCCGATCATTCCCGATGGCGAGTTCAATTCCTCGATCCCCGCGCTCGACGCTGCCGGAGATCCTGAACTCGACAAGCCGCTCGAATCGATTGAAGCTTTCGAACGGCGCATGGCGGCGCAGCAGGCCGGCGCCAAACCCACCGAAGGCGTTACACCTCCTGCCGGCGA
This sequence comes from Novosphingobium sp., assembly GCA_047605225.1. Lineage (GTDB taxonomy): Bacteria > Pseudomonadota > Alphaproteobacteria > Sphingomonadales > Sphingomonadaceae > Novosphingobium. The sequence goes on from JASGGD010000042.1 coordinate 20,771, forward strand.
CCCGGCGCTTGCAGATGGTGAGACTATCGAGGCGATCGGTGACGCTCCCGTTCGCGATGCGGAACTGACAGCGCCGCTCCCTCCCATCGACCAGTTCGAGGTTACTCCGGTGAAGATCGCCGATGGAGAAGCCGACGAAAAGGACGTCGAAGTGCGCTACCGCGTCGATATCAAGGGGCTCGATCTCGCCGACAAGGAGACGGATACCGATCTTGAAGGCCAGTTCAATTCCCTGTCGGCGCTGAAAAAAGGCGATGGCAAGGCGTCGAACACAGCCATGGTCGCCGCGCGGTTGACCGAAGACAGCCAGTTGATGGAAACCGTGCTTGCATCCGAAGGCTGGTACAAGCCGCTGGTTCGTACGCGGATAGATCCATCCACCGATCAGGCAAATCCCGCTCTCGATGCGGTTATCCAGGTCAACCCCGGCAAGCGTTACGTTTTCTCCGATATTCAGGTGAAGGCCGACCCGACAGTGCCGCCCGGTCTTATCGCGGACAACTTCCCGCTGAAGGTGGGTGAGCCTATCGTCGCGGAGCGCGTGCAAGGGGCCGAGGCACGCATCGCCGTTGCGCTGCCCGAGAACGGCTATCCCTTCGCGGAAGTTGGCCAGCGTGACATCCTGCTCGATCAGGATGCGGGCAACGGCGTATATACGCTGCCGGTGACGGTCGGTCCGCGCGGTCGCTTCGGCGGCTTCACCACCGATGGCGACACGGCGTTCGACGCCGATCACATTCAGGTACTGGCCCGGTTCAAGCGGGGCGAGCTTTACGACAGCCGCAAGGTCGATGACTTGCGCAAGGCTCTGGTCGCCACCAGCCTGTTCTCCACGGTTGCAGTCGAACCGCAGAAGACCGGCGAACAGGCAGGCGACGGCACCGAGTACGTCACCCTGCACGTCAAGCAGGATGCCGGTCCGCCGCGCACGATCGCCGGTTCGGTCGGCTATGCGGCCGGAGAGGGCATCACCGCCCAGGCGACCTGGACCCATCGCAACATGTTCCCGCCCGAGGGTGCGCTGATCGCGCATGCCATCGCCGGTACGCGCCAACAGGGTGCGGGGGTAACCTTCCGTCGCTCCAACGCAGGCAAGCGTGACCGGACTTTCGAACTGGTCGCAGAAGCGTTTCACAACGATTATGACGCCTACAGCGCTTACACCGGGCGCATCGCGGCGCGCATCGCTCGCGATTCCACGCCGATCTGGCAGAAGCGCTACACGTATGCGTTCGGCGTCGAGATGCTCGGCACGGCCGAGACCGATTATGATGCCGCTTCCGGCGATCGCAAGCGGCGTACATACTATGTCGCCGGGCTCAATGGACAGGTCGGTTTCGATACATCCGACGATCTTCTCAACCCGACCAAGGGTTACCGCATGACCGCTCTTGTCCAGCCGGAGGCGACGGTGCGCGGCGGGTTCGACCCTTATGTCCGCGCCCGGCTGGACGCATCGACCTATTATCCCTTCAGCGACAGCTTCGTGCTGGCGGGCAGGGTGCGCCTCGGCACGATCCAGGGCGCTGGGCTCTTCGATATTGCGCCGTCCCGAAGGCTCTATGCAGGCGGCGGTGGTTCGGTACGCGGGTTCGCATACCAGGCGCTCGGCGAGCAGGCTCCCGACGGCAACCCGGTCGGCGGCCGCAGTCTCAACGAAGCTTCGGTCGAGGCGCGCTATCGTTTTGGAAACTATGGTGTGGTGGCCTTCGTCGATGCGGGCCAAGCCTACCGGGAGACGATGCCCCAGTTCAACGACTTGCGCTACGGCGTCGGCATCGGCGGCCGTTTCTATACCAACTTCGGGCCGATGCGGCTTGACGTGGCGACGCCGATCAATCGGCGTCCGGGTGAATCTCGCTTCAACATCTACGTATCGATCGGGCAGGCATTCTGATGTCCGGCCCTGAGGAGAACAGCGAAGGCATGCCGTCGCAGCCGGAAATCGAAACCGCCGAGGTCGTAGCCGACCAGCCTTCCCGCTGGCACCGTATCCGGGTGAGAGCACTCAAGACCGTCGCCTTCGTCCTGCTGGGTGTGGTCGCATTCCTCGTCGCGGTAGTGCTGGGCATCAACACCGGCCCGGGGCGCCGCTTCGTGGCCGACCAGATCGCTGCGCTCGAGTTCGAGAACGGCATGAAGATCTCCGTCGCCAGGATCGACGGGTCGCTCTACGGCAAGATGGTCCTGCGCGGCCTTTCCGTGCGCGATCCGCGCGGCGAGTTCCTGTACTCCCCCGAAATCCAGGTGGACTGGCGCCCGTTCTCCTATCTCGACAACCATGTGGACGTGCGTAGCGCTACGGCTCGCCGCGTGATCTTGCGACGCACTCCGCATTTCCGCGCGACGCCGCCCAGTGATGCACCTTTGCTGCCGGATCTGGACATCGACGTCGGCGAATTGCGCATCGACCGCTTCATCGCCGAGCCGCCGGTCTCCGGTCAGCGCCGCATCATGACCGTCGCCGGACGCGCGCATATCGCCGATGGCCGCGCGCAGGTGAGCGCCAGGGGCGGCACCATCGCCGTCGAGGGCAAAGGTGGCGGAGACCGCTTCAATGCCACGCTCGATGCCGTTCCCGAACGTAACCGGCTCGGCCTCGACGTGGATATGGAAGCGCCGAAGGGTGGTCTCATCGCGGGTCTGGCAGGGTTCACGCAGCCAGTTACGCTCAAACTCACCGGCAAGGGCGACTGGGCAGCCTGGAACGGCAACCTTAATGCCAATCTCGGTAGCGGGGAACTGGCGAGGCTGGCTCTCACCGCGCGAGACGGTACGTTTTCCATCAAGGGACCAGCGCGGTTCGCGCGGATGTTCACCGGGCCGACGGCCAGCCTGCTGGGACCTGTAACCAACATCGACCTCACTGCTGCATTCGAAAAGCGGCGCGCGAAATTGTCGGGTATGGTGTCCAGCGATGCATTCAACCTGACGCCCAACGGCCTGCTCGATCTCGGCGAGAATCGGTTCGAGGACCTGAAGCTCTCGTTCGTGCTGCTCAAACCTGCCGTCATGGCGCAAAATCTGAGCGGCGCGGGGCTGACCGCGAACCTTGCTCTCGACGGTGCATTCACCGCACCCTCGGTCAACTACCAAATCGCTGCAAGGCGCCTGGTGATGAACGACATGGGGCTGGAAAACCTGACGGCGCGCGGCGCCGCGAAAGTGGACGCCGGGCACATCATGATCCCCGTCGCCGCACGGGTGAGCCGGATCACCGGGCTCGATACCGTGGCCGGGGGCAAGCTCGACAATGTCACGCTCAACGGCGATCTCGCGATCGAGGGAACGCGCATCCTGTCGGACAACATGCGCCTGCGTTCGGACCGTATCGATGCCGGGCTGATCCTTGTCGCCGACATGAGCAAGGGCCTCTACACCGGCGCCATCGACGGCAAGATCGATAACTACCGCGTCGACAGCGTCGGCATCTTCAACATTCGTACCAACATGGACCTCAAGACCGAGGGACAGGGCTTCGCGTTGCAGGGTACGGTGCGCGCGCGCTCCACAAAGTTGCTGAACGCCAACCTGCAGACCTATCTCGGCGGCAATTTCTCGGCATCGTCCAACGTGAAGTACGGTTCGGACGGCGTGGTGCGCTTCTCCGGCGTGCGCATGAACGCGCCGCTGCTGAAGGTCACCGGTGGACAGGGCAGCTGGTCGCCCGACGGGCGTGTCACGCTCGCGGCCAACGGGACCTCGAGCCAGTATGGTGCGCTCGGCGTGCGAGTGACGGGGACCATCACCAACCCCGACGCCCATGTCATGGCGGAGCGTCCCGGCCTCGGCATCGGCCTTGCCAACCTCGATGCGCGGATCAAGGGTGCGCCGGGCGGCTATCGTCTCGACGCCAAGGGCGACACTGACTACGGCCCGCTGCGGGCGGACGTGACGCTCGGTATGGGCAAGCAGACCTCGGTGCAGATCAACAGCGCCAACTTGTCCGGCGTCGATTTCGCGGGCCGGATCGTCCAGACGCCGGCTGGCCCCTTCGCGGGGCAGCTGACGGCCAACGGAAATGGCATCGGCGGCCTCGTGCGGCTGGACGCTGAGGGCAAGTACCAGGCGGCCGACTTCAACCTGCGCGCCAAGAACGCGATCTTCGACGGACCGGCAAAGCTCTCCATCGGCTCTGCCATCATCGACGGGCGTGCGGTGCTCTACGACCAGCCCTACGTCGTTGCCGACGCGCAGATCGCGGGCACCAGCATCGGCGCGCTCGATCTGGCGGCAGCCCGCGTGATCGTCGATTATCGCGACGGGCGCGGCAAGGCGAAGGGCCTGATCGAAGGTGTCAGCGGCGTACCGTTCCGGCTCGGCCTCAATGCCGACATGCAGCCCGAACTGTGGCGGGTGGCGCTGCAGGGCAGGGTGCGCGGGCTCGACGTCAAGACGACCACGCCCGCGCGCATCGTGCCGAAGAACGGCACTTACGAACTGCTCCCCACCAACATCGCGTTCGGTGGCGGCAGTCTCAAGCTGGCGGGCACGTATGGCGAGGGGATGAAGGTGCAGAGCCGTATGGAGGGCGTCGATCTCGCCATCCTCAACGCTTTCGCGCCAGGCTACGGCATCGGCGGCAAGGTCAGCGGCAGCCTCGACTTCGAGCAGGCGAGCGCCACCGCATTCCCGCGCGCCGATGCCCGACTGACGCTGAGCAACTTCACTCGGACCAGTTCCTCGGCGGTCAGCCAGGGTGTCGACATCAATTTCGTGGGCAAGTTGCTGCCGGACGGCGGCGAAGGGCGCGCGGTGTTCCGTCGTCGCGGCACCGTGATCGGCCGCATGGCTGCCAGCCTGAAGCCTCTGCCGCCCGGCGATGGTCCATGGATGACGCGCCTGATGGACGCGCCGCTGGGCGGAGGCATCCGCTACAACGGCCCAGCCGACACGCTGTTCTCGTTCGCGGGGCTGTCCGGACAGACGCTGACGGGCTCGGTCGGGCTGGCGGCGGACTTTACCTGCCGCTTGTCGAACCCATGCATCAACGGCGTCGTGCAGGGCCGGGACATGGTCTACGAGAACCTCGCCTATGGCACGCGTCTCAGCCGCATGGCGCTGGCAGGCAAGTTCACCGGCGACTCGTTGGAACTGACCTCGCTCACTGCCAAGGCCGGAGACGGCACCGTCAGCGCCAGCGGCCGTGTCAGCCTCGCTGCCGACGCGGGCTATCCGATGGACCTCGACGTCAAGCTGGACCGTGCGCGCCTTGCCCGCAGCGACGCTCTTTCGGCGACGGCCACGGGCAACCTGCGTCTGACCAAGACAGCGGGCGAACCCGCCCTGCTGGCAGGCGAGATCAAGCTGCCGGAAACCCGCTACCAGATCGTGCGCGAAGGCGCCGCGCAGGTGCCGCGCCTGACCGGCGTACGCTTCAAGCCGCCGGTCGGGCCGCAGCGCATCACCGGCGACGAGCCCGCGCCGACGGCCGCCAGTGCCTTCGCGCTCATCCGTCTGGACCTGCACCTGCGGGCACCGGAGAAGCTCTACGTGTCCGGCATGGGTCTGGAATCGGAGTGGAGCGCGGACTTCAACGTCACCGGCACCAGCGCGGCGCCGTCGCTTTCCGGCGAAGTTAAACTGGTGCGCGGCACGCTGGGTTTCGCGGGACGCTCGTTCCAGTTGAGCGACGGCCTGATCTCGTTCAACGGCGGCTCGACCATCGACCCCACGGTGCAGATCACCGCGACGGACGATATCGAGGACGTCACCGTCAACGTGAACGTCACCGGGCGTGCGATGAACCCGCAGATCGACTTCTCGTCCGATCCCAGCCTGCCTGACGACGAAGTGCTTTCGCGCATCTTGTTCGGCAGCTCGATCGCCAACCTCTCGGCATTGCAGGCGGTGCAACTGGCATCCTCGCTCAATTCGCTCCGCGGGACCGGTGGCGGGCTCAATCCGCTCGGCAAGTTGCGCTCCGCCGCCGGGATCGACCGCCTGCGTATCCTCGGCCCGGACGAGCAGGCCGGGCGCGGTACGGCGGTCGCGGCGGGCCAGTACCTCACCGACGACATCTACGTCGAACTGATCACCGACGCGCGCGGCTTCACCGCCACGCAGTTGGAGGTCAGCGTGACGAAGTGGCTCTCGGTGCTCAGCCAGGCCGGCGGCTCGGGCGTGAACAGCCTGAACGTGCGGATAAAGAAGGACTATTGATGCGTTCGGGTCTGATCGTTGCATTCGCGCTTGCTGCCCTGCTCGGGGGCTGCAAGCGCGAGCCGACGTTCGAAGAGCGCTACAAGGCCGCGAACAAGACTATCGTGGATCGGGCGAAGGAGATCGACGCCCAGATCGCTGCCACCGGTTCACCGCCGATGGAGGGCAACGGCCTTTCGGCCGACAACTGAAACTTCGGGTTTACTTCTGGCCGCTAGGCACCTTCGGGCGAAGCAACGAGGGTATGATGCTGGCAGACGAGAACGACCGACTGGCCCAGCGCCACCCCGTGCTTCTTCAGGCGCGGTGTCGCAAATCGCGCTGGCACGTCTTTCCGGTCGAACTGGGCGACGTTTCGCAAGGCGGCTGCAGCATTGTCGGCAGCGTCGAGGCTTTTGTCCCGGGCGAAGCGATCGAACTGCGCATCGCCAACTTCAAGCCCATCCCTGCCCATGTGCGCTGGCTGGACGGCGACAAGGTCGGGATCGAGTTTCGCACGGCGCTCGCCGGAAGAGTGATCCAGGATCTGGGGCAGGCTTATGGAATCCCGATTCGGTCGGGCCCACCAGCTACCGGATGACCATCATTCGCGGCCGATAATTTTGGCGTCCCTCATCACTAATTAACCATGATGGCGAACGTCAGGCCACTTGCAGCGTGATTTCGATGAAGGATTTCGACGAAATCCAGCGGATCATGATGGAATTTCTGCGTTGCGATGCAGATCGAGCCGGTATGTGGCGATGCGATGACGGATTGTGAATGTTGCGTTGCAGCATATTTAATCCGGCGTTAAATCAATAACTTCATCAGTGTTGTCCGGACGGTATTTACCTGGATCGGGGTATCGTTGGCGTGCCGACGGGAAAGGGCTGAATTCGATGGCTACGACCGTCGGCATCAATCCCAACGGAAAGGTCGCACTTCCAATGATGAAACGAACGATTCTCGTCGCGATGACCGCTGCCTTCACGCTGCTTGGCAGCACGCAGGCCATGGCTGGCACAAGGGCTGCGCAGTCGGTCGTGGGGTTTGCCAAGAACAAGGGCAATTCGATTCAGTCGAGCCGGGGCTCGCTGCCCCGAGGGCTTGTCAACGCGCTCGGCCGTGCGGGCGAACAGGGCCGGAAGGGGTTGCACAATGCCGTCGAGCAGCACTTCAAATCGCGTGGCTGCTGATCACGAACTGTGAGCTATCCGACGCATCCCGGGCCAAGTGCACGGGGTGCGTCACCTGTTGCGGTGCCGACGTTCATGGTGCTTTTAAGGAGGGGTGGTGGACGCACTTGGGCTCGAACCAAGGACCCGCTGATTAAGAGTCAGCT
>JASGGD010000043.1:0-28094 GCA_047605225.1 Novosphingobium sp.
TGTCGTCGGCCTTGACCGGCAGGAAGGTGCCCGCGCCGACGTGGAGCGTCAGGGTCTCGCGCACCACGCCCGCTGCGTCGAGGGCCTCGACCAGTTCGGGGGTAAAGTGCAGCGCCGCCGTCGGTGCGGCGACGGCGCCCTTCTCGCGCGCGAACATCGTCTGGTAGTCGCTGGCGTCGGCCTCGTCGGTCGGGCGCTTGCCCGCGATGTAGGGCGGCAGCGGCATACGGCCTGCGCGTTCGAGCAGGATTTCGACCGGCTCGTCACCCTCGAAGGCGAGGGTCCAACTGCCGTCCGGAAGACGGCTTTCGGCGATCGCGGTGACTTCCGCCGGGAAGGCGATGCGGTCGCCTTCGCGCAGGCGCTTGGCGTTGCGCACGAAAGCCTGCCAGCGGCGCAGGTCGATGCGCTTGTGGAGCGTGGCGCCGATGCGGGCCTCTCCCCCCGAAACACTATAGCGCGTGCCCTCAAGCTGGGCGGGGATCACGCGGGTGTCGTTGAAGACGAGGACGTCGCCTGCGCGCAGTTGCGCAGGCAGATCGCGGACGTGATGGTCGGCAAAGGGGGTGTCGCCGTCCACTACCAGCATTTTCGCCGCATCGCGCGGACGCGCCGGACGCAGGGCGATGCTTTCGGGCGGAAGGTCGAAGTCGAAGAGGTCTACGCGCATGGCGGCGCGCTAGACCAGAGCGGGGCTGCGGGCAAGGCGTACACTCATCCCGTCATTGCGAGCGAAGCGAAGCAATCCAGGGCGGCGTAGTGCTGCCCTGGATTGCTTCGCTTCGCTCGCAATGACGAAGGGTGTGAAGAACTCAGTTCGACTGCGAGTTGTTCAGGTCCGAAACCGAAGGCGCCTTCAGCGCGGGCGCAGCCGGAGCCACGGGCGCTGCCGGAGCAGGCTTGTTCTCCGAAGCCAGCGAGGCCTGGACGATCTTCGTCGGGTCCTCGGGCGGCTCTCCGCGATGGATCGCATCGACGTACTGCATGCCCGAGATCACGCGGCCGAACACCGTGTACTTCTTGTCCAGCGCGAAGCGCGGGTAGAAGACGATGAAGAACTGGCTGTTGGCGCTGTTCGGATCGTTGGTGCGCGCCATCGACACGGTGCCGCGGAGGTGCGGCATCGTGTTGAATTCGGCCTGCAGGTCGGGAAGCTGCGAGCCGCCCTGCCCGGTGCCCGTCGGATCGCCGGTCTGCGCCATGAAGCCGTCGATCACGCGGTGGAAAATCTGGCCGTTGTAAAAGCCCTGCGCCGCCAGCGTCTTGATCCGCTCGACATGGTGCGGCGCCCACTGCGGCATCAGGCGGATGGCAACGCGGCCACCGTCCGACAAGTCCAGCAGGAGCACGTTCTCGGGCTCATGCGTGATGTCGGTGTCGATGGTGGTGGGGAGCGGCGGAGGCGTCGGCGTCGCCGCTGCCTCGTCCTTTTTGTCCTTGTCCTTCGCCATGGCCGGAGCCGCAACGAGCGCGGCGCCGAGCATCAGCGCGGTCAGGGGGAGGCGAAACTTCATGTATCTGTCACCTGGGCAATAAACGGCCGAGCCGCGTAATCGGACGCGATAAAGCGCCCCCGCTGTCGGCACAATGAATGATTTCCACGCGGACCCGCCCATCCGCGCAAGCTAGGGCGTAAACTCATAAACGACACCATCGAGGCGTCCGAATGGCGAACAACTCGGGCCGAAGAGACCGCCGGAAGGGCTGGTTGCCCTTCCAAGGGCGCTTCGGTTCGAGATGGAAGCCATTCGGACGTCCCGAAGGGATTTGACCAAAATGGCCCAGCCCGGCGTCGGCAGGTCTTGAAATATCGACATATTCCTTCGCCCCGCCTCCTTGTGCTGAGCCATTTTGCTTCAAACCTCGATGGTGTCGTTTATGAGTTCACGCCCTTAGTAGTCCCCCAACAATCCGTTCTTGGCGATCCGCGCGACGACGTCCTCGCGCACGGCCGGGCTCACGAACTTCGCGATGTCGCCCCCGAACATCGCGATTTCCTTGACCAGCTTGGACGCAATCGGCTGCAGGCTCACGTCCGCCATCAGGAACACCGTCTCGATGGTGGAATTGAGTTGCTGGTTCATCCCGGCCATCTGGTATTCGTATTCGAAGTCCGCCACCGCGCGCAGGCCGCGCACGATCACGCTGGCGCCCTGCTTCTGGGCAAACTTCATGAGCAGCGCATTGAAGCCGACGACGCTGACGTTGTCGATCCCCATCGCCGCGACCTCACGCTCGACCATGGCCATGCGCTCGTCCGGCGTGAACAGCGGGTTCTTCGACGGATTGGTGGTGACGCCGATGATCAGCTTGTCGACCAGCTTGGCGCCGCGCCGGATGATGTCGGCGTGGCCCAGCGTAATCGGGTCGAAAGTGCCGGGGTAGACGCCGATACGCTCAGCCGAAGCCATCAGTGATCCCTCTCGATGATGTAGCGCGCGACGGCGCGCAGCAGGTCGGCTTCCTTGCCGTGCTGGGCGAGATGACCGACGGCCTGCTCGACCAGCATGCGCGCCTGTTCGCGGGCGCGTTCGGGGCCGAGCAGCGAAACAAAGGTTTCCTTGCCCGCCGCCGCATCCTTGCCCACGGCCTTGCCCGCCAGCGCGGCGTCGCCCTCATGATCGATGAGGTCGTCGGCGATCTGGAACGCGAGGCCGATGTCGCGGGCATAACCGCGCAGATGCGTGCGGCCCTCGGGCGGAATACGGCCGAGGATCGCGCCCATCTCCACCGCCGCGCCAAGCAGCGCGCCGGTCTTGAGCTGCTGGAGCCGGGTGACGGTCTGCAGGTCGAACTCGCTGGTCTCGGCGACGAGGTCCATCATCTGGCCGCCCGCCATCCCCTGTGCCCCGCTGGCGTGGCCGAGCGTGCGCACGAGTTCGATGCGGGTAAAGGGATCGGGCGTGGTCGCAGGATCGGACAGGACCTCGAAAGCGAAGGCGTGGAGCGAATCGCCCGCGAGCACCGCGGTCGCCTCGTCGAAGGCGATGTGTAAGGTCGGCTTGCCGTGGCGCAGGGCGTCGTCGTCCATGCACGGCAGGTCGTCATGAATCAGCGAATAGACGTGGATCGATTCGATCGCGATGCCCGCCCGGATCGCCGCCTCGCGCTGGACGCCGTACATCTCGGCGACACTGGCGAGCAGCAGCGGGCGCAATCGCTTGCCTCCGCCGATCGCGGCATAGCGCATCGCCTCTACGAGCTTCGCGCGGGCATCGTCGGGAACGGCGAGCAGCGCGTCGAAGGCGCCGTCGATCTCCTCGGCGATCCGCGCAAGGCCCTCGGCCAGCAGCGAATCGGGCGCGGCCACTTTGTTCACGTCTCTGGGCTCACAGGTCGAAAGGCTGGGTGCCCGCCGCCGCGCCGTCCGGCCCGGCGACGATCCGCTCGATCCGCGCCTGCGCGGCGTCGAGGCGCTTCTGGCAATGCTGGCGCAGCTTCTCGCCCTTTTCGTAGAGCGAGATCGAATCTTCCAGCGGCACGTCGCCGCTCTCGAGCTGGCGCACGATGGTTTCCAGCGCGCGCAGTGCATCCTCGAAGCTGAGCGTGTCGATGGTCGAAGTTTCGGATTCCATGGGCAAGCAATGGCGCTCGGCGCAGTAACGGTCAAGGTGGCGGCAGTATTTACCCGTCGTGACGTCCTGTGGAACGCTCTGGTGCCGCTAGCCCCCGTTTAGGTGCCGTTGAGTGCCGTTATGTCCATACGCTCTGGCGCAGGCGGAAAGACGCGGCTAAGGCGCGTCGCATGAGCGGAATCACCCCTGACGTCGTCGAGGCGCATGGCCTCAATCCCGAAGAATACGAGCGCGTCCTGAATGCGCTGGGCCGCGAGCCGAACCTCGTGGAACTCGGCATTTTCTCGGTGATGTGGTCGGAGCATTGCTCGTACAAGTCGAGCCGCTTCCACCTCAAGAAGCTCCCCACGGAGGCCCCCTGGGTCATCTGCGGCCCCGGCGAGAACGCCGGCGTGATCGACATCGGCGATGGGCAGGCCGCCATCTTCAAGATGGAAAGCCACAACCACCCCAGCTACATCGAGCCTTATCAAGGCGCGGCGACCGGCGTCGGCGGCATCCTGCGCGACGTCTTCACGATGGGCGCACGTCCCATGGCGAACATGAACGCCCTGCGCTTCGGCCGTCCCGATCACCCGAAGATGAAGCACCTCGTCAAGGGCGTGGTCGCTGGCATCGGCGGCTACGGCAACTGCGTCGGCGTCCCCACCGTCGGCGGCGAAACGAACTTCCACAAGGCCTACGACGGCAACATCCTCGTCAACGCCATGACCGTGGGCGTCGCCGATACCGACAAGATCTTCTACTGCGCCGCCACCGGCCTCGGTAACCCGATCGTCTATGTCGGTTCCAAGACCGGCCGCGACGGCATCCACGGCGCCACCATGGCCTCGGCCGATTTCGGCGACGACATCGACGAAAAGCGCCCCACCGTGCAGGTCGGCGACCCCTTCGTCGAGAAGCTGCTGATCGAGGCCTGCCTCGAACTGATGGCCACCGACGCTATCGTCGCGATCCAGGACATGGGCGCGGCCGGCCTCACCTCCTCGTCGGTCGAGATGGCCAGCAAGGGCGGCGCCGGCATTCGCCTCAACATGAACAAGGTGCCCTGCCGCGAAGAGGCGATGACGCCTTACGAAATGATGCTGAGCGAGAGCCAGGAGCGCATGCTCATGGTGCTCCAGCCCGGCAAGGAAGCCATGGCCGAGGCCATCTTCAAGAAGTGGGAACTGGACTTCGCGGTCATCGGCGAAGTCACCGATACCGGCCACATGGTGCTGGAATTCGACGGCGAAGTGGTCTGCGACATTCCGCTCGGCCCCCTCGCCGACGATGCGCCGGAATACGAGCGTCCTTACGTCTCGGCTGAGGAGTACAAGGCCTGGGCCGCCGTCCCCGCCATGAGCGACGTGGCCGAGAGCACCGACATCGGCGCGGACCTGCTGAAGCTCATGGGCGGCGCGGACCTCGCCTCGCGCAAGTGGATCTGGGAACAGTACGACAGCCAGGTCGGCGCGGACACCATGCAGAAGTCCGGCGGCGACGCGGCGGTCGTGCGCGTCCACGGTACGCAGAAGGCGCTGGCGATCAGCACCGACTGCTCGCCCCGCTACTGCTACGCCGACCCCTACGAGGGCGGCAAGCAGGCGGTCGCCGAGACCTATCGCAACATCAGCGCGGTCGGTGGTCTGCCGCTGGCGATCACCAACTGCCTCAACTTCGCCAACCCGCAGCGCCCCGAGATCATGGCGCAGATCGTCGGCTGCCTTGGCGGCATGGGCGATGCCTGCCGCGCGCTCGACTATCCGATCGTCTCGGGCAACGTCTCGCTCTACAACGAGTCCAAGGCCACCGGCGGCGGCTCGGCGATCCTGCCGACCCCGGCGATCGGCGGCGTCGGCATCCTCGCCGATCACGACCAGATGGCGACGATCGCCTTCAAGGCCGAAGGCGAGGACGTGTTCCTGCTCGGCGGCGAAGGCACCCACCTCGGCCAGTCACTCTGGCTCAAGGACATTGCAGGTCAGGAAGCCGGTGATGCACCCAAGGTCGACCTCAAGGCCGAAGCCCACAATGGCGGCATGGTCCGCGGCTGGATCGGCGAAGGCAAGGTCACGGCAGTCCATGACGTCAGCGACGGCGGCCTGATCGTCGCGCTGGCCGAAATGGCGCTGGCGAGCGGCCTCGGCTGCGTGCTCGACGGCGACCTCACCACCGTTCAGGCTTTCGGCGAGGACCAGTCGCGCTATGTGCTGACCGCGCCCGCCGGTACGGTGCTGCCCGAAGCAGTGAAGATCGGCACCGTCGGCGGCACCAGGGTCGTAGGCGTCGAGATCGCCGCGCTTCGCGAGGCCAACGAAGCCTTCTTCAAGGACTGGATGGAGGGCTGATCGCTCTCCTCCCGCCCTCGGGACAGCGGATTTGAGCGGCTGTTTTCAGCCCAACAATGAGAGGTTACATAACCTCCGCTCACCCTGAGCTTGTCGAAGGGGGCAGTGTTACCCCTCGACCCGAGCTCTCAGTAGCTTACCAGCTCTTCTTCGGCTTTTTGTGAAACGGCTTGCCGCCGCCCGGACGATCCTGACGCGGACCGGTCGGCCGTGCGCGGTACGGCGCGGAACCTTCGCCACCCGGACCGTCCGAACGCGGGCCATTGCCATGCGGACGGCGGCCACGGCCCTGCGGACCATCACGATCACGGCTGCGATGGCGAGCGACGTCGCGCGGAGCATCGGGCGCACGTTCGATGCGGATGGTGCCCTCGTACTCGCCGTCTTCGCGCGCTGTGCGGGAGACAGCGCGTTCGAACTGCTCGGCCTGAGCGGCGGGAATCTGGAAGTAGGTCTGGTCCGCGTTGATGCGGATCTGACCGACGGCATCGCGAGTAACGTGACCGCGACGGCACAGCACCGGCAGGATCCAGCGTGCTTCCGCGCGCTCATCCCGGCCCACGTTCATGCGGAACCATACGACGTCGTCGAAGCCCGGACGCTCGCGCTTCTGGCGGGCTTCGGGCGAGTTGCCGAGCAGTTCCTCGGGCTGCGGCATCGCGGCGCGATGTGCGCGCACCAGCGCGGCGGCGACGTCCTCGGCGCTCATCGTCTCGAGCACGACCTTGGCCAGTTCGCGGTCGTCGTCCTCGACCTCGACCGGCGCCAGCAGCTTTTCGAGCAGGCGGTCACGGTCCTGCGCACGGATCGCCTCGGGGCTCGGAGCCTCGCCCCACTCGGCCTCGATACGCGCGCCGCGCAGCATCATCTCGACGCGGCGACGGCGCGGGTACGGCACGAGGAGCACGGCGGTGCCCTTCTTGCCGGCGCGGCCGGTACGGCCCGAACGGTGCTGCAGCGTTTCCGCATCGCGCGGAATCTCGACGTGGATGACGAGGCTGAGCGAGGGCAGATCGATGCCGCGCGCGGCAACGTCGGTTGCGACGCAGACGCGAGCGCGACGGTCGCGCAGCGCCTGCAGTGCGTTGTTGCGCTCGTTCTGCGAATGCTCGCCCGAGAGCGCAACGGCCGAGAAGCCGCGCTCCACCAAAGTGGCGTGCAGGTGCTTGACGTTATCGCGCGTGGCGCAGAACAGGATCGCCGTTTCCGCTTCGTGGAAACGCAGCAGGTTGACCACCGCGTGCTCAATGTCGGACGGCGCGACGGTAACGGCCTTGTAGGCGATGTCACCGTGGCCGCGGTTCTCGCCGACGGTGGAGATGCGCAGGGCGTTGGTCTGGTAACGCTGGGCCAGCGCCTCGATCGGGCGCGGCATGGTGGCCGAGAACAGCAGCGTGCGGCGGCTTTCCGGCGTCGCGTCGAGCAGTTCTTCCAGATCCTCGCGGAAGCCCATGTCGAGCATCTCGTCGGCCTCGTCGAGCACGACGGCGCGCAGAGCCGAAAGGTCGAGCTTGCCGCGCTCCAAGTGGTCGCGCAGACGCCCCGGGGTGCCGACGACGATCGCCGCGCCGCGTTCCAGCTGCTTGCGCTCCTTCACCGGGTCCATGCCGCCGACGCAGGTGACGATGCGAGCGTGGGTCTTGGCGTAGAGCCATTCCAGTTCGCGGCTGACCTGCTGCGCCAGCTCGCGCGTCGGCGCGATGGCGAGTGCCAGCGGCTTGACCGCAAAGGCCAGTTCATCATCAGCGAGCAGTTCGTCAGCCATGGCAAGGCCGAAGGCGACGGTCTTGCCCGAGCCGGTCTGCGCCGAGACGACGAGGTCGCGGCCATGCGCCTCCGATTCGGTCACGGCGGCCTGAACGGGGGTCAGGGTTTCATAGCCATGGCCAGTGAGAGCTTCGGCGAGAGGCGCGGGAATCTGCGGAAAAGTCATTATTTGGTCAACGAGTCCTGCCGCATCGAGGCGGCTTTCAAAGAGCATAAGGAGGGCTGCGTGGCGGCCCTCGGGCTCACCTGTTGCGCGCCCCATAGACCAAACCACACGAATTTGCGCGCCCCAATTTCGATCCCGCGACGATTCGTCCCAACCGGGGGGTCAGAAACGGTCAACCCAAAGCGAGCGCGAAGCTGGATTCGCATTGGCGGGCTCTTCAGGCAAATTGTCAAAGCTCGGTTCAAAACCCAACAGAACGTACATATCGCGTTCAAGAAACGGCGCCGCATCACCCGCACTCATGTCGACGCGTGCACACTCTCCAAGCCCCGGCAGCCGGGTCCGAAAAATTCCTTTGCGCACAGTAGTTAAGCGCATGAGATCACCCCCTGAAGTTGTCAGCCCGAGCTGCGGAGGGCCCGGCTAACGATGTCGTTCATGGTGATCAAGTCAGGCATGCCGCTGTCATAATCCTGCAAGATGCTCAAGTGTCCAAACCCGCATTCGCGGCGCTTGAGATGATTGCCGGACTTGGCCATAATCCGCTGCAGATGAACCGCTCCGTCGATGCCGCATCTATCTCTTCGCTGGTCGCTACGGACCCTGCCCTCGCTGTGGTCATGCTTCGCGAGCGATTGCTGCGAGAGCCGCACGATGCGTCAGCTTATCGTCTGCTTGGACGCGCATTGCGTGCTCTGGGGCGACACGAAGAAGCGAAACTGGCCGAAGGAGAAGCGATCCGGGCCTCGGTTCACGACCCCGCGCTCGTAGCCATTGCCCGTGCCCTCATGGCTGGGGACTTACCCGCAGCAGAGATGGGGCTGCGTCAGAGGCTTCGTGACCAGCCGACCGACGTTGCTGCCATTCGCATGATGGCAGAACTGGCAGGGCGGATCGGTCGCTATCGCGATGCCGAAGCCTTGCTGAGCCGAGCACTCGAACTGGCGCCCGGCTTCACGGCGGCACAGGCCAACCTCGCTATTGTGCTGTATCGGCAGAACCGCTTTGCCGAAGCCGTCTCCGCTCTCGATATCGTGCTCGCACAAGGCCCCGCGCACGCGGGCGACCTTAACCTGCGTGCGGCAGCTCTCGGCCGCATAGGGGACTATGCCGAGGCACGGCGCATTTATGCGGAACTGACGGCGACGTTTCCGGACCATGCGCGACTATGGATGAGCTACGGCCATATTCTCAAGACGCTGGGCGAACAGGCGCAAAGCATCGCCGCCTATCGCCGTGCAATTGCGCTGGAGCCAGGTCTGGGAGAAGTTTGGTGGAGTCTGGCGAACCTCAAGACCTGGCAGTTCGAGGCCGCCGACGTCATAGCGATGGAAGCTGCTCTCAAGGCCGAGGCCCTAACCGACGACGACCGCCTACATCTGCATTTCGCGCTTGGAAAGGCATTCGATGATCGTCAGGTGACAGACCTTGCATTCAAGCACTACGCCGAAGGCAACCGACTGCGGCGTGACCAGTTGGATTTCGATCCGGCAGCAGTGAGCGACCAGGTCGATGCCGTTGTCGCGACTATCGCACCTGCTCTACTTGCCGGACTTGAGGGGTCAGGGCACCCCTGCCCCGATCCGATCTTCATTCTGGGCCTGCCTCGCGCGGGGTCGACCCTCATCGAACAGATACTCTCGAGCCATTCGCAAGTGGAAGGCACGATGGAACTCCCGGACATACCTGCCATGGCGATGCGCGAAGCGCAGACCTACGGCAGCAATGCCCGGGACTGGCCGGGGGCCCTGACGGCGATGCCTGCCTCTCGGTTTGCGGAACTGGGCGCCGAATTCATCGAACGCACCCGCATACAGCGGAAGACGGACAAGCCCTTTTACATCGACAAGTTGCCCAATAACTGGGCTTACGCAGGCTTTATCGCCACCATCCTGCCTAACGCGAAGATCATCGATGCGCGCCGTGCGCCGATGGATTGCGGTTTCTCCAACTTCCGGCAGCACTTCGCCAAAGGACAGGCCTTTTCCTACGACCTTGAGCACATTGGCCGCTATTACACTGAGTATGTGCGCGCCATGCGCCATTACGACGCCGTCATGCCGAGACGAATTCATCGGGTAATCCACGAGCATCTTCTCGATGATCCGGAGTCCGAGGTCCGGACGCTGCTTGCTTATCTCACGCTTGATTTCGAGGAAGGTTGCCTGGAGTTCCATCGCAACGGGCGGGCGGTCCGTACCGCTTCCAGCGAACAGGTACGTCGCCCGATAAACCGCGATGGGGTCGATCTGTGGCGCGCCTATGATGCCTGGCTCAGACCGCTGCGCGCTGCATTGGGCGACTTGCCGGAAACCTACGCCGACCAGTGATCTGCCGCGAACCGAAGATGTTGCGAAAATGTCATATGACGCACTGCACAATAGAGTGTTTCGTTGACGTCCTATTGTCAAAGCTCATGAATTGTGGCCGCTTCCTCATCAGGCAATTACAGGGGAATGCGGATGAATTCATCGCGTTTGGGTTGTCACCGCAGTGTCGTGATCGCGCTGCTTGGATCATCAGCTATTGCTGCGGCGCAACCTGCGCTGGCGCAGGGAGTTCCCGCCGCCGAGGACACCGGCGTAATTCTCGTCACCGCACAGAAGCGAACCGAGAACCTGCAGGACGTTCCAATCGCGATCACCGCTCTGGGGGGTGAGAAACTACGCGAACTGCAGGTCAAGGAACTCCAGGACGCGGTGAAAAACATTCCTTCGGTCACGATCCAGACCACCCAACCTGGCTTCAGCCAGGTTTATTTTCGTGGCGTGGCATCGGGTGAGAATGCCAATCATTCCGGTCCGCTGCCGACTGTAGGCACGTATCTCGACGAGATGCCAATCACGACAATTCAGGGCGCCCTCGATATCCATGCATACGACATCGCGCGGATCGAGGCGCTCGCCGGGCCACAGGGCACTCTCTACGGCGCAAGTTCGATGGCGGGCACGATCAAGATCGTCACCAACAAGCCCGATTACTTGGCCACCTACGGCGCGGTCGACATGGAACTGAACTCTGTCGCTCACGGCGACGTCGGCGGCGTGGCGCAGGGCTTCCTGAACTTCAGGCTGTCGGATCGTTCGGCGCTACGTGTGGTTGGATGGTATCGCCACGATGGGGGATACATTGACAACATTGCGGGCACCCGCACTTATCCGGTATCGGGCATTACGCAATCCAACGATGATCTCGTCGAAAAGAACTACAACGACGTCGATACGTACGGCGCACGGATGGCTCTCGGCATCGAACTCGATGACGATTGGACCATCACTCCCACGCTGATCGGGCAAGTGCAGAAGGTCAACGGCAGCTTTGCGCAGGAGCGCTCAAGCGCGGTGAGCAAGAAACTGCAGACCGTCCAATATAACCCCGAGAGCAGCAAGGACGAATGGTATCAGGCAGCCCTGACCATCGAGGGGAAGATCGGCAACTGGGACCTGGTGGCCACGGGCGGCATTCTGAACCGCAAGGACCGCACCGAATCCGACTATTCGGATTACGCGTATTTCTATGATGCGCTCTATGGTTCCGGCGAGTTCCTGTATGATAATGCCGGCGACCTCGTCAGCCCTAACCAGTACATTCAAGGGCGCGACAAATACCGCCGTCAGTTCGGTGAACTTCGCATCAGTTCGCCGCAGGAAAACCGCTTGCGCCTGATCGCCGGCCTGTTTGCCCAGCGGCAGGTGCACCATATCACCCAGAACTATATCATTGACGATATTGCGGACGCCATCACCGTTCCCGGAACCGACAGCGACATCTGGTTGACCAAACAGAAGCGCATTGACCGCGACTATGCGGCATTCGGCGAACTGAGTTTCGACATCACTGACCAGCTTACCGCTACAGGCGGCCTGCGCGTTTACAAGTACAAGAACTCGCTTGTCGGATTCTTTGGCTACAGCGATGGCTATTCGCCTCGGACCGGCGTCGCCGCCTGTTTCGAGGATGCAAAGGTTGCGGGCTCACCATGTACCAACCTCGATGCGAAAACCTCTGACACCGGCTCGATCTACAAGGCCAATCTGACATACAAGCTGACACCGGACTGGCTTGTCTACGCTACATGGTCACGCGGCTTTCGTCCCGGCGGCATCAATCGTCGCGGCGGGCAGCCTCCTTATGCGCCGGACACGCTCGACAACTACGAGTTCGGCTGGAAAAGCCAACTCGGCGCGTTCCACTTCAACTACGCCATGTTCCGTGAGGACTGGAGCAACATCCAGCTTTCCTTTCTCGGCGAAAACGGCCTGACCCTGATTCGCAATGCAGGTGAAGCCAGGATTTACGGCGTCGAGTTCGATATGGGCTACCGCAAGGGTGGGCTGACGCTCAACGCGGCCGGCAGCTATAACGATGCCAAGATCACCAAGGACTTTTGCCTTATCGCCAATGCCACGTTCGACTGTTCTACTCCGGAGGGCGAGAACACCCGCCTTGCTCAAGCCGGAACGCACCTGCCGATCACCGCACGCTTCAAGGCCAATGCCCTCGCCCGTTATGAGTTTCCCATCGGCGAATGGACCGGCCATGTGCAAGGCGCAGTAAATTACATAGGAAAACGTCGTAGCGACCTTCGCGATGCCGAAAACACCATCAAAGGGGAATTTGCAGGCTACACTACTGCAGATTTCAGCATTGGCGTGAGCAGTGCTTCATGGCGCGTTGAAATATATGCCAATAATCTTTTCGATAGTAACGGCGTGATCAACAGCTCAGTTCAGTGTCTTGAAACGACCTGCGGCGATCCGCTGGAGCAAAGCGGCACGGGCGGGGTTTTCTATGACTATGTCATTCGCCCCCGGGTGATAGGGCTCAAGGTCGGCCGGGACTTTTGATCACTTGTCGCTGACGGCAACAGACGACCACGGCCAATCTGCTCCTGCAGCATCTGCCGATGCGGGCGGGGGGCGCCTCGGGTTACTTGCCGCGATGGCGCTGGTCATGGGCAATATGATCGGCTCGGGCGTCTTCCTCCTGCCGGCCAGCCTCGCTCCGCTCGGCTGGAATGCCATCGCCGGCTGGATCGTAACCACGGCAGGCGTCCTGGTTCTGGCATATGTCCTGACGCGATTGACGGGAGCCCTGCCACATGCCGGTAGTCCCGCAGGCTTCGTGTCCGTCGCGTTTGGTCAAACGACCGGATTTTTCGTTAGTTGGATCTATCTGGTTTCGGTCTGGACGGCGGTAGCGACCATCGCTGTTGCCGCGATCAGCTACCTGTCGAACATGGCCCCGGCGCTATCAACAGCCGCCTTTACACCAGCCCTCGCGGCAATAGTTCTCTTGTGGATCGTAGCTTTCGTGAACCTGCGCGGAATGCGAGCAGCGGGAGGCTTCCAGATCGTCACGGTCATCATCAAGATCATGCCACTCGTGATGGTGATCATCATTGCGGTGAGCCTCTTCCTCCGAGGTTCAGCGCAAGTCATGCCGGTCGATGCCGTGCCGATAACTCCGAGCGCCATAAACGCAGCCGCGACTCTCAGCCTCTGGGCCTTGCTTGGGTTCGAATCCGCCAGCGTCGTCGTTGCCCAAGTGCGCGATCCCCAGGCCAATATTTCTCGTGCGACGCTTTGGGGGACTGGGCTAACCGGCCTGCTCTATCTCGTCGTCTGCTCATCCATCGCGATGCTTCTGCCGATGAGCATCGCGGCAACTTCCCCAGCACCGTTTGCCACTTTCGTTGGTCGCTACTGGAATGGAACGGCCGCTGCGCTGGTGACGCTCTTCGCGGTAGTCAGTTGCGTCGGAGCACTCAACGGTTGGACCTTGCTCGAAGCGGAACTGTCACGCGACATGGCTGCGCGCCGGTTGCTGCCCCGCTGGCTCGCCGCAATCGACGATGGAGGAACACCGCGACGTGCACTCCTGGTCTCGACAGCGATAACCACGCTCTTCGTCATTATGAACGGCCTGCGCTCGATGCGCAGCTTGTTTGAATATCTGCTGTTGTTGTCGACTTCGGCAACGCTCTGGCTCTACCTCGCCTGCGCCCTCGCTGCCTGGAAGTTGCAGGTATGTCGCCCCTTTGCATTAGTCGGCGCGCTCTACTCGTTGTGGGCATTGTGGGGCGCGGGCATAGCGGCCAGCGGCATGAGTTTCATACTCATGGCATCAGGCCTTCCAATCTGGCTATGGGCTCGTCACGAAGCCTAGAGCAACGCATCCAGCCACTTTTCGACCAGCCCTTCGGCTTCCTCGGGCGTAAAAGGTGCTTTGCCCAGACTCAACTCCAGCCATAATCCATCGATAAGCGCCGTCAATGCCACGGCAGGCAACCGCGCATCGTCAATATTCGGCTGCACGCCCAGGATAAGAGCCTCGATCCCAGTTCGGAACTCGTCGTAGATTTTCAGATGAAGAGCACCGATCTTGCCGTCGACCGGCGTCATACTCCAGAATGCGAGCCACGTTGCCAGCAAATCGGGATCAGCGATCGGCGATCGAAAATTCGCCGACAGGTACGCCAGGAGCCGGGCGCGCGGATCTGACCCCGCTGCGGCTACGGCATCGGCCAGAGCCTGCGCCACCCTGTCTCCGGCCCAGCGATACGCCTGTGCAATGGCGTCAGCCACACCGGCAAAGTAGTGCCGCAGCAGCCCTGGAGATACTCCCGCTTCTGCGCAGATTGCTCGCACCGAGGTTCCCGCCACACCACGATGCGCGAGACAGCGCGCGGTCGCTTCCACCAGACTTTGGCGGCGCTCGTCGGGATGCTCCCGTGTGAAGGATTGATGCTCCGCCATGAACTTGTTATACATTCGTACAGCAAGGAGCATAAAATGGCAACGCAAGTCGCCGACGCCCCCATGACCGATCCGCTGGAAGGCTGGAGCCTGCCAGCGTGGACCTACTCGGACGCGGAGTTCTTCGAGGCGGAAAAGGAGCGTGTATTTGCCCCCAGTTGGCAGATCGTCTGCCACGAAAGCGACATTCCCCTGCCCGGCGACTGGCATACGCTCGACTATATCGGTGAGAGTGTGCTCGTAGTGCGAGGCACCGACAAGCGCCTTCGCGCCTTTGCGAACACGTGCCGCCACAGAGGCTCACGGATTGTCGATGGCAAAAGCGGTTGTGCCCGCAAGCTGATCTGCCCGTACCATGCATGGACTTACGAACTCGATGGGCGGCTGACCGGTGTACCCGATAGCGGCAGCTATCCGGCGTTAGACAAGGCTAGGCATGGCCTTTCTCCAGTCCAGATCGAGGTATGGGCGGGATTTATATTCGTGCGGCTGGTCGATGACAGGGGCCCGTCGGTCGCGAAGATGATGGAGCCCTATGAGGCCATGATTGCGCCCTATCGCTTCCCTCACTTGAAAGCCCTTGGGCGGGTGACCCTACGCCCGCGCGACGTCAACTGGAAGAATATCGGCGACAACTATTCGGACGGCCTGCATATTCCGGTCGCTCATCCGGGCCTCACCCGCCTCTTTGGTCGCAGCTATGGTATCGAGGCTGAGGCCAACGTCGATCGCATGTGGGGTGACCTCATGGATACCCCGTCGCCCAACTGGTCGGAGCGGATGTACCAGCGGCTGCTCCCGCCGGTGCCGCATCTGCCGCCTGAGCGGCAGCGCCACTGGCTTTACTTCAAGCTCTGGCCCAACGTCGCCTTCGACATCTACCCCGATCAGGTCGATTTCATGCAGTGGCTTCCAGTCAGCCCGACAGCCAGCGTGATCCGAGAGATCAGTTACGTGCTCGACGACGATAGGCGCGAAATGAAGGCCGCACGCTATCTCAACTGGCGTATAAACCGCGAGGTGAATGCCGAGGATACCGCGCTCATCACCCGCGTTCAGGCGGGCATGACCTCGCGCAGTTTCTCGATCGGGCCGCTCTCCGACAAGGAAGTGTGCCTGCGCCACTTCTGCAAGCGGATGCGCGGGATCATCCCCGCCGCCCGCTTTGAGCATTCCCCCGCCCCCGGCTGGAGCAGGACCGTATGACCGACCGCTACGACGCCCTCATCATCGGCGGAGGCCACAACGGCCTGACCTGCGCCTTCTATCTCGCCCGCGCGGGGCTAAAGGTGCGCATTCTGGAACGGCGCGATGTCGTCGGCGGAGCGGCGGTAACGGAGGAATTCCATCCCGGCTTCCGCAACTCGGTCGCCAGCTATACGGTCAGCCTTCTGCAACCCAAGGTCATCGCCGACATGCGGCTTGCCGATCACGGCTACCGCGTGATCGAGCGCCCAATCAGCAACCTCCTGCCGCAGGAGGATGGCGGCTACCTCAAGCTCGGCGGCGGGCTGGAGCGCACGCAGGCGGAGTTCCGACGCTTCTCCGCGCACGATGCGGACGTGCTCCCGGCCTATTACGACGCGCTTGAAGGCGTTGCGGAAGTGCTCCGCGACCTTGCCCTCAAAACTCCACCCGAAGCGGGCGGCGGCTGGCGCGCATTGGTCGATGCGGCCCTGCAAGGGCGCAAGCTGGCTGGCCTGTCGATGGAAGCCCAGCGCGACGTGCTGGACCTGTTCACCAAGTCGGCCCGCAGCCTGCTGGACGGCTGGTTCGAGAGCGAGGCGGTGAAGGCTGCGTTCGGGTTCGACGCCGTGGTCGGCAACTATGCCTCGCCCGATACGCCGGGCAGTGCCTACGTGCTGCTCCACCATGTCTTCGGAGAGGTGAACGGCAAGAAGGGCGCATGGGGCCACTCGGTCGGAGGCATGGGCGCGATCACGCAGATCATGGCCAAAGTCTGCCGCGAACTCGGCGTCGAGATCACTCTTGAGGCGCCGGTCGCACAGGTCCTGGTCGATGGCGGCAAGGTCGCGGGTGTGCGTCTCGAAAGCGGGGAAGAGATCGCAGCGCCGCGCGTTATCGCCAATGTCGGGCCGAAGCTGCTCTACGACCGGATGATCGCGCCCGCCGACCTCGACGCAGATTTCCGACGTCGGATGAAAGGCTTCAAGGCGGGCAGCGGCACGTTCCGGATGAACGTGGCGCTCTCCGAATTGCCCCGATTCACGTGCCTTCCCGAGCCCGGCGAGCATCATCAGTCGGGCATCATCATCGCGCCGACCCTCGACTACATGGACCGCGCTTTCATCGACGCCAAGCAGTTCGGCTGGTCGCGCAAGCCCATCGTGGAAATGCTGATCCCCTCGACCGTGGATGACAGCCTCGCGCCGCCGGGACAGCATGTCGCCAGCCTGTTCTGCCAGCAGTTCGCGCCGGAACTGCCCGACGGGCGCGACTGGGATGCCGAGGAAGACGCCGCCGCCGACACCATCATCGATACCGTGGAGGCCCATGCACCGGGCTTCCGCGCCTCGATCCTCGGCCGGCAGGTGCTCAGTCCCAAGGGGCTGGAGCGCAAGTTCGGGCTGGTCGGCGGCGACATCATGCATGGCAACCTGACGCTCGACCAGATGTGGTCGGCGCGGCCGGTGCTGGGGCATGGCGCTTACCGGGGGCCGATCAAGGGGCTCTACATGTGTGGTGC
Source organism: Novosphingobium sp. (assembly GCA_047605225.1). GTDB lineage: Bacteria > Pseudomonadota > Alphaproteobacteria > Sphingomonadales > Sphingomonadaceae > Novosphingobium. The sequence continues at coordinate 17,304 of JASGGD010000043.1, forward strand.
GGGAACGCATCCCGGCGGCGGCGTGACCGGGGCACCGGGGCACAATTGCGCGCATGAGGTCATCGCCGACAGTCGCGGCATGGCATTGGGTTTTGGCGGGATGTACCGGCGGTTTCGCTGAGCTTCAGCCAATTACGGCCCGGATCGCGGCCACTGCAGGGCGCGGCGTCAGGTCGGCGTTGAAGAGGCCGAAGTTGTTCATCTCGCCGGGTCCAGCCCAGGAAAACAACTCGTAAAGGCTGATCGCGCGGATGAAGGGCTGGTCGAGTGCCGCCGCAACGTCGGAGGCGAGTAGGCTGGCCTGCTGGTCCGGTGAAACCGGCGGAGAAGTCACGTTTTTCGCGCTTCCGCCGGTGGTCCTGCCCCATTCGGTGATGACGCCTTTCGTGTGACGACCCGCAGCGATCTTGTCTTTGAAGCCCTTTAAGCGGTCCGCTACGGCGGTTGAGGGCTTGGGGTAAATATGGGCGTTGCCGTAGGTCGTGAAGGGGGCCTGCTCTGCCTGCATGAAGTCGTTGCTGGCGATCAGGGGGATCACTTTCAACCTCGATTCCATCTTAAATGATGTCGCGAAGTCCTTGATGTACGACATCAATGCTGGAGCATTCCCGGTCCTAAATCCGAGACGCGGATCACGCACGCCGTTGTAGGTCACGGGATTGAGGTCGGGCTCGTTGGGGAACTCGACCGCCCAGATCGCGCCGGGGGCTTGAGCGGCGAATGCCTCGAGGTCGGCGATCGACTTGGCGATGTCCCGGCCGGAGAGGGTGAAGCAGAACGTCACGCCTGCCCGCGCGAGGCCGATGTAGGTGTTCCATCCGGGCGTTCCGCTGTAGGGCTCCCGGCATCGCATCCGTCGCAAGCCGCCGAGTTTATCGAGCGCAGGCAATATGTTGCGTACCTTGTAGAGCGAACCGGTATCCTGCGGACGCCCCTGCACCATCACCCTGTCGAGCCGCGAGGGCGCCGCGCGGACGCTCGCCGGGACCAGTGGCAGGACCGCCAGCCCGGCCGCCACCTGTCTGCGTGAAAACACTGCTGCGACCATGCGGACCTCCCGTCACCCAACGGCACTCAACGGCACCATAACAGTACCTTACCACACCCAGGGCGCGCATTCGGCTTACTTCGCTATGGCACCGGCCTTCATAACGTGAGCGACCTTCTCCAGCACGCGCACATCGACGAGCGGATCGCCCGTCACCGCGATCATGTCGGCGAACTTGCCCGGTGCGATCGAGCCCATTTCCTTCTCATGCCCGATCAGCGTGGCGGCATCGATCGTCGCCGACCGGATCGCCTGCGCCGGGGTCATCCCGTAGCGGACCATGTACGCGAACTGCCGCGCGTTAAGCCCGTGGGGGTAGGCGCCCGCGTCGGTGCCGAAGCCGAGCTTCACACCCAGCTTCACCGCCATGGCGAAACCGTCACGCTGCTGCTGCGTCGTCTCGCGGTTCTTCCGCAAGTATTCCTGCGGCCAGCCTTCGCGGGCGCCCTGCTCGTCGATCCAGTCGCCGTCGTAGATGTCCATGACCAGCCAGACGCCCGCCTTCTTCGCCATGGCAAGGCCCTCGTCGTCGATCAGGCTGGCGTGTTCGATGCTGTGCACACCCGAGCGGATCGCCGCCTTGATGCCCGCCGCGCCGTGCGCGTGGGCGGTGGCGTAGCTGCCGTGCGCCTTCGCGACCTCCACGACGGCGCGCATCTCGTCGTCGCTCAGTTCGATCTGCCCCGGCTCGGTGCCGATCGCGAGGACGGCGCCGGTGGCGATCATCTTGATGAAGTCGGCGCCGTGATCGAACAGGTACTGCGCCTTCTCGCGCGCCTCGCCCGCATTATGGACGACGCCGAGGCGCATGTCGGCGGGAAGCTGCTCGTTCGGCACCACGCCGTTGAGTTCGCCGCCACCGCCCGGCGAGGTGATGTAGGCACCCGCCACGAACATGCGCGGCCCCGGCACCAGCCCCTGCGCGATAGCGTCACGCAAGGCAACGTCGGTCAGCCCGCGATAGGTGCCCACATCGCGCACGGTGGTGAAGCCCGCCTCCAGCGTCACTTTCGCATTGTGTGCGCCGATCAGCGCCGTCAATTGCGGCGAAGTCTTGAGCGGCGCGGCGACGTCGGCGCTCTGCCCGGTGTCGGCAAGGTGCGTGTGGAGATCGATCAGCCCCGGCAGCACCGTATAGGCCGACCAGTCGAGCGTTTCCGCCCCCGGTGGCGGCGCAGCGCAAGGCTCGACCCTCGCCACCCGCTCGCCCTCGACCAGCACGCATTGCCCGGTTCTGGCCGTGCCGCTCTCCACGTCGAGCAAGCGCCCTGCCCTGACATAGACCGACGCCGCGCTCGCCGGAACGCTTAGCCCCGCCAGAACCAGCGGAGCCAGAGCCGCAGCGAGCGCCGCCGCCCTCACTTGCCCGCGAGGTCCGTCAGCAAGGTGGTGTAATAGACCACGCCCGGCGCGATGTTCAGCAGACCGATGCGTTCGTTGAGGCCATGGGCGAACTCGTCGGAATCCCTGATCATCGAGGCGCTGGCACCATAGCTCGGCACGCCGAGCGCGCGATACCACATCGAATCCGAAGCGCCCGAGGACTGCGAGGGGATGATCAGCACCGGCCCCCACGCCGCCTTCACCGCCTTGCCCACCGCCGTCACGAAGTCCGGCCGCACCGGCGACGCGGGCGCCTCGACCGAATCGTCGCCGGTCACGTCGGTGAACTTGGCCGCAGGCATGGCGACGGCCTTCTCCAGTTCCGCCATGATTTCGGCGCGGGTGTGGCCGGGGAAGATGCGGCAGTTGATGTTGGCGGTGGCGCTCTGCGGCAGGGCGTTCTGGGCATGGCCGCCCGAGATCATCGTCGGCACGCACGTCGTCGACACACGGCCGACCGTCGCCGGATTGGCCCGCAGCACGTCCAGTGCCGCCGGATCGTCCGGATTGGCGACGAAAGCCTTCATCGCCGCCGCCAGCTTGGGATCGGGCTCGATCTTCGCCGCGCCGGTCCAGTACTGGCGGGTCACGTCGTTGAGTTCTGGCTTGAACCGGTACGCGCCGATCCGCTCCATCGCCTGCGCCAGTTGAACGATGGCATTCTCGGGCCTCGGCGCGGAGCTGTGGCCACCGGGGTTCGTCACCTCGACCTTGTAGTCCACGTAAGTCTTCTCGGCACCCTGCCAGCTCCAGTAGAGCGGCTTGCCCGCCTCCGACAGCGAGCCCGAGGAGCCGTCGACGTTGAGCACCAGTTCCGCACCCTTCAGCCGTTCGGCGATGACCTTGGAGGTGTCCATGGTCGTCTCCTCGTCGCCCGAATAGGCGATGACGATGCTGCGCTTCGGCCTGAACCCTTCGCGCCGCAGTTCGATTACCGAGGACAGCGCCAGCGCCGCCTCGAACTTGGTGTCGCTGGCGCCGCGCCCGTAAAGATAGCCGTTCTCGACGATCGGGGTGAAGGGATCGCGCTCCCAGTCCTCGGGCTTGGCCTCGACCACGTCCATGTGCGCGGAAATGACGAGCGGCTTGAGGCTGGGGTCGCTGCCCTTCCACGTCGCGATCAGGTAGGCGGTGTCGCCGAGCGGGACGATCTCGATGTCGCTGGCGGTCCATCCGGCTTTCAGCAGCGCATCGCGAAACAGCGCCGCGACTTCGCCGGTCTTGTTGCCCGGCCCCTGTACCGAGCGCAGGGCAATGGCGCGCTTCGACAGGTCGAGCACTTGCGCTTCCGCCTCGGGATGGCCTTTCGCCTGCGCGGCGCTGGATGCGAGCAGGCTGGCGCCGAGCGAAAGCAGGACCGGGATCGAAAAGCGCATCGTGAAAAAGCCCCTGGATATGGTGTCTTGCCCGCGCGAGCCGACACAGAATCGCCGCGAGCGCGAGAGGGCTATCCTGTCGAGCGACCGGGCCTCGCGCAATCCCGCCCGCAAAGCGAATATTGCGCTGCAGCGCCATGAGCAATACTCATCGCAGCGTGAAAACAAGCCGCACTAATCGCTGGAGCGGTAAGCGCCTATCTCGCACTTGCGGCACTTGTGCCGATCCCAATTCCGATTTCCTCCGACAGCAAGGACACTCCATGCAAGTCAACGCTTATGGCGCCCATGCGGGCGACAAGCCCCTCGAAGCCCTGACCATCGAACGGCGCGAGCCCGGACCGCGCGACGTCGCGATCGACATCAGCTACTGCGGCGTGTGCCACTCCGACCTGCACACCGTCCGCAGCGAGTGGGGCGGCACGCTCTACCCTTGCGTCCCCGGTCACGAGATCGTCGGCACCGTCAGCGCGGTGGGCGGCGAAGTAAGCCGCTTCAAGGTCGGCGACATCGTCGGCGTCGGCTGCATGGTCGACAGCTGCGGGCACTGCGGCTCGTGCAACGACAACCTCGAACAGTATTGCGAGAACGGCTTCACCGGCACCTACAACGGCGCGACGGCGGATGCGCCCGGCCACACGATGGGCGGCTATTCGCGCGGGATCGTCGTCGATCAGGGCTTCGTGCTTTCGATCAGCCACCCGGCCGAGCAGCTTGCCGCCGTGGCGCCGCTGCTCTGCGCAGGGATCACCACTTATTCGCCGCTGCGTCACTGGAACGCCGGTCCGGGCAAGAAGGTCGGTGTCGTCGGCATCGGCGGGCTCGGCCACATGGCGATCAAGATCGCGCATGCCATGGGCGCCGAAGTCGTCGCCTTCACCTCGACCCCGGCCAAGCGCAAGGACGCGACCGACCTCGGCGCCGACAGCGCGGTGGTGAGCCGCGAGCCCGAGGAAATGGCGGCGCATACCGGCACCTTCGACCTCATCATCGACACCGTCGCGGCGAGCCATGACCTCGACACCTACATCGGCCTGCTCAAGCGCGACGGCGCGCTGGTCATGCTGGGCGTGCCCGAGCATCCGCACCCCTCGCCCAACGTCGGCGGCATGATCTTCGGCCGCAAGACGATCGCCGGCTCGCTGATCGGCGGTATCGCCGAGACGCAGGAAATGCTCGATTTCTGCGCGGAGCACGGCATCGTCTCGGACGTCGAGATGATCGACATCCAGCAGATCGAGGACGCCTACGAACGCATGATGCGCAGCGACGTGCGCTACCGCTTCGTGATCGACAGTGCCTCGCTCGACGCGGCGGCCTGATCTGAGGGTCTGAACCGGACGACGGCCGTCTTCGCACGGAGGCGGCCGTTGTTCGTTTTATGACACATTGATTTGGGAAGTGGTGCGCCCGACGGGATTCGAACCCATGGCCCCCAGATTAGGAATCTGGTGCTCTATCCGGCTGAGCTACGGGCGCACTCCGGGGCCTCCTAGCCGCTGGCGAAGGCCTTGGCAATCAGTTCGCCTGCTCGGGCGGCACGACCGGAAACGGCAGCGGCATCAGGCCGATGCCCTCTTCGAGCAGTTCCTTCGCCTCGGCCATCGATGCCTGCCCGTGGATGACTTCGGCGTCACGCTCGCCGTAGTGCATGGCGCGGGCGTCCTTGGCGAAATCGGCGCCGACATAGCGCGAGGACTTGAGCGCTTCGGCCTGCATCGTCGCCAGCGCCTGCATCAGTTCGGCGGCCTGCGGCGGCAGCGGCGCGTTGGCCACCGGGGCGGCGGGCGCATTCGGCGTTGATAGCTTGGCGCGCGCGGGCGCCGCTTCGGGCAACTGGTTACCCTTGCGCGCGAGGCGCGGGGCCTGCACGGCCTTGGCGACATCGCCCGAGCCGCAATGCGGACAGGTCACAAGACCACGCTCCTGCTGGCGCGCGTAATCGTCCGAGGACTTGAACCAGCCTTCGAATCGATGTGCGGCCGCGCGGCATTCCAGGTCGTAGACGATCATGACACGAGCCTATTTGGCGATCGCGCGGCGGTTGGCAAGGCTGGGAAGCTGGGCGCGCACTTCGGCCGTCCGCGCCGGATCGAGATCGACGAAGCCTACTCCCGCGCTCCCCCCATCATCCGCGCCCCCCATGTCGAGCAGAACGTCGCCCCAGGGGTCGATGCCGAGCGAATGGCCGTACGTCTCGCGCCCGTCCTCGTGCCGGCCGACTTGCGCGGCCGAGAGGACATAGGCGCTCGCCTCGACGGCGCGGGCGCGTTGCATCAGGTGCCAGTGCGCCTTGCCGGTCGGCACGGTGAAGGCGGCGGGAATGGCGATCACGTCGCACCCTGCCCGGCCCAGCGCCTCGAACAATGCCGGAAAGCGCACGTCGTAGCAGATCGCCAGCCCGAGGCGCCCCAGCGGCGTCTCGACGGTGACGACCTCCTCCCCCGCCGTATAGGCGTTCGATTCGCGCCAGCTCTCGCCGGTGGCGAGGTCGACGTCGAACATGTGCAGCTTGTCGTAGCGCGCGCGGATTTCCCCGGCATCGTCGATCACGAAGGCGCGGTTGGCCCACTTGCCGTCCTCGCGCGCGATGGCGAGCGATCCGATGTGGACCCAGATGCCCTCGCGCCTTGCAGCCTCGCGCACGGCGGCAAGGACGACGTCGTCTCCCTCGCCCCGGATCGCCTCACGTGCGCGGTCGCGTTTGCGGTCGAGCAGGCCGGACATCTCGGGCGTGAACAGCATCGCCGCGCCGCCTGCCCGCGCCTGCGCGATCGCATCGACGATCGCGGCCGCATTGGCCTGCGGGTCGATGCCGGTCGTCATCTGGAACAGCGCCGCGCGGATCATGCGGATCAGAGCCCCAGCACCGGGTCGAGCTTGCCCTCTCGGTCGAGCGCGTTGATGTCGTCGAAGCCGCCATAGGCGCGGTCGTCGATCAGGATCTGCGGCACCGTCGTCGCACCGGGCACGCGCTCCAGCATCTCGGCGCGCTTCGGGCCGCCCATCGTCAGGTCGTATTCCTCGTAGGCGACGCCCTTCTTGTCCAGCAGCGACTTGGCGGCGACGCAGTAGGGGCAGCCCCACTTGGTGTAGATCTCGATCTTCGGCTGGCTCATGCCAAACTCCATTCCGGCGCCTCTTGAAAGGTGGGGCGGCTAGCATATCTAGGAATGCGAGTCATGGCCCGCCAAGGGGATGGCTCACAGAACGAGGCGCCGCAGCGCGGGCCTCATCACACGAAGATTGCTCATTGGAGGATTTTTGTCATGAACCGTATCGATTTCTCGCCCTATCGCCGCACCATGGTCGGCTTCGACCGCCTTTTCGACATGATCGAGAATCAGGGTCGCGCGAACGCAGGCGACAAGTACCCGCCCTTCAACATCGAACGGCGCGGCCAGGATGCCTACCGCATCACCCTTGCGGTCGCGGGCTTCAAGCCGGCCGACATCGACATCACCGCGCAGGCCAACCTGCTGGTCGTGAAGGGCCACAAGCCCGACGAGGCCACTGACGGCGAAATGCTGCACGTAGGCATCGCCCAGCGAGGGTTCGAGCGCCGCTTCGAACTGGCCGACTACGTCCGCGTCGATGGCGCCGACCTTGCCGACGGCCTCCTCGTGATCGACCTCGTGCGCGAAGTGCCCGAGGCGATGAAGCCGAAGAAAGTCGCCATCGGCGGCAACAAGCTGACCGTCGTTGAAGGCGGGGAAGACACTACCGCCGCAGCGTAACTGCCACCGTCCGGACGCCGCGCTTTTCCGTCCCTTTGCGCGACGTTCCGGACACGGCATCTGGGGGCGGCCCGGCTATCCGGGCCGCCCCTTTTGCATGCGCAGTTGCGCAGAAAGCATGGCAGCTGCCCGATTAAACCTCGCGCTGCATCCTGCGGGCGGTTAGCGCGGCGGTCATGTTGCGGAACCATTGCTCATGACCGCGATCCTCGGGATCGTGCTGCCCGTCTTCTCGCTGATCTTCGCCGGCTGGCTGGTACGACGCATCGGCGTGATGGGACCGCAGGCCACCAGCGAACTCAACCGTTTCGTCGTCTACCTCGCCCTGCCCGCGCTGCTATTCGACATCGTCGCGAAGTCCAACTGGCACGAGTTGTGGCAGCCCCACTTCGTCGCGGTGTTCACGCTGAGCACGATGGCGATCTTCGCGCTGACGGTCGCTGCCCATGCCCGGCATTCGGGTTTCGAGGCCGACGGCCCGGTCCTTGGCCTTGCCGCAAGCTATCCCAACACCGGCTTCCTCGGCTTCCCGCTGCTGCTCGCCGCGCTCGGGCCGTGGAGCAACACGCTGACGCTGATCTCCACGATCGTCGTCGCCTGCGTGCTCTTTGCAGGCGCGATCGTGCTGATCGAGATCCGCCTCCATGTCGGCAGCCATCCGCTGCGGGTCGCGGCGAAAGTCAGCAAGTCGCTAGCGACCAACCCGCTCATCGTCGCCCCCGTCGTCGCGTGCTTCTTCCCGACGACCGGGATGGCCGTGCCGCAGCCCGTGGAGGTTTTCCTGAAACTGCTGGGCGGCGCGGCCTCACCGGCCGCGCTGGTCGGCCTCGGCCTGTTCCTCGGCGAGAAGCGCGAGGCGGCAGCGGGCGCCGGGACGCTCACGGCGATCCTCGTGACCCTGAAGCTGGCGGTTCACCCGCTGCTGGCATGGGTGCTCGCGGTGACGCTGTTCCCGCTCGACACGCCCGCACTTCATGCCGCCGTGCTGCTGGCGATGCTGCCGACCGGCACCGGGCCGTTCATGCTCGCCGAATTCTATCGCCGCGAAGCGAGCGTCACCGCGCGGGTGATCCTGATTTCGACCGTGCTGTCGATCGTGACGGTGTCAGCCTACCTTACGACGATAGGCTGATTTCGGGCGCTTGGGAGTGAGGTCGGATAGACCTTCAACCTCTCCGCCGCCCAAACATCGTCATCCTGAACTTGTTTCAGGATCCATCTTGTCATTCACACCACCGCTCGATCGGAGAGATAGACCCTAAAACAAGTTCAGGGTGACGATCAGGAATATTGGACGGTTCGGTCATTCGACAAAGTTGAATGTCGATCCACTTACACCTGCCGCCGGAAGTTCGCAGCCCCGAGATCATCCCGGAACCGCGAACCGCCTCAGTCTTTCGCAGATCAGACCAGACGCGCCTGACGAAGCGCTGCGGCGATGAAGCCGGAGAACAGCGGGTGCGGCTCGAACGGGCGCGACTTGAGTTCCGGGTGGAACTGCACGCCGACGAAGAACGGGTGGTCCGGGCGCTCGACGATCTCGGGCAGCAGGCCGTCGGGCGACATGCCGGAGAAGATCAGACCGTTGCCTTCCAGCGCCTCGCGGTACGAGCCGTTGACTTCGTAGCGGTGGCGGTGACGTTCGCTGATCTCGGTCGAGCCGTAGATCGCGGCTACGTGGCTGTTGGGCGAGAGCGCGGCGGTGTAGGCGCCAAGGCGCATGGTCCCGCCAAGATCGCCGCCTTCGGCGCGGGTCTGGAGGCCGTCCTCGGTCATCCATTCGGTGATGATGCCGACGACCGGCTCTTCGGTCGGGCCGAATTCGGTAGAGCTGGCCTTCTCGATTCCCGCCGAACGCGCACCCTCGATGCAGGCCATCTGCATGCCGAGACAGATGCCGAAGAACGGCACCTGACGCTCACGCGCGAAGCGGACCGAGGCGATCTTGCCCTCGGTACCGCGCTCGCCGAAGCCGCCGGGGACAAGGATGCCGTGCATCGGTTCGAGCGCGGCGGCGATCTCGGAATCTTCCTTCTCGAAGATTTCCGCGTCGATCCAGCGCACGTTGACCTTCACGCGGTTGGCCATGCCGCCGTGGACGAGCGCCTCGTTCAGCGACTTGTAGGCGTCCTGCAGACCGATGTACTTGCCGACGACGCCGATGGTCACTTCGCCCTCGGGGTTCTGGTAGCGGTCGGTGATGTCGTCCCAGCGCGCCAGTTCGGGCGCCTTGGCCGATTCCAACATGCCGAAGTGGTGCAGGACTTCGGCGTCGAGACCCTCGCGGTGGTACTGCAGCGGCACGGCGTAGATGTTCGGCGCGTCAAGCGCCTGGATCACCGCCTGCGGGCGCACGTTGCAGAACAGCGCGATTTTGCGGCGCTCGCCCTCGGGCAGTTCGCGGTCAGCGCGGCACAGCAGGATGTCGGGCTGGATGCCGAGACCGGTCAGCTCGCGCACCGAGTGCTGGGTCGGCTTGGTCTTCAGCTCGCCTGCGGCGGCGATGTAGGGGACCAGCGTGACGTGAACGAAGCAGGTGCCTTCGCGGCCGAGTTCGTTGCGCAGCTGGCGCATCGCCTCCACGAAAGGCAGGCCCTCGATATCGCCAACGGTGCCGCCGATCTCGCACAGCACGAAGTCGAGGTCTTCGGTCTCCGTCAGGGCGAAGTCCTTGATCGCGTCGGTGACGTGCGGGATCACCTGCACGGTCGCGCCGAGGTAGTCGCCGCGGCGCTCCTTGGCGATGATGTCCTGATAGATGCGACCCGAGGTGATGTTGTCGGCCTTGCGACCCGACACGCCGGTGAAGCGCTCGTAGTGGCCGAGGTCGAGGTCGGTCTCGGCGCCGTCGTCGGTCACGAAGACCTCGCCGTGCTGGTACGGGCTCATCGTGCCCGGATCGACGTTCAGGTAGGGGTCGAACTTGCGAATGCGGACCTTGTAGCCACGCGCCTGGAGCAGAGCCGCGAGGCTCGCCGCCATGAGACCCTTGCCCAGCGAGGAGACCACGCCGCCGGTGATGAAAATATGCCGCGCCATGGGAATCGGGCCTTAAATTGCATGGGGGCCCTCAGGCAAGCGCCCGGAGCCTCATTCCACAGATCAAACACATGGAAATGCCGTCTGACAGCGCCAGACGGCATTCCGATTACGATGAGACGCTCGAAAGCGCCCCGGAAGGATTACTGCTTGGCAGCACCGCCAAGCGGGTCGGTCGGAACCGAGTCGCCGGCGGGCGCACCCTGCT
>JASGGD010000044.1:0-27918 GCA_047605225.1 Novosphingobium sp.
TGCCCAACATCATGAAGGCGAAGAAGAAGCAGCTCGATGTGAAGTCGCCCGCCGACTACGGCGTGGACATCGCGCCGCGCCTCAGGCTCGTTAGCGTGATGGAACCTCCGGTACGCTCAGCCGGAATCAAGGTCGCCGATGTGGATGCACTCGTCTCCAGGCTCATCGAGATGGGCATCACGGCATAATCTCCCAACCGCTGCCGGCGCGCGATCGTTTCTGTGTCGGCGGCGACGTCCCCGCTTCTTCGTCTTGAGGGAAACGAAGAGCGGGGACGGATGAAAGGTCAAATACAAGAATATGAAGACGCTCGTTTGGGTCGAACACGACAACGCGTCGGTCAAGGACGCCACCCTCTCCGCCGTCACCGCCGCTGCCAAGCTGGGTGAAGTCCACCTCCTCGTCGCAGGTTCCGGCGCGCGCGCCGTGGCCGATGCCGCTGCGCAGATCGCGGGCGTGGGCAAGGTCCACTTCGCCGACGACGCGGCTTACGAGCACGCGCTGGCCGAAAACATCGCGCCGCTGATCGTGGACCTCATGGGCCACCACGACGCCTTCGTCGCGCCGGCAACCACCACCGGCAAGAACGTCGCGCCGCGCGTCGCCGCGCTGCTCGACGTCGCGCAGATTTCGGACATCCTCTCGGTCGAGGGCGAGAAGACCTTCACCCGTCCGATCTACGCAGGCAACGCCATCGCCACGGTCGAATCGAGCGACGCCAAGCTCGTCATCACCGTGCGCGGCACCGCCTTCGCCAAGGCCGAGGCCACCGGCGGTTCGGGCGTGGTCGAGGACGTGACCGGTGCCGGTGACGCGGGCCTCTCCAGCTTCGTGGGCGCGGAAATCGCCAAGTCGGAGCGTCCGGAGCTGACCAGCGCCAAGATCATCGTCTCGGGCGGCCGCGCGCTGAAGGACTCGGAGACCTTCGAGGCCAACATCATGCCGCTCGCCGACAAGCTGGGCGCTGCCGTTGGTGCCTCGCGCGCTGCGGTAGACGCGGGCTATGTGCCCAACGACTACCAGGTCGGCCAGACCGGCAAGATCGTCGCTCCCGAAGTCTACATCGCGGTCGGCATTTCGGGCGCGATCCAGCACCTTGCGGGCATGAAGGACTCAAAGACCATCATCGCCATCAACAAGGACGAGGACGCTCCGATCTTCCAGGTCGCCGATGTCGGCCTCGTCGCGGACCTGTTCACTGCAATGCCGGAACTGACCGGCAAGCTGTGATCGCTCATCAGGAAAGGGAGCAATGTCGATGCAACTGATCGTCACGCGCCATGACGGTACCGAGACGACGATCGAGGTCGCAAGCGGCATCAGCGTCATGGAGGCAATCCGGGACGCTGGCATTGACGAGATGCTAGCCTTGTGCGGAGGCTGCACCTCGTGCGCGACCTGCCATGTCTATGTGGATGAGGCGTTCACCGATCGGTTGCAGCCGATGTCGGACGACGAGAACGATCTGCTGGACAGTTCCGAGCATAGGCAGGCCATTTCTCGCCTCTCGTGTCAGATACCGATCAGCGCCGCTCTGGATGGCCTGCGTGTGACGATTGCTCCTGAGGATTGAGGTCATGACACGGATCGAACCCGCACCCATCAATGTACCCCAGTCCGCCCTTGATGATCTGCGCAGTCGTCTTGAGCGGGCGCGCTTCCCAGATGCCGCGACGCAATCGGGGTGGGAGCAGGGCGTGCCACTGGAGCGGATGAAGGCGCTCGTTGCATTTTGGCGCGATGAGTACGATTGGCGCGCTTGCGAGCGGTTGCTGAATTCCATGGACCCGCAACGCACATGCATCGACGGCGTTGACGTGCATTTCCTTCATGTCCGCTCGCCGCACGAGGACGCCTTGCCGATCGTGCTCACGCATGGCTGGCCGGGCTCCGTGCTTGAATTCGCCAAAGTCGTAGGCCCGCTGACCCGCCCACTGGAGCATGGGGGAAGCGCGGGCGACGCCTTCCACGTAATCATTCCGGCGCTCCCCGGCTATGGCTTCTCGGGCAAGCCGGAGGTGGCCGGATGGGGTGTCGAGCGGATCGCCGAGGCGTGGGCCGAACTCATGCGGTGCCTGGGGTACAATCGCTATGTCGCGCAGGGGGGCGACTGGGGATCCGCGGTCACCGTGCAGATGGGCAGGCAGGCGCCCGCCGGGCTGCTTGCGATCCACCTCAACATGTTGTCAGCGCGCCCGGACGTGCTCGACGATGTCCTCGATCCGGACGAGGCGCAGGCCGTCGAGGCTCTTGGGCGTTATGCGAGCGAGGAATCGGGCTATGCGCGCCAGCAGGCCACCCGGCCGCAGACGCTCGGCTATGCACTGGCGGATTCGCCGGTCGGTCAGGCCGCCTGGATCTACGAGAAATTCCGCGCCTGGAGCGACTGCGATGGTGATCCGGAGACGGTGTTCACGCGCACCGAACTGCTCGATGCCATCACCCTCTACTGGCTGACCAATTCCGGCGCATCGTCGGCGCGGCTCTATTACGAAAGCATGGGCGCGTTCCGGCCGATGGATGTCGATCTTCCGGTGGGGATGAGCGTGTTCCCCCGCGAGATCATCAAGACCCCACGCAAATGGGCCGATCGTGTCTTTTCCAACCTGATCCACTGGAACGAGTTGGAGCGTGGTGGTCACTTCGCCGCCTTCGAGCAGCCAGAGCTGTTCGTCAGCGAATTGCGCACCTGCTTTGCGCAAGTGCGCTAACCCGTCTTTCGTCACCGATCGCCTAGAACCTTGCCGGACCCGAAGGCGGCGGCTCCGCCGATCAGTTCGTCAAGGCGGGGGAAGCGAGTGAGCTGGTTCCCGCCGTTGACCTGCAGATTGAGTCCGGTGACATAAGCAGGCCCGGCCAGCCATAGTACCGCGTTCGAAAAGTCCGAGGGCAGGCCCACGCGTCCCGCCGGAATCTCGCGCTCGAAGGCGGCGGCATAGCTCGGGTCGGCGAAGGCCTCCTTGGCCATGTCCGAGCGGATCGCGCCTGGCAGCACGGAATTGACGCGGATGTTGCGTGGTCCGTATTCGAGCGCGGCATAGCGCACGATACAATCCGCAGCTGACTTGGCGGCGGCGTAGGCGATATGCGGGAACACCGGATGCGTCGTGGACTGCGACGAGATGAAGATGATCGACCCGTCGCTCCCGATCGCTTCGGCCATATACTTGATGAAGAACGTTGCTCCGAAGAAGTTCACGCGCGATGCGCTGTCCAGCATCTCCTGCGTCATTTCGGAGATCATGCCCATGACGGGTAGCCCCGCAGAGTTCACTGCGATATCGAGGCGACCGTACGTATCGATCGCTGCCTGGGCGAGCGCCTTGATGTCGTCCTCGCTTCCGGCGTCGCAGCGCACGGCGGTTCCGCCGATCTTGGCGGCGAGCCGCTCCAGCGGAGCAAGCGTGCGCGCGGCGACGACAACCTTGGCGCCGTTGGCGGCGAGTGTCTCGGCGATATCCCAGCCCGTGCCGCCCTCAGCAGATGCACCAAGAACGACGGCCACCTGGCCGGTAAGGTCGAGACGCAGTTCGGTGCCAATCGGGGTTTTTGCCATTCTATCCTCTCCTTCTTGTCGTGTGTTATAGGTCCGTTCTGGCTGCGGATCAGAGGTCGATCTCCAGTTCCTCTTCGATCACCCGCGTTTCGAATAGTGTGAGTCGATTGGGGGTGAGCGGCGACAGCGAGGCACCGTCCTGCAGGCTGAATCGGGCGCCGTGATGCGGGCACATGATGAAATTGCTGCGCACCCTGCCGCCTTCCATGGAGAGGAACTGGTGAGGACACATCTCGTCCATGGCGTGGATGCCTACAGCCGAGCGGCACAGGAGCACCCGGCGGCCTTCGATCTCGACGATGCGCGAGCCGGCCTGCGGCACTTCGGAAAGGGGAATGCGGGCCAATCGACGTCCTTCTCTGCTGGAATCGCGGCCCGGCGAAAGCGTCGCCACGATAAGTCACTTGCATAACGTAATATAGCGCACTACATGGCGATGGGGGCGAGATCAACCGCTTCGCCGCCACTTCTTCGCAGCGGAAGGTCGTCTCCGGCGGTCCGCGCGAGTCGGGACTGGATCGGGTTCGCCCGCAATTGGTGGGGATACATGAAGGAAATCGGCATCTCGCGCTTCGGCGCCTACATTCCCCGGCTGAGACTGGACCGCGCGGTGATCGCCGCAGCCCATGCCTGGATGGCTCCGGGCCTGCGCGGACAGGCGAAGGGCAGCCGATCGTTCACCAGCTGGGATGAGGATGCGATCACGATGGGTGTCGAGGCGTCGCGCGACGCCGTGCCGGGCGCCGATCTCGCGAGGGTCGGCGCGGTCCGGCTGGCCTCCACCAATCTGCCTTACGCCGATCTGCAGAATGCCGCGATCGTCGCGCGCGCTATCGGGGCACCCAGACACGTCGCGACTTCCGACGTGACCGGATCACAGCGCGCGGGCACTTCGGCATTGCTGCAAGCCCTCAAGGGATCGCAGCCGGAACTCGTGATCGCTTCCGACAATCCTTTCGCCAAGCCCGCCAGCGCGCAGGAACTGAGCTTTGGGGCAGGGGCAGCGGCCTTCCTGGTGTCGAGCGAGAATGTCGCTGCCCGGCTGATCGGCTCGGCGAGCGTGGCCGACGTGTTCGTCGATCACTTCCGCAATGCCGAAGCAGACGCCGATTACAATTGGGAGGAGCGCTGGGTTCGCGATGAAGGCTATGCCAAGATCGTGCCCGCCGCAGTCGCTGCGGCTCTGGCGGATGCGCAGCTGTCGATCGGCGATGTGCAGCATTTCGTCATGCCCTCATACCTCAAGGGCGCGGCGGCTGCGGTGGCGGCACGGCTGAAGTTCGCCGGCACGGTCGCTTCCGGCCTTGAGGACGGCCTGGGCTACGCCGGAGCCGCGCAGGCGTTGCTGATGCTTGCTGCCACGCTGGAGAAGGCCGAACCGGGCGAGCGGATCATGCTGGTCGGCTTCGGGCAGGGCGCCGATGTCCTGATCTTCCAGGCCACCGATGTGATCGCCTCTGCGCGTCCGGCGAATGGTGTGGCGCGATCGCTCGCCGCCGGGATCGCCACCGACAGCTACTTGCGCATGCTGTCGTTCTACAATGGTCTCGACGCCGAATGGGGCATGCGTTCGGAGAAGAGCGCGAAGACCGCGCTGACCGAACAGTACCGATCCGCCGACCAGCTTGAGAGCTTCAATGCCGGCAAGTGTGGAAGCTGCGAGACCGTTCAGTTCCCGCAGCTGCAGTACTGCGTAAAGTGTCACGCACCGCGCGACCAGTTCGAGGATGTGTCGCTGCGCGACGAGACTGCTGAGGTGCTGACCTCGACGGCGGACTGGCTGTCTTATCATCCGTCGCCCCCGTTATGGGTGGGCTTCGTACGCTTCGAATCCGGGGCGCGCGTGCTGATGGAGATGGTCGACATCGACAAGAGCGGCATCGACACCGGAGTCAAGCTGCGCATGGTCTACCGCATCAAGGAAAAGGACCGTCAGCGCGGCTACAATCGGTATTTCTGGAAGGCAACGCCGCTCACCGCGGCCTGAGGAGTTCGCAGCATGGCAACGGGCATCAAGGACAAGGTCGCCATTCTCGGCATGGGCTGCTCCAAATTCGGTGAGCGCTGGGATGCGGGCTCGCCCGAACTGATGAAAGAGGCGTTCGAGGAGGCGCTGGCCGACGCCGGGATCGAGCGTTCACAGATCGAGGCGGCCTGGTTCGGCTGCTGGGGCGATGGCATCAACGTCGGCAACTCGTCGATCCCGGCGGCGATGGCGCTGCGGCTTGAAGGCATCCCGGTCAGCCGCGTCGAGAACATGTGCGCAACGGGCACGGAGGCGCTGCGCGGGGCTGTCTATGCAGTGGCGTCCGGCGCGGTCGATATCGCGCTCGCCATCGGCTCGGAGAAGCTCAAGGACACCGGTTTTGGCGGCTTGCCGCCGCCGTTCAAGGGTACTTTCAACGACCTGTGGATGCCGATGGGTTCCGCGCCCGCCGGTTTCGCACAGCTCGCGCCCTACTATCGTTCGAAGTACGGCACCTCGAAGGAGGATCTCAAGCGGGCTATAAGTCATGTCTCGTGGAAGAGCCACCAGAACGGCCAGTACAGCCCCAAGGCGCACTTCCAGAAGGCGGTTCCGATGGAGACCATCATGAACGCGCCGCTGATCTCCGACCCGCTGGGTCTGTTCGACTGTTCCGGGGTGTCTGACGGTTCCGCCTGCGCGATCGTCACCACACCCGAGATTGCGCGCGCGTTGGGCAAGAAGGATCTGGTGACGGTCAAGGCGCTGCAGCTTTCGACAAGCTCCGGCCGCGAGACGCAGATGAACGACTGGGACGGCAGTTACGTTGCCACCACCCGCAACGCGGCGGCACGCGCCTACGAGGAGGCAGGCATTTCCGATCCGAAGACGCAGGTGAACCTCAGCGAAGTGCATGACTGTTTCTCGATCACCGAACTGGTGACGATGGAGGATCTCGGCTTCTCGGACGACGGGCGGGCGGTGTTCGACATCCTCGACGGCCGCTATGATCGCGATGGCGCGATGCCGTGCCAGATCGATGGTGGGCTCAAGTGTTTCGGCCATCCGATCGGCGCCTCCGGCCTGCGTATGGCTTACGAGGTCTATACCCAACTGCTCGGTCGCGCCGGTGAGCGCCAGCTGCCGAGCCCCTCGATTGGCGTGACGCACAACCTTGGCGGTGTTCCTTACCAGGGCATTGCCGCCATCTCCGTATTGGGACTCGCATAATGGCTGGAATCTGGTTCGACGAACTCACGGTCGGGATGGTGTTCGAGCACGCCATCCGGCGCACTATCACCGAGACCGACAACGTGCTGTTCAGCTGCATGACGCACAATCCCGCGCTGCTGCACCTCGACGAGGAGTATATGAAGGGCACGCCCTTCGGCAGCCGTCTGGTCAATTCGGCGTTCACGTTGGGCCTTATGGTCGGCATATCGGTGGGAGACACCACGCTGGGTACGGCGGTCGCCAACCTGGGCTGGGACGAAGTGCGCTTTCCCAACCCGCTGTTTCATGGCGACACGATCCATGTGACCAGCGAGGTTATCGACCTGCGCGAATCCAAATCGCGACCGGAAGCGGGGATCGTCACTTTCCTGCACAAGGCCTTCAACCAGAAGGACCAGCTGGTCGCCTCGTGCAAGCGTTCGGGGCTGCAACTGAAGAGGCCCGCTGCATGAGCACGCTTCCGCTGCGGTCCTTTCTGTTCATCCCTGGGGACAGCGAGAAGAAGTTCGGCAAGGTCGATGGTACCAACGCCGATGCTTTCATCTTCGATCTGGAAGATGCCGTGGCACCGGCGCGTAAGCCGCTGGCGCGCGAGATGGTGCCCGCCTTCATCGCCGATCGTCCGCGCGCAACCCGCAAGTCTCAGCTGTGGGTGCGGGTCAATCCGCTGGACACGCCCTGGACGCTCGAAGACCTCGCCGCCATCGTCGCCGCCGCGCCTGACGGGATCATGTTGCCCAAGGTCAACGGCCCGGAGGATGTCGCGCAGGTCAGCCATTACCTCAGCGCTTTGGAAACCGCATCGGGTGTCGAAGCAGGCTCGATCAAGATCCTGCCGGTGGCCACCGAGACGGCGATTTCACCGTTCCGGCTCGGCGACTATGCGGGCGCGAAGCTGGAGCGTCTATATGGCCTTACCTGGGGGGCGGAGGATCTCAGCTCGGCGATTGGCGCGAGCGGCAATACCGACGCAAGCGGGCAGTGGGCACTGACGTACAGGATGGTCCGTTCTCTGTGCCTGCTCGGCGCGCACGCGGCGGGCGTCGAGGCGGTCGATACGCTCTACGTCGATTTCCGCGACCCGGACGGACTGCGCGCGTCGTGCAAGGCGGCACGGGGGGAAGGATTTTCCGGCAGGGTTGCGATTCATCCCGCGCAAGTGGACATCATCAACGAATGCTTCTCGCCCTCGGCAGAGGAAGTGGATTTCGCCCGTCGGGTGGTCGATCTGTTCGCCGCCAACCCGGATTCGGGCACATTGGGACTGGACGGAAAGATGCTCGACATCCCGCACCTCAAGCAGGCGCAGCGCACCCTTGCCATGCACGAGGCGCGTCATGGCTGAGGGCATGCTGCGCAATGACGGGGGGCGCGGGATCTTCTCCACCGAGCATGAACAGTTCCGCGAGACGGTGGCCCGCTTCGTCGACAGCGAACTGGTGCCCAACCACCACCAATGGGAGAAGGATGAGGTCGTTCCGCGCGAAATCTGGCGCCGGGCGGGTGAAGTCGGTATCCTGTGTCCCAACGTTCCCGAGGCCTACGGCGGTTTCGGAGCGGACTGGCTCTACAACGTCGTCGTCATCGAGGAACTGGCCAAGAAGGGCATCACCGGACCAGGCTTCATGGTCCACTCCGAGATGGTCGCGCCGTATATCCTTGCGGCGGGCACCGAGGAACTGAAGCAGGAAGTGCTGCCCCGGATGGTGTCGGGCGAATTCATCGGCGCGCTGGGGCTGACCGAGCCCGGTGCCGGTTCCGACGTCAAGGAAGTGCGTACCCGCGCCATTCGCGATGGCGACGGCTATGTCCTCAACGGCCAGAAGGTCTATATCTCGAACGGCCAATTGTGCGACGTCATGGTCTGCGCCTGCAAGACAGATCCGGCTGCGGGGGCAAAGGGCGTGAGCCTGATCGCGGTCGATACCCATCAGGAAGGCTTCAAGCGTGGCCGCAACCTGGAAAAGATCGGCCTGAAGGCACAGGACACCTCGGAAATCTTCCTGGAGGACGTGCGTGCCCCGGCCTATCGCCTGCTGGGGCAGGAAGGTAGTGGCTTCGGCATCATGATGGGCAAGCTGGCACAAGAGCGGCTGACTCAGGCCATCCGCTCGATCTGCGTGGCCGAGGCCGCGATCCAGTGGACCGTCGATTACACGGCCGAGCGCAAGATGTTCGGCCAGACTCTCGCCGATTTCCAGAATACCCAGTTCGTCCTCGCGGAACTTTCGGCTGAAGTGCTGTCGGCGCGCGTCTTCGTCGACTGGTGCATCAGGCGCTTTCTGGACGGCGAACTGACGGGGGTGGAAGCGGCGAAGGTCAAGCTGGTGGTCACCAACCTGCATGTGAAGGTGGTGGACCAGTGCCTCCAGTTCTTCGGGGGCTATGGCTACATGACCGAGTATCCGATCGCGCGTGCCTATATCGATGCGCGCATCGTGCGCATTGCTGGCGGCGCGGCGGAAGTGATGAAGCAGATCATCGGACGCGACCTTTTCAGGAAATAGGTTGGTCCGGGGCAGGGAGGATCGGGAGCGTCGGCAAGCGGCGCCCCGCTGAAAGGATGCCAGCGTGGACGATCTTCTCATCGTGCTGTCGAACCCGCTCGCTGAGCGGCACGATGACTTCAACGACTGGTACAGCAACGTGCATATCCGCGACGTCATGCGGCTACCGGGATCGTCGGCGGTGCAGCGCCTGCGCTTGCATGATGCCCAGGTGCCGGAGGCGCCCGGTATCGCGGCGGACCGGACCTTTGAGTATCTGGCGCTTTACGAGTGCCATGACATCGAACTCGTCAGCGCCGGTCATGCTGCGGTCTTCTCGCCGATGATGCTCATCAGCGACAGTTTCGACTTCGTCATGCGCGAAGCCTATTATCGTCCATCGGTGCAGCGGCGCCAGCACGCAGCCGACGTGACGCAGGGCGCGATAATAGTGGAACGGATCGACCGCGACGCCGCGCCCGATCTTGCAGCATGGTATGATCGCGAACGCATGCCCGCGCTGATGGCCCTGCCCGGTGTCGTTGCGGGCACGTTCAGCACCGTCGCACCGCATCAGATGCTCGATCCGCATGCCGACAGCTGGCACATCGGTCTCTATCGCACGCATGATCCCGAAGCGACACTCGCCGCATGGGGGCAGGCTCCTGCGCTGCCCGGCGGCGGGATCATTCGTGTCGCGTGCTATGCACCGCTCATGCCGAGGCTGGCGGCGCGCCAAGTGGTTCATCCGTCGCCGGAGGGTCGCCTGACCGAGGCGCGAGCGCGGCTCCGCCTGAAGGGGCGGGTATATACCGGCTTTCCTGAAGGGCTATTCTGACCTCGGTCTGCGTTAGGTCGGATAGACTGGGTAATCGGTATAGCCCCTCGCTTCGCCGACATAGGCGAAATCGAAATCCGCAGGAGCGAACGGCCATCCGTTGCGAATGCGCGAGACGAGGTCCGGGTTGGCGATATAGGGTCGGCCGAAGGAAATCGCATCGGCCTTGCCCTGTGCCACGTAATCCGCGGCGGTCTCGCCGTCGAAGCTGCCGTTCTGAATGATCGTGCCCATGAACACCTCGCGCAGCTTTTCCATGACCGGGTAGTCCGGCTTTTCCATGAAGCCCGATGCGATCGGCTCGATCAGGTGGATATAGGCGAGGCCGTGACGCTGCGCAGCCGTGCCGATCGCCTGAGTGAGTGCTGCCGGGTTTTCGTCGCCCATACCCTTGCGCTCGCTGGTGGGGCTTACTCGCAGGCCCACGCGGCCGGGCTCGACGTGGACGAGCACAGCCTCCACGATCTCGTCCAGCAGGCGCACCCGGTTCTCCACGCTGCCGCCATAGCGATCGGTGCGCAAATTGGTGCGTGATTGCAGGAACTGGTCGATGACGTAGCCGTTTGCGCCGTGAATCTCCACGCCGTCGAATCCGGCGGCGATCGCGTTGGCGGCACCCTTGCCGTAGGACGCCACCAGCCGGGTGATGTCCGATTCGTCCATCACCCGCGGGACGACATAAGGTTTCATGGGCAGGAAGCCGCCGTCGTAATCCTCCGGAGGCGGGGCCATCGTTTCGCCTTCGCCCGCGATTGGGGATGGACCGATCGGCAAATCACCGTCGAGGTAGTCCGGTAGCACGAGCCGTCCCATGTGCCACAACTGTGAATAGATACGCCCACCGGCCGCATGGACTCGTGCGGTTACATCCCGCCAGGCCGCAACCATTTCATCCGACCATATTCCCGGCGCACGGTACCAGCCGAGGCCGAGGGGATCGACCGCCGTCGCTTCCGCGACGATCAGGCCGGCATCAGCGCGCTGGGAATAATACTCGCCCTGAAGCGGCGAGGGTACGCCATCGGCATTCGCCCGCGCCCGTGTGAGAGGGGCCATGATGATGCGGTTGGGAACTTCGAGGGTTCCGATGGTCAGCGGCTGAAACAGCGCGTCGACGGCCATGAATACGGCTCCTGCAAGTTACAGGCGTTGCCCCTGCGCGGCAGGGAAAAGGCGAAACCCGTTGTCGTGCCCCGCCTCTCCTGTTCGTGATGCTGACGATCAGGGGTCCAGCCATTCGCCG
This sequence comes from Novosphingobium sp., assembly GCA_047605225.1. GTDB lineage: Bacteria > Pseudomonadota > Alphaproteobacteria > Sphingomonadales > Sphingomonadaceae > Novosphingobium. The sequence continues at coordinate 11,323 of JASGGD010000044.1, forward strand.
GGGCTGATGCCTGCGTTGGCACGCGCGAACTTGATGATCCGGGCGATATGTTCGCCAAGGACGGTGGGATCCTTGGACGCCTCGCAGCTGGGACCGTGCTGCCAGCTTTCTGCAACGGTGATGCCATAACCCCAGACTTCGAACACACGGCCGCTGACATAGGCCGATTCCTTGCTGGCCAGCCAGGCGACGAAGCCGGCGATCCATTCGGGATCGCGGCGCAGCAGTTGCTCGGGCGTCCACTGCCGCAAGCCGGCGGTCATGCGCGTCTCCGCGCGCGGAGCGAGGGCGTTCACGGTGACGCCGATGCGCTGGAGTTCGCGGGCCGCCACCTGACTGAAACTGGCGATACCACCCTTGGCGGCGGCATAGTTGGCTTGACCGATATTCGCGAAGAGCGCCGAATGGGACGTCGTATTGATAACACGCGCGTCAGGCTGGCGTCCGGCCTTGCTTTCCATCCGCCAATAGTTGGCGGCATGATGGGTCGGTGCGAAGGTGCCCTTGAGGTGGACCTTGATGACGATGTCCCACTCTTCCTCGGTCATGTTCACCAGCATGCGATCACGCAGGATCCCGGCATTGTTGATGAGCACGTCCAGCCTGCCGAAGGTGTCCACGGCCTGTTGCACCATGTCGCGTGCATTGCCCCAGTCGGATACGTCTCCCCCGTTGACGATAGCTTCGCCACCCTTGGCCCTGATCTCCTCGACGACCTCCTGGGCCGGTGTCAGATCCGCTCCGCCGCCGGCTGCGTCACCGCCAAGGTCGTTCACGACCACTCTGGCGCCGTATTCGGCCAGCTTCAGCGCATAAGTCCGCCCTACGCCGCGGCCGGCGCCGGTGACAATCGCGACTCTCCCTTCAAGAAAGCTCATTATTCTGTCCTCACTGTGATAATCGATGAAATTCAGGTCAGGGCGTTGCCCGGCAGCCGCTCGCCGCCGCGCGCTCGACCGCGTCGAGCAGCCGATGGCGGCGCACTGCGTCGTCGAAGGTCGGGCAATTGGAAGTGCCGTCTCGCAAGTCGCCTGCGAGCAGCGCGAAGGCCTGGGCCACGTTCTCGGCGAAGCCGTCCGCGCCCGGGCTCCACTTGTACTTTTCGGGAACGGCCAGCGGCGACAGCGCGGTTTCCTCGCCGCGCGCACCACGGATCGTGAGCGGAAACATCTGGGCATGCCCGGCGTCTGCGGTGACCACCAGATCGCCTTCGGTCCCGTTGATCTCCCAACGGAAATTGGTGCCGCGGCAGAACCCGCCCCGGTAATGGATCGCCATCGTCGCGCCGCTTTCGAGCGTGCCGGATACGAGCACCTGGTCCTCGGCGGTCATCGGTTGCAGTACGCCGTCCGGGACGAGGGTGAAACTGTCGCGCCGATTTGCGAGAACGGCATTGAGCGACGCGAACTCGCCAAGGCAGCAGGCGACGGCTTCGAGCGTGTGGCCAAACGGGATCGACAGAAGCGTAGCACCGTTGGCCTTCTGCGCGGTATAGGCATTGGGCTGGTCGATGAAGGCGCCCCAGTTCATGCCCGATCCCACCAGCGTGCTCGACAGCACCGTGCCCACGTATCCATCGGCTATCAGGTCGCGTAGGTAGCCGACGGCCGGGGCCGAGCGCGCCTGCAGGCCGACCGCGCCGACGACGCCTTTCGCCTGCGCCAGCGCTGCCATCTGCTCCGCCTCGGCCAGGCCGCTGCCGAGCGGCCATTCACAGTAGACGTGCTTGCCGGCCTCGATCGCTGCCGTCACGAGTTCCAGATGATGGGGCACCTTGACCGTCACCACGACCAGATCGACGTCGGGATCGTTCACTAGCGCTGCATGGTTGTCATACGCCTTGGTGACGCCGAATTCGGCCGCCGCCGCTAAGGCGCTTTCCTGCCGCGTCGTGCTCAGTGCCCTTATCTCGAAGTCCGGCAGAGCACGCAGCGCCGGGACATGCGCGAGCGCCGCCCAACTGCGTCCGGGAGAGATGCCGATGATGCCTACGCCTATGGTCACGACTTAGTCCGTTATCGTTTCGTCCGTAAGCGTACTATATGCTTCCATCCTCGACTGCAATGCCTACGATGCACGGTGCATCGCCGTTACGATTTGGGGATAAGGGGCGCCGGCCTTCAGGCGCGCCATGGGTGGCTTCAGCCGAGTGCGGCCATGGCGGCTTCGAACTGCGCCGAATCGAAATAGTCGCGCCAATGCGCGATGCGTCCATCGCGCCATTCGAAAATGCCCATCACCGGCATTTCCAGCCATGTCTTGCCGATCAGGAAGCGATCGAGTCGTTCGGTAAGGACAGTGCCGTCCGAGCTTTGAGCGGCATGGAGCACGCGCCAGTCGATCTCACGCGCGCTGCCGAGAAAGGTGGCCAGCCCATCGCGAATCGCGTCGTGGCCTGTCAGGGGTGGCCAGGGCATATTGTGGTAGATGCAATCCGGGGCCAGCGCCGCCAGGATTTCCTCGATGTCCATGCGGCTCCACAGCGCGATGAAATCGAGCGTCTTTTGCAGATTGTCGGGCACGAAATTCTCCTTGTCTGGTTGATCCTATCGGCCTTTCCATTCGGGTTTTCGGTGTTCGACGAAGGCACGCTTGCCTTCGATCGCGTCTTCGCTGACGATGACCGCGTCCGAACCGGGAAAGATGCTCATGTCGAGCGCCCGCTCCAGCGGCATATCGAATGAGGCATAGGCGACCTCGCGCGAGCAGCGTAGCGCCAGAGGGGCGCAGGCGACGATCTGATCCGCCCATCGGCGCGCGGTCGTCAGCAATTCGTCTGCAGGAACGACTTCACTGACGAGACCCATCGCGAAGGCTTCTGCGGCATCCACCGTCCGGCCGGTAAGGATGATGTCCATCGCACGCTTCATGCCGACTGCGCGCGGCAGGCGCTGGACCCCGCCGCCCACTGCTGCCCATCCGACTTTGGGCTCGGGCAGGGAGAACGTTGCATGCTCGGCAGCAATGATGAAATCGCAGGCCAGAGCGAGTTCAAATCCACCGCCCAAGGCCATTCCGTTGACAGCGGCGATCACGGGCAGGGGATAATCGGTCCGTCCGTTGAAGCCCGCGAAGCCGGTCTCGGCGATCTCCATCACGCCGGTTTCGAGGTTGTCCTTGAGGTCGTAGCCGCTGCAGAATGCGCGTTCTCCAGCCCCTGTTACGATGACGACGCGCAAGTCCGGCATCCGGGTCAGGTCGTCGAAAACCGCTGAAAGTTCATGATGCGCGGCGGGATGAAGCGCATTCATCCGTGCTGCGCGATCGATTGTCACGACGGCCACCGGGCCATCGATGTCCACTTTGCTGTAGAGCCTGTCGTCCATCCCCATCCTTTCGCTGACCGATCGCCGCGAAGCTCAGGGGCGCGCCTCAAGGGCGCCTGCGGCACAAGCGTTTCTGCGAATCGCGGTGCCGGTCTGACGTTCGGGTCGTCAGTCGCCCTTGAGCATCTCGCGGATGTTCGCTTTCACGAGCGCGAGTGTTTCTTCGGTGGTTTTCAGATCTTCCGGCGAGACACCGGCAAGAATCTTCTTGTTCAATTTGTTACCGGCCTTCTGCATCTCGCCGATCACTTCAAAGCCGGCTTCGGTAATGAATACGCGCTTGGCCCGCCGATCTTCTGCATCAGGACGGCGCTCGACATAGCCTGCCGCTTCCAGACGATCAACGAGGCCGCCGATCGTCACTTTGCCCACGTCCATATGTCGCGAGAGATCGACCTGCATCATACCATCGCGCCCAACCCGCGAAAGAGTGGCGAGGACCGACCATTGCGAGCGCGTCACCCCGCGCGTACGCATCACGTCGTCGAAGAGGGTGCGCCGCATGCGCGACACATCGTGGACCAGAAAGCCGAACCGGAACGGCTTTACGGTGGGTCTGCTATTCGATTCGCGTTTGGCGGCCTTGGTCATTCCACCACCCTATGATGAGCGAAAGGCGCAGAAGCAAGGGGTCTCGTCTCTTGCGGCGTATAGTTTGCTAGTATACTAATGTGGCTGTGCACGATGGGAGAGATCGCGGCATGCTACTTCATGAAGATTATCCGCATACCGTCCCGGCGCGGGCCTGGCTGCGATGGAAGGAGAACTACTTCTGGGTGTTCATGGACCCCGAGCGGGATTTGTGCTGCCTGGCCCATTCAACCATCGAGCCGACATACGAGCGCGCCTTCGCTTCGTTCACCGTGCTGCACAAGGGGCGCACGCTTGTCAGCGGCAAGGAGGTGGCGATGCCGGCGCCGTTCGAGCACCAGAAGCGACTCGTGCTTAGCGGATTGACGCTGAACTTCCTCAAACCTCAGACCGAATTCCTGATCGAGTTCGAGGACGAGAACGTCGCTGCTGCGCTCACCTTCACGCGCCGGATGCACCTGTTCGATTTTCAGGCCTGTGCCGACGTCAATCCTGACTGGTTCTCGGTGTCGGAAAACACCGCTTTCGAGCGCAATTCCTTCCGGCATCAGGGGCAGTGCATGAACGCGGCCGGGCGCGTCTCCTTCAAGACCGGCGAATTCGCGGGGACCACTCTGGACGTGGAGGGCTCGGGCTACCGCGATCACAGTTGGGGCATGCGCAATGACCAGATGACCCTCGACCATAACTGGTCATTCTTCAATTTCCCGAGCATGGGCTTCCACCTCATGCGGGTGCGCAACACGGTTCGGCCGATGAACATGACGGCGGAGGGTTATGTCGCGCGTGCGGAAGGAAACGAGGCGATCACCGCGCTCGAGATCGAGAACATCGGCGAAGGCCCCGAGGGAATGCCACAGAAGGTTGTATTCCGGACGACGACTTACGGCGGTGAGACATTCACGCTGGTGGCTGACGTCGGCAATGCCTTTGCGCGCCTTCCGCTGCATTCCCAGAAGCCTGGCGCGAAGGTCTATCTGAACGTCGAGAACATGTGCCACGTCCGGTGCGAGGAAACCGGTGAAGAAGGGCTTGCCAATGTCGAGATCGGGCAGTTGCGCGATGCCTGACGGCGATCGGGAACCGACAGGCGATAGCCGGGAAGAATGCGATGCAACAAAGGCTTTGCGTCTGGAACAGGATGGGGCAGTCGCGACGATCGTGCTTGATCGCCCCGACAGGTTGAACGCCATGACACGCACGATGGCGCGTGACTTTGTCGCGCTGCTCGATCGGCTCGACAGAGATGATTCGGTGCGTGCGGTCATCCTTACCGGGGCCGGTCGCGCGTTTTGTGCCGGTGCAGACCTTTCGCCGGGTACGTCGGCGCTGTCAGGGGGGGCTAAGGCGGACGCGCCGTTCGACTGGTCCGACCCGCAATTCCGCGATTTCGGGGGCGTCATCACCTTGCGGCTGTTCGAGATGCTCAAACCGGTGATCGTAGCGTTCAACGGTTCGGCTGCCGGTGTCGGCGTCACCATGACGCTGGCGGCAGACTTTCGCATCTCCAGTGAGGACGCGAAGTTCGCCTTTCCGTTCACCCGCCGCGGTATCGTCCCGGAATCGGCGTCGAGCTGGTTTTTGCCCCGGCTTGTGGGCATCGCGCGGGCGCTCGACTGGACGCTGCGCGGCGCGACGATAACCGCGTCCGAGGCATTGTCGGCGGGATTGGTCGGGCGCGTACTTCCTGCGCAGCACGTGTTGTCTGCTGCGCAGCAATTGGCCGCTGAGATTGCCGAGCACACTTCGCCGGTCTCGGTCGCTTTGACGCGGCGCATGCTGTGGCAGGGGCTGACGGCTGATCATCCGGCATTGGCGCATCGAGTCGAAAGCGAAGGTCTTTATTGGCAGAGCCGATCTGCGGACGTGCGCGAAGGCGTGGCCAGTTTTCTCGAAAAGCGACCGCCATGCTTCACTGATACCGTCTCGGCGCATCTGCCCGATCTCACCTGGTTCATGCCCGCAGGCTGACGATGGAGGGTACTGAGGCGCGGTGCGATATTTGTGCCACGGAGCGCTAAAATGCGCTGCACATGTTCATTCAAAATATTCACCGACCGTTGACGCATCGTAAGTGAAGATATAAGTTCGCGTGCATACGGTATCCAAGCAGCCTGTTTTGATCTCGAGTTGCGAGATGGCGTACGTCCTGTTGCGACTGAATGAGCGAAAATCGCCGTTGGTCGCTGCAGGTCCAAAAGGAAAATGGCGCCGCGGAACCCAGACCGCGCTGCGCGGCAGATTATTTGCTCTGGGGGAGGAAAGCGTCATCATGTCCATCCGCAAATCCCATTTTGGCGTCCGCGCTGCGCTTCTTGGCGGAGCAGCCTTGGCTGCTATTTCCGCTGCGCCGGCTTACGCGCAGGATGCGACCTCCAACGTCGGCCTTCAGGAAATCGTCGTCACGGCGCAGAAGCGTGCGGAGAACGTTCAGGACACGCCGCTCAGCGTGACTGCCGTCTCCGGTCAGGCGCTGCAGACGCAGGGCATCACGCAGGTTGCCGAACTTAACCGTATCGATCCCGCGCTGCAGATCGGTCAGGCGACGGGCACTGTCACCACCTTCATTCGCGGCATCGGCAACCCGGTCACGACGTCGGGTAATGAAGCCAGTGTTCCGGTTTATATCGACGACGTCTACTTCGTCCGCGCGTCGGCGCCATTCTTCGATCTTGCCAGCATCGACCGAGTCGAGGTGCTGAAAGGCCCGCAGGGCACGCTGTTCGGACGTAACGCCAGCGGCGGCGTCATTTCCATCTACACCCGTGATCCGACTTTCGTGCCCGCGCTCGAAGCGCGCATCGGCTACGCCAATTATCAGACGATGGATGCCAAGCTCTACGCCAACCTGCCCGTCACCGATACGCTGGCTGCCAACGTATCGGTCTCCTACCACAATCAGGATCAGGGATGGGGCCGCAACAAGAAGCTGGTCGATCCGCTGGATACCTCGCTCGGCTATCAGCCTGGCGGTGAGGACTACTGGAAGGGGCACAGCTTCAGCGCTCGCGGCAAGATTCTGTGGGAGCCGACCGACACGACTGCGGTCAAGCTCATCGGTTACTATCAAAAAAGCTGGAGCCAGATCGGCATCTATTCGCGCCCGTTCCCCGGAACCGTCGGCGGTTCGCCCGATCCGGCGCACAACGGTTTCGCAAATCTGCCGGGCGTGTTCCCAACTCCGTCGCAGGAGCTTCCCGAACTGGGCTTCTACGACGTTGCGCTGGGCGACACACAGCAGCAGTATGACAAGTCGGAAGGTTACGGCTTCTCGGGGCGCATCGATCAGGAACTGGGCTTCGCGGATCTGGTCAGCATCACGGCCTACCGCAACAACGACGAACTCTACGCATCTGCGGGTAACTATTCGCCCTATGACTGGACTCGCTACGACTTGAACATCGTCGACAAGCAGTTCTCGCAGGAATTCCAGATCAAGGCGAAGCCAAGCTCACCGGTGAACTGGATCTTCGGCCTGTTCTACCTGAATGCCGACGGCGGCTTCGATCCGACCACGATCTACGGGCCGGGCATGACCGGGAGCGGCATCGATCACCTGAACATCTACGGTCATCAGAAGGTCAAGTCCTACGCATCCTTCGGCCAGATCACGTATCCGATCACCGACACCACCAACATCACGGCGGGGCTGCGTTATACGATCGACAAGGTGCGAGGCGAAGGGCGTACCGACATTACTTTCCTGCCGGGCGTACTCGGCGCGGATTCGGTGACGTTCACGGACCAGATTTTTGATGCCAACAATAATTGTTCGAACATTCTGGCGGCTACATTCTTCGGCGGCACGCTGAACGGTACTTGCGATGCACCGAACGATGATGTCAGCAAGACGACCAAGAAGCTGACCTGGAAGGCCAATATCGATCAGAAGATCGGCCCGGATGCGATGATATATGCGAACTACGCGCGGGGGTACAAGGCAGGGACGTTCAATACGCTTCCGCTGGACTCGGCGGCGCTCAATCCGGAAGTCGTCGATGCCTACGAAATCGGCTTCAAGTCCGAATTTGCAGGTCGCACGATCCGCCTGAACGGTGCGCTGTTCTGGAATGACATCAGCGACGCGCAGGTGCAGGCGCAGCGCAACGGCCTCGTGTTCCTGCAGAACGCCGGTACCGCGCGTACCAAGGGTGCAGAGTTCGACTTGACGGTGGCGGCGGCACAAGGACTTACGCTGCGGCTCGCGGGGACATACCTCGACGCCAAGTTCCGCAAGTTCGATGGTTGTGCGACATACCAGTATTCGACCGTGGCGCCGGGCAACCTCGATCAGCTGACCACCAACTGCGCCGGCAACTACATGCCTTATGCCTCGAAGTGGAAGTTCAGCTCCAGCATCGATTATACGCATGACTTCGCGTTCGGTGAGGCCAGCTTCAACCTGACCGCCAACTACGCGTCGCGGTTCAACTGGGATGCTGACAACGTCATCAAGGAACCGGAGCACCTCCTGCTCGACGGCTCGATCTCGCTGACGCCGGCCTCTCAGGAGCACTTCACCCTGCGTCTGTGGATGAAGAACATCACCGACGAGAAGTTCAACATCAACTATTATGCGCAGGCTTCGGGTTCGGCCTACTCGTCGGCACCGGGTGCTCCGCGTACCTTCGGCGGCGAACTGGTCTTCAAGTTCTAAGCGTAGTTGCAAGACCACTTTCGGGAGCGGGCAGCTTGCGCTGGCCGCTCCCTTTTTGATTCGTGTGGGAGACAGCAATGAAATTCTGGCTACACATTCACAACACGCCGCCCGAAGAAGGCCTCGAGCTTGCGATTCTGGCCGAGGAACTGGGGTTCCACGGCGTCGTCGGCGATGATCACTGGTTCATGCCTGCAGGCTCCGATAATCACGATCCCAACGAGCGCGCACCGCTGCCGATGGACTATGTCTTCCCCGATATCTTCGCGTTCGGCGGCGCAGTCCTGGCGCGGACCCGAACGCTGCAGTTCGGGTCGTGCATCATGGTGCTGGCCAATCGCACCAACCCGTTCCTGATCGCCAAGGGTGCGGCAACGCTGGCCCGTCTCAGCGGGGATCGCTTCGTGCTGGGCGTGGGTACCGGATGGATGCGGGACGAGTATGACGCTGCCGGGGTCGAGTGGGCTTCGCGGGTGCCGCGCACCGTCGAGATGATCGAAATCCTGCGCAAGCTGTGGGGACCGGGGCCGGTCGAGCATCATGGCGCTCACTTCGATTTCCCCGCGACTTATGCGGAGCCGCGGCCGCGCAGGCCGATCCCGATCTACATGGGTTCGGTGGTGCCGGCAGCCTTGCGTCGCACCGGCAGGATCGCGGATGGGTGGATGGGAATGACGACCCGCCTTACCGACCTGCCGGGCCAGATCGCGCTTATCAACGAAGGCCGCAGGGAAGCGGGAAGGCTCGACGAGCCGTTCGAATTCATGGTCGGCCTCGCGCGTAGGGACGATGGTACCTTGCCGACGCTCGACGACTATCGATCCGCAGTGGATATGGGGGTGACGCAACTCCACGTCGGTCCGATCGACCATGCTCTGGGCGTGCTGCGTTCCAGTTTCGACGACAAGCGGCGCTTCGTGGAAGAGTTCGCCGCGCGCGTGTTGCGTTAGGCGTGTGGTCAAAAGGGGGCGGCCTTGGCCGCCCCCGGTAAATCGGTCAAAACGCGATCATCGGGCAATGTCGCGGTCGATCAGTTCATGCCAGGTCTGGATGATGCTTTCCTGATAGGCACCCAGGCGAGAATGCGGCGCCTTGGGATCTGCCGCCTTGAGGCCGCGCTGGACCAGCGGCAGGTTGCTCATGTCCTGGTCGAAGATCATGGCAAGGAAGCTGTAGGCTGGCGCCTTTTCCATGATGCTCTCATGTTCGCCGATGACGATCGGTTCGGCTGCGGGGGGGCGGGGCTCACCTTCACGCCAGGGCATCAGTAGTCGCACGTCGAAATAGCAGTAATCCGGATCGGTTTCGTGCGGCAGGAACTGGTAGACGAAAGGCACCGCCTCCGAGAGCCAGAACGTGCTGTGCGGGTAGACGAAGTACAGCGGGCTGTCGATCATGACGGCGTCCGGCTGCGCCGTCTTGCGGCCGTAAGCCTGCTCGTAGGCCGAGCGCGCCCAGTCGCCCAACTGTGCACGGATATCATGCGTGGGGTCGATCTCGGGGAGCGAAGCCTCGGGATAGTGCCACAATTGCTGCACCTGCGCCGCCGCCATCGCCGCGGCCAATGCCGTGGCGCTGGAGTCCGCGTGCATGCTCGGGACTGCGGAAGGGACGGATTCACGCCCCACCGCCCCCATCGGTGTCAGAAAGATATCGTATTGCGACTGGCTGTCGCCCGTGAACGGCACGCCCTCGGGGTGCGTCGCATAGACGTGGTAGGATTCCTGAAAGGCCTCCTGCGTCGTCTTCCAATTCGCATGGACGAGTTTGCGGAAGCGTGCCTTGGTATAGCGCTTTTCCGGTGCGAAGTCCTTGAAGTGCTCTGGCACCGGCCCCAGCGCATCGGCGAGCGGCAGCGCATCGGGATCGGCGTTGATGAAGATGAAGCCGCCCCAGCGCTCCAGTTTCACCTCCGGCAGCGCACCATTGAGGCGCGTGATCTGTGGGAAGTCCCAGTGGCTGGGGATGCGCTTGAGCCGGCCATCGTTGTTCCATTCCCAGGCATGGTAAGGGCAGCGGATCGTCGCCGCTTGCTCCTTGCCCTTGCAGAGCATCGTCCCGCGGTGAAGGCAGCTGTTGTGGAAAGCCTTGAACTCGCCTTGCGCGTGGTGGACGATGAAGTAGGAGTGTGGGCCGATGTTCAGGGGCACGCGGTCCCCGACTTCGGGGATGTCCTCCTCCCGGCATGCCAGAAGCCATTGCCGCGACCAGATCGTGTCCAGTTCGGCCTTGAAGAAGGCAGGGTCGTGGTACTTGCGATAATCGATCTGCCGGTTGTCAGGCTCATAGTCGCCCAGTGCGCGCACTGCGTCGTTCGGCGCGGTGTCGCGGCTCCACAAGGCGCCCAGCAAGGGACGCTCATCGCTGCCATAGCCGCGTACGCGGCCGTCCTTCACCATCGAGGACATCGTTTTTCTCTCCCGAAACGCGCCTGCGAAGGCGCAGATCGTATGCTAAGATACAAATATCAGAACCGGTGCTGATCGACAAGTCGGGCATAATGCCCGGGCACTGTGATGCCCGGGCGAAAGCGCTCAATCCTCGTGGCGGTGTTCGCCCGGGATAGTGCGCTCGTAGCAGCCGTAACCCTTGACCGAACCGTTGAGGGTAAGCGTGACGGACTGCTCGTCCAGCACCACCGTCGGGCCGGGATCGCTGGGGTAGACGCCGACGTACATGTCGTTCGGCGAAACCAGCGAAAGGTAGGAACTGCCGTGATAGCCGGCGGTGTCGATCGTCAGGGTGCCGTTCTCGTAGCTGAGGACTATGCGGATCGGTTCCTCGTCACGGTTCACGTCCTCGCAGCGGTCGATCGATTCGATCTTCGCCTCGAAGCTCTTGTTGCCTTCGTAGACGATGGCCTCCGAGAAAACGACCTTGCCGTTACTCTTGGTCTTGGCGTCGAACAGCATGAACGATATGCCGTTCTCGAAGTACCCTTGTAGCCACTGGTGGCTGTGCAGATCGACATTGTCGCGCGCGCCGAGGCTGTGGTCGCGGTTGACGGTGGCGTCGAAGGGATAGACCTTCGCGCCGATGCGAAACTCGCCGGTCAGGCGGCCAGGCTGCTCGATATGGCCGGCGGGCAGAAATTCCTGCAGACTGCCGACCTTGTGCAGATCCCAGATGTCGGCGTCGGACTCGAATACCAGATCGAAGGTCATCGGGGTGCGGCGTCCGTCACCGATGATGCCGTCCAACAGGGTCTTGGCGGGCACGCGCATGACGCCGCCGTTGAAGGTATAGGACAGCTTGCGTCCGGACTCGAGGATACGGATCGCGAAATGCGGGCCGCCGGGGCCGTCCTTGGCGGAGAAGGCGTTGCCGATGCCGCGATGCGCCATGACGGTGCCGTCTGGCAGGCGCACGACCAGCAGTTCGCGGAACATCGTCAGGTCGTGCCGCCAGCGGCCCATGTGGAACCAGAAGCCGACCCCGGACTTCGGATCGAACCCGGCCAGGCAGAAGTTTTCGCTCCAGTTCGGGAGATCCGGGAATTCGCCTTCCCAGGGGGTTTCCTTGACGGGTACTTCCATGGTTCTCTCCTTGTATCGTGCTGTTGCCGGCCACGGGCGGGCGACTTGGTGCAGGGCTTCGCGCGTTCCCGGCGTCTTCGCAAGCAAAAAGATGCTAGCATATCATGTGTCAGCGTTCTATCTCTGCGCCGACAGTGAAAGAGCGATGGAGAGCGCGGTGTCCGACACGGACTGGAACAGCAACCTGGGTGGCGGCTTCGGCCAGCACCGGCCTGAAGACGAGTATTTCCATGGGACCGGCGAGCCCGTCGATTCGCTGACGGAGACGTGGTACTGGAACTTCCATGTGCCCGAAGCTGCGATCAACTGTTTCGCCTATTGCTGGGTCCACCCCACGCTGAAGACGGTGACCGCGGGGCTGATGATCTTCAAGGGCATCAAGACCAGCCATCTCGCCTGTGAACTGCTGGAGTTCCGCGACTTCAACTCAATCGCTATCATCGGCGACGGCAGCGACATCAAGGTGCCCAACGGCATGCGGGTGGAGACGATCAAGCCGCTGGAGCATGTGCGGCTGACGTTCGCCGATCCCCAGCGCGAGACGAGCGTCGACGTGGATATCCGCGCGATGGGCGTGCCGATCATGCGGGCCAACAACAAGCACTTCGAACAGGTCATGCACGTCACCGGCACGCTGACCCTGCGGGGCGAGACGTATCCGGTGGACTGCTCGGCGGTGCGCGATCGCAGCTGGGCGGAACCGCGTCCGGAGAACCACAACCCGGCACCGCCCTATACCTGGGTGACGGGCACTTTCGGCGACGACTTTGCTTTCAACGTCGGCTCGCACGATGATCCGGATCGCGACCCGGACTGGAAGGGCATCCTGCCTGTCCCCGGTCGGGTGTTCAACGACGGATGGGTCGTCGTGAACGGCGAGCAACGCCGCGTTCGCAACGCATCGAAGCTGACCAAGCGCACCGCCGACCGCTTCGCCCCGATATCGCACGACTACACGTTCGAAGACGAGAGCGGTGATACCTACCACCTCACCGGCGAAATCGTCGCGCAGGCCCCGTGGGGCGGATGGTCGAACATGACCTGTCACATCGGCCTGGTGAAATGGGACTGGAACGGGCGGACGGGCTACGGCGAAAGCCAGGAAGTCCAGTGGAACGACTACGTCTGGAAGATGTCGCAGCGCGGCTTAACGACCGCACCGCAAGCAAGGGGATGGCCACGATGAAGGGGCCTCGCATACTCGGATGGCTGGTGATCGCGGTCATGAGCGGGCTCATGGCCAACATCCTGGTCAACGACGGCATGGATCACGGTGTCGGCTTCGACGTGTTCAATGCCGGAGCCGGCAACCCGTGGCAGTTGTTCATCAACAACGATCTTGTCACCGGGCTGCTGTTCATGTCCGGCTGGATGCTCTTTCGCGAGAAGGGCGGCCGCGTTCTCGACCGGATCTGCTGGGTCTGGATGGTGATGTGGTGGGGCAACATCGTCGTGGCTGTCTATGTGCTGCGCGCGGTGTGGCAGGCGCAAGGGGATTGGCCGCGATTCTTCCTCGGCCGCAGGGCAGGGGCTTTACGTTCGCTGACGGTTCCGGGCGGCGTACGCATTGCTGCCTTAGTGCTGGCGGTCATCGTCGCGGGATGGACGGTGTGGACGATTGCGGGGACGGGCTATGCGGCAATTCCCACGATTGGCCTGATCCTCGGCTTCGTGCCCGTCGTGCTGACGTTCCTGCTGCTTGCGGCGCCTGCCGGAGAAGCCGCGCCGATCGCGGGCAGCGGCCAGTACTGAAAGGAGAAAACATGGCCGTCTACATGATCGTCGACCTGCGGTACGAGCGGCTGGACTGGGCGCGTGCGTACCGGCGCGATGTCCCGGCCATGATCGCCCGCTGGGGCGGGCGCTACCTTGCGCAGTCGTTCCCGCCCGAGCGGATCGAGGGGGAGGGCGAATTGCCCGATTCCCTGACGATCCTCGAATTCCCCAGCGCGGAGGCGGCGCACGGCCTGATGCGGAGCGAGGAGTACGCGCCTTACGCCGAGGCGCGGCGGGCGCAGTCGCGCGGCTTCATCTATCTGGTCGAAGAGCGTAGCTGACGCAGCCCGGTTCCCGCCGGAAGATGGCGAACCGCCGGCGGGGAAGCATGGTCACAGGGTCGAGGGAAAGGTCGCCGGACGCTTCTCGATGAAGGCGCGTACGCCCTCGTCGAAATCCGGATCACCGACCGCTTCGACGATGCCTGCGGTCTCCGCATCGAGCTGTTCGCCGATGCTGGTCCCGGCGGCGTACCGGGTGACGAGGCGCTTGGCGGTACGCACCGCGAATTGCGGCGCTCTGGCAAGGCGCCGGGCCAGTTTCGCCGTGGCCTCTTCCAGCGTACCCTCGGCGACGATTTCGTCGAGCAGGCCCAGCCGCAGGGCTTCGGTGGCATCCACTTTCGCTGCCGTCAGCAGCAGCCGCCGCGCAGTGCGCACGCCCACGGCATCGGGCAGCAGCGCGGTCACGCCGCCGTCCGGGCTGAGGCCGATGCGCTGGTGCGCGAAGACGAAGTTCGCGTCGGGCTCGCCGATCACCACATCCGAGGCGAGCGGATAGAGCAGCCCCGCCCCCGCCACCGCGCCGCGAATGGCCGAGATCATCGGCTTGTCGAAGGCGATCACCGCCTCCACCAGCTTGCGCAGGCGCGGCAGACGCTCGGCGAAGTCGGCCTGGCGCGCGGCCTTGTCCATCTCCAGCGAGCGCGAGAACGAAGCGACGTCGCCACCGGCGGAGAACATCCGGCCCTCTCCGCGCACCAGGACGGCGCGGACCGACGGGTCTTCGCGCGCCGCCTGAAACAGCGCGATCAGTTGCGGCACCGCCTGCTGCGGCGTCGCATTGCCGAACTGCGGCCGGTTGAACGAGAGGCGCAGGACGCCGTCGGCAAGTTCGACGAGATAGCTCTCGTCGTCGGCGGATCGAAGCATCGCGGACATCTCCCAAGGTCGAGGCCGCCGGATTTCCGGCGGCCATTTGCGTTCAGGCCATGGCCTTGCGGACTGCGGCGATCACCGCATCGGCATTGGGCGCGAAGGCGGTTTCCAGCGGCTTGGAGTACGGCACCGGGCTGTACATGCCGCCGACGCGCTGCACCGGGGCCTTCAGCGTGCCCCAGAGTTCCTCCTGCAGAACCGAGGTGATCTCCGCACCCACGCCGAACTCCTTGACGGCTTCGTGGACGATGACCGCGCGCCCCGTCTTTGCGACCGAGGCCAGCACCGTCTCGCGGTCCCACGGCGACACCGTGCGCAAGTCGACGACTTCGGCGGAAATGCCGTCCTCGGCCAGCTTGGCGGCAGCGGCGGCACTGTGCGCGGCACCGGTCGCGTAGGAGACGATGGTGACGTCGGTGCCCTCGCGCACGATCCTGGCCTTGCCTAGCGGGATCTTCTGGAAATCGACTTCCGCCTGCGTCCAGTACAGCGTCATCGGCTCGATGAAGAGGACGGGATCGTCATCCTCGATCGCGCTGCGCATCAGGCCGTAGGCGTCGGCGGCATTGCTGGGGGCGACCACCTTGATGCCTGCCGTATGCGCGAACCACGCCTCCAGATAATCGCTGTGCTGGCCGCCGTTGGAGAAGCCGGCGCCGGTCATGGTGCGGATGACGATCGGCACGTTGGTCTGGCCGCCCGACATGAAGCGCAGCTTGGCGGCGTGGTTGGTGACCATGTCCATCGCGATGGTGATGAAGTTCATCAGCATGATCTCCGCCACCGGACGATAGCCGACCAGCGAGGCGCCGATCGCGGCGCCGATGATCGCCTGCTCGGAGATCGGCGTGGACTTGATGCGGTCGTCGCCGAACTTGGTCGAAAGGCCCTTGGTGACGCCGACGACGCCGCCTTCTTCCTTGTCGCCCACTTCCTCGCCCAGCGCCAGAACCTTGGGATCGGCCTCGCACGCGTCGTGGAGGGCGCGGTTGATGGCCTCGATGATGTTCATTTTCTTGGTGTCGGTCATGGCGGGCCTCAGGCGAGTTCGTGCGCGAAGATGTCGCGCTTCAGTTCGGCGATCTCCGGGAACGGAGCGGCGTACGTGGCGGCCACGGCGGCATCGATCGCGGCCTTCATGTCGGCTTCGAGCGCGGCGAGGTCGGCTTCGGGGACGAGACCTTCAGCCAGGATGCGCTGGCGCAGCGCGGGGACCGGATCCTTGGCCTTGGCGGCGGCCAGTTCCTCACGCGGGATGTAGCCGGCGGCATCGCCGACGAGGTGTCCGTTGAAGCGGAAGGTGATCGCCTCGATCAGGGTCGGGCCCTCGCCAGCGCGGGCGCGTTCGATCGCCAGCTTGGCGGCGCCGTACATCTCGTCGGGTTCGTTGCCGTCGACGGTCACGCCTTCCATGGCGTAGCCGGCGGCGCGGGTGGAGAGCTTCTCCACCTTGGTCGAAGCGGCGAAGCTGGTGTGCTCGGCGTAGCGGTTGTTCTGGCACACGAAGATCACCGGCAGATCCCACAAGGCCGCCAGGTTGAGCGATTCGTGGA
>JASGGD010000045.1:0-27590 GCA_047605225.1 Novosphingobium sp.
ATCCGCGGCTTCGATTCGAGCCGTATCTCGCAGACCTTCGACGGTATCCCGCTCAACGATTCGGGCAACTACGCGATCTACACGAACCAGCAGGTCGATGCCGAGCTGATCGAGCGCGTCAACGTCAACCTGGGTTCGACCGACGTCGACAGCCCGACGCCTGCGGCCGTCGGCGGCACCGTCAACATCAACACCAAGGTTCCTGACGACGAATTCGGCGTCATGACCAGCATGACCTACGGCGACATCGCAGCCGAAGGCTCGGGCGGCGAAGACCGTTCGTTCCAGCGCTTCTTCGCCAAGGTCGAGACCGGCGAGTTCACCTCGGCCGGCACCAAGGCCTGGTTCTCGGGCTCGTACGCGCGCAACGGCGCCACCTTCGCCAACTACGGCAAGGTTGAGAAGAAGCAGTTCAACGCCAAGATCTACCAGCCGATCGGCTCGGACGGCGACTTCATCTCGATCGCCGGTCACTACAACGTGAACCGCAACAACTTCGGCGGCTCACCGTTGAGCGCGCAGGCGATCACGCTCGACAAGGATGAGCGCTTTTACGACGTTTCCGGCGGCATTCCCTGCACGACCGGTCCCAACAGCGACACGCCGGGCTACACCGGTGCGTTCCCCGATGCACCCAACAGCTGCGGTTCGTCGTTCGAGCGTCGCTACAATCCGTCGAACACCGGCAACATCCGCCTGAACTCGCTGTTCCACCTGAACGACAAGCTGACCTTCTCGGTCGACGCGGCCTACCAGACCGTCAAGGCGAACGGTGGCGGCACCAGCGTCGCTTTCGAGGGTTACAACTCGCAGGGTTATACCGGCGCGTTCTACGGTCGTGAGTCGAGCATCAGCAACAGCAGCTCGACCTACTACTACTACGGCGACGTCGACCTCAACGGCGACGGCGTCACCGGTTCGGGCGATGCCGTGCGCATTCTCACGCCGAGCCAGACCAACACCCGCCGCTTCGTTGCGATCGCCAACCTCGCGTACGAGATGGACGAGAACAACAGCGTCCGCCTGTCGTACAGCTTCGACCGTGCACGCCACCGTCAGACCGGTCCGGGCGGCTTCCTGAAGACCAACGGCGAGCCGTTCGACGTCTTCCCGATCAACGATCCGATCCTCGACGAGTACGGCAACCGCATCGACAAGCGCGATCGCCTGTCCTACGCGACGCTGAACCAGGTCTCGGGCGAATATCGCGGCAAGTTCTTCGACGAAGCTCTGACGGTTCTGCTGGGTGTGCGTGCACCGTTCTTCCAGCGTGAGCTGAACCAGAACTGCATCACCAGCAACGCGGCGGGCGACGTGAACTGCGTCGGCGCCAGCGAAGTCGATGCCTACCTCGCCGCCAACCCGAGCGCGGTCGGTCCGCGTTCGCGCACGATCAAGTACGACAAGGTGCTGCCGAACGTCGGCGCCGTGTTCAAGCTGACCCCGGAACTGAGCATCGCGGGCAGCTATGCGAAGAACATCTCGTCGCCGAGCACCGACGCGCTTTACGGCACGTTCTACTATGACGCCGACAGCCCGCTCGCGCGCCGTACTCCGGAAACCTCGGACAGCTTCGACCTCAGCCTGCGTTACAGCACGCCGGTGGTCCAGGCCGCGATCGTGGGTTGGTACTCGAAGTACAAGAACCGCATCGTGACCGCGACCGACATCGACGGCAACTCGACCGACACGAACCTCGGCCCGGTCAAGAAGTACGGCGTCGATGCCAGCCTCGGCGTGCAGCCGATCGAGCCGCTGTCGCTTTATGCGTTCGCTTCGTACATCAAGTCGGAGATCCAGAACGACGCAGTCACCACCTCGAGCGTCTGCAACGCCGCTCTGCAGGCTGGTGGCTACTGCTACCAGAGCGATGGCGACTTCTACCTGAACACCAGCGGCAAGCGTGAACGCGCTGCGCCGAACTGGCTGGTCGGTGGCCGTGCGGAACTCACCCTCGGTGATTTCCAGGTCGGCGCCCAGGCGAAGTACACGGGTAACCGCTATCTGAACGACATCAACTCGGTGAAGTTCAAGAGCTACACCGTGGTTGACATGAACCTGCGCTACAAGCTGGAGAAGGCGGGTCTCGCGAACAGCGAAATCCAGCTCAACGTGACGAACCTGTTCGACAAGTTCTACGTTGGCTCGTTCAGCGGCGCAGTTGCGACCGCGGCCAGCTCGGCGTTTGTGAACTTCGGTTCGCCGCGTGCCGTCAGTGCCACCCTCGTGATGGGCTTCTGATCCAGCACGATCCGGCAACGGAAAACAGAGAGGGGAGGAACCGCAAGGTTCCTCCCCTTTTTCTTTGTCTGTCCTGTATCGGCGCGTTGTCTCTCGTCTGGGAAGGGGGATGGCTCAGGCGCAATCCGTTTTCCTACATCGGACCGCCGGGCCTAGAATGGACGCATGAAAATTCGCCTGCCACCCTGCCATATACACGCCATGGAAGGCGGTCGGCACAGGTTCGGGTTTCGGGCTGGTGGAGCGGTGCGATATGGACAAGGTGCGATGTCGCCCTCGCAAGGTGACACCTTGCCGGCACAAGGTGACACTTACCGGGGTAAGGTGACACCTTTTCCCCCTGGACCGTGTAAACCGTGTAAACCTGTTACCTTGCAGGGCGAAGCCGGGCAGGTACGCACCGACGCGGTAGGACCCGCCTTATTCGTAGACGCAGGAGTCGTAGCCGCCGCGTTTCACGGTGCCGATGCGTGTGGCTATGGTGTTGCCGTAGCGGCGCGTGAAGCCGGCGGGGTTCTTGACCGAGCGGGTCTTGGGGCTCGGCAGCGCAGCGGCCATGCGGCCAGCCTCGGCGGGGGAGAGGTGCGCGGCGGACTTGCCGAAGTAGCGCTGCGCCCCGGCCTCGACTCCATAAGTGCCGATGCCGGTTTCGGCGACGTTGAGGTAGACTTCCATGATCCGGCGCTTGTCCCACAGGTTCTCGATCAGGAACGTGAACCAGACCTCGAAGCCCTTGCGCAGATAGCGTGTCCAGCCGTCGCCCTGCCACAGGAAGACGTTCTTGGCGGTCTGCTGGCTGATCGTCGAGCCGCCGCGAATGCGTCCGCCCTTGGCGTTGCGCTCCATGGCCTTTTCGATGGCCTGGGTGTCGAAGCCGTTGTGGGTGCAGAACTTGCCGTCCTCGGCCGCGACCACGGCGGAGACCATGTTGCGGTCGATCCGGCTCAGCGGCACCCAGTCCTTGGTGATGCCGTTGCCGTCCACCAGCATCGTCACCGTCACCGGCGGCGGCACGAATCGGTAGAGCACCGTCAGGCCCACGCTGATCGCAATGAACCAGACGATGATCGTGGCAATAAGACGCATGGACGCAGCGAGCCTTTGAAGCGGTCGGGAGCCTTCTCTCTAGTCGAAATGCCCGGCCTTGCGCCAGCACCGGCAGGCGCTCCGCCCCACCGATGAATGCATTCGCGATATAGACGTTTCATTTGCAGTATGGACAATTCTTCCGGATAATCCGTCGCCATAAGATGTACGGGAGAACAGGCGCATGGCGGCATCCTTCGGCGTGGGGTGGAGGCAGGTGGCGGTCGGCTTCATGCTGCTGGCGGCAACAGGCATGGTGGCGGCGACCTATTCGATCGTCGCGGTGCCGCTGGCGCGTGAATTCCATCCGAGTCGCACCGTGCTGATGCTGGCGATGACGGTGATGTCGGGCACCAGCGCGGTGCTGGCGCCGCTGCTGGGCATGGTGATGGACCGCTTTCCGCTCCGCCGCCTGATGGTGGCAGGCGGAGTGCTTCTCGCGTCGGGCTATGTGGCGATCTCGCTCACGACCTCGTTCATGCAGGTCCTGGTGGTCTTCGCGGTGCTGATCGCGCCTGCCAACGTGCTGACCGGTCCGGTCGCGATTACGGTGCTGCTCTCGCGCTGGTTCGCGCAGAAGCGGGGGAGGGCGGTCGGCATCGCCATCGCAGGGATTTCGGCGGGCGGTTTTGTGTTCCCGCTGGTGCTATCGGGGTTGATGGCTGCGTTCGAATGGCGTTTGGCGCTGCGGGCGCTGGCAGTGGTGCTGCTGGTCTGGATGATCCCGATGGCGCTGATGGTGGTCGATCGGCCGTCGGACCGTGGGCTCAATCCCGACGGTGCAGAGGAACCACCATCGCAAGCGCGGGAGGAACTGGCACGCGCACCGATCTCGGCCAGGGCGATCCTGACTGACCCGGCGTTCTGGATGATTGCGCTGACCGTCTCGATCGTGACGGCGGGGATGAAGGGCATGGTCACCAACCTCGCTCCACTCGCCATCGACACCGGGGCAACGGCCGCGCAGGCGGCGCCGCTGATCTCGATCTATGCAGCCTGCGCCTTCGTGGCGAAACTGGGCTTCGCGGCTCTGGCCGACAAGGTCGGACCAAGAGCGCTGATGCTCTGCGCGCTCGGCGGGTTCGCGGCCGGGATGGCCTGCATGACACAGGCCCATGCAGGCTACGAGGTGATCGCGCTGGGAGTGGCGGTAACCGGGCTGTTCGGCGGGATGATGGTTCCGGCCGAAAGCTACCTCGCCCCGCGCATCTTCGGGCAACGCGGCGTGGGCAGGGCGATGGGGCTGCTTTCGGGCGCGATCCTGCTGGCGATGCTGGCGACGCCGCCGCTCTATGGCCTGATCTATGACCTCACCGGCAGCTACACCGGCATGTTCTGGGCGTTCGCCGGGGTGGCGCTGTTGGCGCTGCTCTGGGTGCCCGTGCTGAGACTGCATCCCCGGCAAATGGCCACAGAGGCGGCATGAAAAAAACCGGGCCATCCTCGCGGACGGCCCGGCCTCTCGTTATTGTTTCAGGGCTTCGATCAAGCCGGCAGCAGGCGCTTCTCGCCGGCGATGCGGTTCATCGCCTTCTGCAGCTTCTCGAAGGCGCGCACCTCGATCTGGCGCACGCGCTCGCGGCTGACCGAATAGACCTGGCTCAGTTCCTCAAGCGTCTTGGGATCGTCGGTGAGGCGGCGCTCCGTCAGGATGTCACGCTCGCGCTCGTTGAGCGAACCCATGGCCTCGATCAGCATGTCGTGGCGCACCGAGGCTTCCTCGGCGTCCGCGACGGTCTCGTCCTGCAGCGGGCGGTCATCCTGCAGGATGTCCATCCACTGGCCTTCGCCTTCTTCACGCAGCGAGACGTTGAGCGAGGCATCACCGCCCATCATCATGCGGCGGTTCATGTTGACCACCTCGGTCTGCGAGACGCCCAGCGTGGTCGCGATCTTGGCGACGTCGTCGGGATGCAGGTCGGTGTCCTCGTAGGCGTCGAGGTTCTTCTTCATACGGCGCAAGTTGAAGAACAGCTTCTTCTGCGCGGCGGTCGTGCCCATCTTCACGAGGCTCCACGAACGCAGGATATATTCCTGGATCGAGGCCTTGATCCACCACATGGCATAGGTGGCGAGGCGGAAGCCGCGCTCGGGCTCGAACTTCTTGACGCCCTGCATCAGGCCGATGTTCCCTTCGGAAATCAGCTCGGACACGGGGAGGCCGTAGCCGCGATAGCCCATGGCGATCTTGGAAACGAGTCGCAGGTGGCTGGTGACGAGCTGCGCCGCGGCTTCCGGATCCTGATGTTCCGAATAGCGCTTCGCCAGCATGTATTCCTGCTCAGGAGCCAGGATCGGGAACTTGCGGATCTCCGACAGGTAGCGGTTGAGGCTTTGCTCACCGCCCAAAGTCGGGACACTCGGCAGGTTTCGATTATTGCTCACGATCATCCGTCCTTTCTAGGTCGGTACACGGTCTAGGACCCTTCATAGGCGTCTTAGCTTGTGTCCACCTCTATACGTTAGCATGGATTTGCGATTTCAGTGTCGCAGTTCGTCGATCAGTGTCCGCATGTCGTCGGGCAAGGGACTGACGAAATGGACCCTTTCTTGTGAAACGGGGTGAACGAACCCGAGTTCCGCAGCGTGGAGCGCCTGGCGGGAAAAACCGAGTCGGGAGAGAATCGGTCGAAGCGGAGAAGGAGTTCGCCCATAAACAGGATCTCCCAATAGCGCATGACCGATTGACGCCATGTGAACGCGGACCTGATGCGTGCGGCCCGTTTCAAGGCGGCACTCGATCAGGGTGGCACCGCGCAGGGCCTCCAGCGTGCGGAAATGCGTGACCGCGTGTTTGCCGCGTCCATCTTCGACCAGCGCCATTTTCTTGCGATCGTGCGAGGAGCGGGCGATCGAACCGCGCACGGTGCCCGCGACCGGGATCGGCCTGCCGCCGACGACGGCATTGTATGCGCGCTCGATCGAATGGTCGGCGAACTGGACGGCCAGCCCCTCGTGCGCCTTGTCGGTCTTGGCGACGACGAGAAGGCCCGAGGTGTCCTTGTCGATGCGGTGGACGATGCCGGGCCGGGCGACGCCGCCTATGCCGGAAAGCTGACCCCGGCAGTGGTGGAGCAGGGCGTTCACCAGCGTCCCGTCGAGGTTGCCCGCAGCCGGGTGGACGACGAGGCCCGCAGGCTTGTCGACGATGATCAGGTGCTCGTCCTCGTAGACGACGACGAGGGGGATGTCCTGCGCCACCGCTTCGGCAGGGGCCGCTTCGGGTACGTCGATGGCGAAGGGTGTTCCCGCTTCCACCTTCAGCGAGGCCTGCGCCACGGCCTTCCCGGCCAGCGAGACGCGGCCTTCGCCCATAAGCGCCTTGATGCGTTCGCGCGAAAGACCGCTGGCTTCGGCGAGTGCCTTGTCGATCCGGCCGCCGCTCGCGACTTCGCCTTCGATGATGTTTGTAAGCGCCCCCATTGCGGGTACGATTTGGGGATGATCGTCGAAGTAACAAGTGGTGTTCTCGCAACACTGCATGAAGAAGCACGCCGGGCCGCTCCGGAAGAATGCTGCGGGCTGTTGCTGGGGCGCGGCCAGCGGATCGACGAGGCGCGGGCGGCGGCGAATCTGGCGGAAAGCCGGCGCATTCACTTCGAAATCGACCCGGTGGTGCTGCTGGCGGCGCACAAGGCTGCACGGACGGGTGGGCCGAAGGTGATAGGCTATTATCACTCTCATCCTACGGGGATTTGCGTGCCTTCGGCGACCGATCAGGAACATTCCACCGGGGATTCGCGCATCTGGGCGATCATCTCGGAGAGCGAGGTTGCTTTCTGGCGCGATAACGCCAATGGATTCGAGGCCCTGCCGTTTCGCGTCGTCGAATAGCGGGCCGCGTCAGAAGTACGAAAGAGCAGTCCAAGCCCATGACCACGAGTTCGATCGAACTTGCCAGCCTCCTGTGTTCGCGCCTTTGCCATGACATGCTCAGCCCGGTCGGTGCGCTGACCAATGGCCTCGAACTGCTCGCGGACGAGAAAGACCCGGAGATGCGCCAGCGCTGCTTCGAACTTCTCGACCAGAGTGCGCGGATTTCGACCGACAAGCTCAAGTTCTTCCGCCTCGCCTTCGGTGCGGCCGGTGGCTTCGGCGAGATGGTGGCGGTGAGCGAGGCGAAGGTGCTCGTCGATGCGCTCGTGGCGAACAACCCGCGCGTTACGCTGGCCTGGGCTCTGCCGAGTGATTCGCTGCCCAAGGCGGCGATCAAGACGCTGCTGAACTTCGCGCTGATCGGCCTCGAAGCGCTGCCGCGCGGCGGCACGCTGGAAATCGCGGCGGAATATCGCGACAATCACAGCGAACTGGTCGTGCGCGCTGCGGGTCCTCGCATCGCCTTCGACCGTTCGGTCGGCGCAGCGCTCGAAGGCGCTCTGCCGGAGGGTGAACTGTCGAGCCGCACCGCACCTGCCGCGATGCTGCGCCAGCTGGCGGTGGAGCTGAAGGGCCAGCTTCAGTTTGCGCTGGCGGATGATGCTCTGGTGCTCGGCGCGATGCTGCCGAGGGCCTGACGGGAAGGAGGCGCGACGAAGATGAACCGCTGGCTCGTCAATCGCATCGTCGCCTCTCCCAACTGGAACGAGCGCAAGCTGCCGATCACCATGGTCGTGCTGCATTATACCGGCATGAAATCCGCCGACGAGGCGCTGGAGCGCATGTGCGATCCGGCTGCCGAAGTTTCCGCGCACTACATGATCGACGAGGAGGGCATGGTCACCTCGCTGGTCCCCGAGGACAAGCGGGCCTGGCATGCGGGGCGCTCGTACTGGCGCGGGGAGACCGATGTGAATTCGGCGAGCATCGGCATCGAACTGGTCAACCCCGGCCATGAATGGGGGTATCGCCCATTTCCCGAGCCGCAGATGGATGCGCTGCTGCCGCTGCTGGCGGACATCATGGACCGGCACGATATTCCCCGCGCGAACGTCGTCGCGCATTCCGATATTGCGCCTGCTCGCAAGCAGGATCCGGGCGAATATTTCGACTGGAATCGCCTAGGCGAACTCGGCCTCGCGTTGGAGATCCCGAAGGCCAAGATGAACCTGTTCTACGACAACCCCGGCGCTTTCTATCTCGCGCTGGAGCGATTCGGTTACGACATCACCGACGGCCGTGCTGCCGTCACCGCGTTCCAGCGCCGCTGGCGGCCGATCTTCATGGATGGCGAGATCGATGGAGAAATCGGCGGAATCCTGTTCGAACTCCTGTTGGAACGCGATACCGGCCGTGCTAGGTGACCGCCCGCGCCGGGGAGCCGGGCAGCCGCGGGCGTCTTAGACGCGCGAGGAAAGTCCGGGCTCCACGAAACAAGGGTGGCAGGTAACGCCTGCCGGGCGAGGGCGGTTTTCAGGCCGTCCGAAGCCTAGGGAAAGTGCCACAGAGAGCAAACCGCCGATGTTTTTCCTCACGGAAGAGCAGGTAAGGGTGAAAGGGTGCGGTAAGAGCGCACCGCGCTGCCGGTAACGGTAAGCGGCTTGGTAAACCCCACCCGGAGCAAGACCGAATAGGGGCTGCGCGCCGGCGTCTCGCGAAAGCGGGGGAGATCGGCGGGTTCGTTTCGGACCCAGGCAGCCCGGGTTGGTCGCTTGAGCGAGGCAGCGATGTCTCGCCTAGAGGAATGGCTGCCACCGCGGCGTAAGGTCCCTCCTTTTGGGAGACCACGCCAGGTACAGAACCCGGCTTACAGGCTCCCCGGCGCGTTCAGGGCCTATGGTAAAGGATTTCAGGCCGCTTCGCTGCAGGCCGCCTGGTCACTGGCCGTCAGGAACCAGCGCTCCGTCCCCTGAAGGCCGATCGCGGTCAGCGTGCCGTGCAGGAATGCGCCGGTATCGATGCCGATGCGATTGTCGCGCTCATCTGGTTCGGGCGTGATCGTATGCCCGTGCACGACGAAGCCGCCGAAATCGCCGCGATGGCTCAGGAAAGGCTCGCGAATCCAGCGGCAGTCGCGGCCGAGCTGGTGTTCGAGCGGCGTGTCGGGGCGCACTCCGGCATGGACGAACACATAGTCGCCGACCCGGACCATCTTCTTGAAACTGTCGAGGAAATCGAAGTCATCCTGCGGGATGGCCTCGTTCATCAAGCGCTGCATCTCTTCAGTGTCGGCTGCGAGCAGCGTCTCCTTGTCGATGCCGTAAGAGAGGATCGTCTCCAGCCCGCCGAACTTGAGGAAACCGCGCATCGCATCGGCGTCCTTGCTGGCAACCAGCAGCATTTCCTCATGATTGCCCTGGATGAACTCGACCTCGCGTT
The DNA here is from genome assembly GCA_047605225.1 of Novosphingobium sp. Classification (GTDB taxonomy): domain Bacteria; phylum Pseudomonadota; class Alphaproteobacteria; order Sphingomonadales; family Sphingomonadaceae; genus Novosphingobium. The sequence goes on from JASGGD010000045.1 coordinate 9,583, forward strand.
CTTTGCCCCATTGCCGCGCCCGCGCTACAACCCCGGCGCTATCGTCGCCTCGGTCGATGAGATCGCCCAGCAGCACGACGGTTGTGCGCGCACGACCACGCTGCGCGTCGTCCTGTTCGATGGTGTGGATAAGGTCCTCGAACAGATCAGCGCGGCCGTGGATGTCGCCCACGGCGTAGACCCGTTCACCTGAAGGGATCGAAGGGGCTCGCCGATTATCGGTCCGGCCCATGAGCTTTCGTATGGCGTTCAGCATTTATTGCACTGCGGTATAAACTGCCCTGCTTCCCCACACAACCCGTAGGAACCACCAGTGGTTGCAGTGGCAAAAAATCCACACATCATTTCCTGAATGTTTCTAAATTGAAATTTTTCTTGTGCGTCTTCTGGGTGCAGTGCAGCAATATTGAGCCGCTGCAATCGAAGTCCGGAACGAGACCTCATGCAGCGGACGCAGGCGGGACGAGACAGCAAAGACAATAATTTTGTGAGGGAAACACCATGCTCTTGTCCGTCCGCGGCGTAATCGCCGCCACTCTCCTTGCGGGCACTGCGCTTTCCGCAGCACCGGCATTTGCACAGGACGCCGAAGCGCCCAAGGAAATCACCATCACCGGCAGCGCGGCTCTGACGAGCGACTACCGCTTTCGCGGCGTTTCGCAGTCGGGTGGCGACATTGCGATCCAGGGCGGCATCACCGTTTCGCATTCGAGCGGCTTCTACATCGCGACCTGGGGCTCCTCGATCGACCTTGGCGACACTTACGGCAGCACCGAAATGGACATCTTCGGCGGCTGGACTGGCGAAGTCTCGCCGGGTCTGACGCTCGATGCGGGCCTGCTCTACTACGCCTATCCGAACGGCCACGTCGGCAATGCGGAATTCTTCGAGCCTTACGCATCGGTCTCCAGCCAGGTCGGTCCGGCCAAGGTCAAGCTCGGCGCCAACTATGCTTGGGAGCAGAAGGCGCTGCCGAATTTCGCGGGTACGGCCAAGCATGACAACCTGTACCTCTACGGCAACGTCGACATCGGAATTCCGAACACGCCGCTGACCGTCTCGGGCCACCTGGGCTACACCGACGGCGCGCTGGCTCCTTGTTACTACTGCAACGCCGACAAGACCGGCCTCGACTGGTCGATCGGCGCTTCCGCCACCGTTTACGGCCCGCTTTCGGTGAGCCTGTCTTACGTCGGCGTTACCGGTCCGAGCATCGATAGCTATACCGATGACACCGTGGTCGCGACGCTGACCGCGGCGTTCTAATTCTCGACCTCATGCAGGAGGAGGCCCGTCCGGAGCGATCTGGGCGGGTTTTCTCATTTCAGGTAGAAGTCGATCGTCGTGACGACGCGGACCTTCTTGTAGGGCGTGTCCGACTGGCCCCAGCCGCCGCCCGAATCGCCGTCCCGCGCCTCGATCGAGAAGTAGCCTTGCGCCGCGTTCTTGATCGCACCCACTTCGGCGCCGCTGTCCTTGGCGAACTGCTCGGCGGCCGAACGCGCGTCCTTCGTCGCGGCGGCGACCATCTCGGGCTTGATGCCGTTGAGGCGGGTGAAGGTATAGGCCATCCCCGAACCTTCCTCGAGGATCACGCCGCGCCGCACGAGGTCGAACTGGCGGCGTACGGCGTTCTGGGCGCGCTTGATGTCGGTGGTGCGCAGGCTCACCCGCTGGCGCACGGTGAAGCTGACGACGCCGTTGTCCTTCGTCTGGTTGACGTTGACGCCGGTGGGCTGGAGCGCTTCGGCGGGAAAGCCCAGTTCCCGGAAGAACGCGCGGATTTGCGCGGTGTCGCGGTCCACGCCGGACTGTGCCGTGGAAAGGTCGGGCGCTGTTGCGGAATAGCTGATGGTCCAAGTCGCGAGATCGGCGGTTACGTCGCGCTCGGCAAGCCCCTTTACGGTGACAGCGCGATCCGCGCGCTGTGCTCGCTTGATGCCGTCGCCGAGCGCAAAGCCGCCGATGACTATGCCCACGGCAAGGATGGTTGCGCTCGCCAGCCAGCGACCGGTTGCGCCTTCGAGGCGGGCGATGCCCTTGTGCTGACTTTCGACGGAACTATCTTCGCTCATCGCACTCTCCCTGATCGTCGCCGCGTGATGCAGGCAGGCGGCTGTATGTGCGATGAACTGTTCTATATCGTCGATGAAATGAAGAAGGCCCTTCCATGACCCGCTATCTCCACACCATGATCCGCGTCACCGACCCAGATGAGACCATCCGCTTCTTCGAACTCGTGGGTCTCAAGGAAACGCGCCGGTTCTCCAGCGATCAGGGGCGCTTCACGTTGATCTACCTTGCCGCTCCGGGGCAAGAGGAGGCCGAGGTCGAACTGACCTACAACTGGCCCGCCGAGGACGGTTCGGCCGAGACGTACACCGGCGGTCGCAATTTCGGACACCTCGCGTTTCAGGTTCAGGACATCTACGAGACGTGCCAGCGCCTGCAGGACGGCGGCGTGACCATCAACCGCCCGCCGCGCGACGGCCACATGGCTTTTGTCCGCACGCCCGATGGCATTTCGGTCGAACTGCTGCAGGATGGTCATCTCGAACCTGCCGAACCTTGGGCCAGCATGCCCAACGTCGGCGAGTGGTGAGTATCAAGGCGCCGTTAACTTTCTGAAACGGCGCGCCTTCGCATTTGCGAAGAAGGCGGTCCCACCCATAAGCTGCGTCCAGTGGTCGATCGTAGGGGTACGATCGGCCACTGGTTGCAGCCGGGGGGCAAAGTGCGCGGATCGCAGGCGTTCATCAATATCGTCGCCTATGTGCAGGCGTTCGAGCAGGAACTGCTGCTCTTCGTGGCATTCTGGCTGGTCGTCGGCGCTTTGGACGAATTTGCCATTGATCTGATCTGGATCGGCTTGCGACTGACCGGACGCTCACGTGATTCGCGCATCACGAAAGCTGAAGTGGCGGCGCCGCTGTCCGGACGCGCGGCAGTGCTGATCGCTGCCTGGCAGGAAGCGGCGGTGATAGGCCACACGGTCCGACATGCATTGGCCAGCTGGCGGCAGCAGGACTTTACGCTCTACATAGGTTGCTACTGCAACGACGCCGACACGATCGCAGCTGTGGTCGAGGCGGCGCGTGGTGATCCGCGTGTTCGCCTCGTGATCGGCGATCGACCGGGACCGACGACCAAGGCGGACTGTTTGAACCGCGTTTATGGCGCCTTATGTGCCGATGAGTGCCGCTATGGTTGGCGTTATCGTACGATCGTGCTGCATGACGCGGAAGATATGGTGCACCCGGCAGAGCTTGCCGTGATCGACCGTGGCTTGCGCCGGGCCGACTTCGTGCAGATTCCTGTTCGGCCCGAATTGCAGCCTGCTTCGCCGTGGATCGCAGCTCACTATGCCGACGAATTCGCTGAGTCGCACGGCAAGGCGATGGTCGTGCGCGATGCCCTTGGCGCGGCGATGCCTGCTGCAGGCGTAGGGTGCGGCTTTTCGCGGGAAATGATTGCGCGCATCGCCCGCCGTCGGGGTCGGGACGGCGGACCTTTCGCGGCGGAATGCCTGACCGAAGATTACGAACTCGGTCTGCTGGTGCGGAGAGAAGGGGGAATTTCCCGCTTCCTGCGGGTCCGGGACGACACCGGCGATCTGGTGGCGACCCGGGCCTATTTCCCCGCTCGCCTTTCCGATTCGGTACGGCAGAAATCACGCTGGATTCACGGGATCTCGTTCCAGGGGTGGGACCGGCTCGGCTGGGGCAGCGGCATCGCCGATCAGTGGATGGCCCTGAGAGACCGGCGTGGCCCGCTCACGGCGCTGGTGCTGGCGTGCAGCTATGTGCTGCTGCTGGTTGAGGCCGCCTTGTATCTGGCGGAGCAGCAAGGGTTCGTCGAAGGCGCTGCGCTCTCCCCGTTGCTGCAGGCGTTACTGGGGATATGCCTTGCCAGCTTCGTCTGGCGCAGCGGTTTTCGGCTCTTCTTTACTGCTCGCGAATATGGGCTTGTCGAAGGACTCGGCGCCATCCCACGCATCGTCGTGGCTAACGCCATCGCCATCCTTGCCGGGCGGCGTGCGCTGGTGAATTACGTCATGACTCTGAGAGGCGCAGCAGTGCGTTGGGAGAAAACCGATCATGTCGGACACCCGACGCTGCTGCAGCCCGGCCTGCGGGTTGCGGCACTGTGAGCGGCGGCATCTCGCGCGGACATCCACTGCTGGCGTTGCTCGCGTTGCTCGGTGGGTGGGTTGGCGGGCGCGCGGCGACGTGGGAGCCCCCGGTTTCCAAGGCGGCACCGGTTGTCGCGGCGGCCGGGGAGTATAGTGCGGGGCTGCAGTCTCAGCCGGGGGACGTCGGTCTGGAGCCTCAGCCTGACGGGCCAATGCCTTATTTCGTTTCCGCAATGCCAGCACTCCGTTACATGCCGACGTATTCCGGGCCTGCACTGCCTGCCGTTCCGTCCCACATAACAGAACCGTCGATCCTCCCGCATTTGCGCAGGGATTTTGCGGCCTTCGAGCCTCTGCCGCGATTCTACGCGCCTGACGTTGCGGCCGGTTCTCCGACGGCCGCACCGCCGCCCGGCCTGCCGTCAGCCCCCGGACGTCCGCGTCGGTGGTCGATGGATGCATGGGCGCTGATGCGGCGCGACAGCGGCGAGGCTCCGGGGTCGGTAGGTGCCATGCCCGGAACATACGGGGCGAGTCAGGCGGGCGGTATCCTGCGCTACCGGCTTGCGCTCGCAAGTCGCCATCGGCCGACGATCTACCTACGCAGCACGGCGACGACGGGGCAGGTTCAGGAGACCACGGCAGCGGTGGGTCTTTCGGCGCGCCCTTTCGTCTCCATTCCCGTGGTCACAGCCCTGGAAGGGCGCATGATCGACCAGATGGGGCAGCGCCGAGCGCAGGGCGCGGTCATGGCGATTACCGAACTTCCGCCTTTTGCTTTGCTCGCGGGTTTTCGAGGCGAGGCATATGGGCAGGCCGGCTATGTTGCCGGGCGTTACTCGACGCTGTTCGCGGATGGTCAGTTTCGCGCCGATCGTGGCTTGCTGAGCCTCGGAGCGGCAGACTTGCGGGTCGGAGGCGGGCTTTGGGGCGGAGCGCAGAAGGGGGCGGCTCGGTTTGATGCAGGGCCGACAGCTTCGGTCGCCATGCCTCTGGCGCGCGGCATAAATGGGCGAATGGCGGTGGACTGGCGCTTCCGCCTCGCCGGCGATGCAGTGCCCGGTTCCGGTCCCGCCCTGACGCTATCCGCAGGATTCTGAAACGCGCCTTTTCCGCGACGCATTGCTGCGGTAGCGAGGGGGCGCAATGGACGTCTACCTCCCCATCGCCAATCTTTCGGTCAACGGTCTCATCATCGTCGGGCTGGGAGCGTTGACCGGTGTGCTTTCGGGCATGTTCGGCGTGGGTGGCGGGTTCCTGACGACGCCGTTGATGATCTTTTACGGTATCCCGCCCACTGTCGCCGCCGCCTCCGCTGCCAGCCAGGTGACGGGCGCCAGCGTTTCGGGCGTCTTCGCGCATACGCGGCGCGGCGGCGTGGACTACCAGATGGGCGCGGTCATGGTCGCGGGCGGCATCATCGGCACCGGTCTCGGATCTCTGCTGTTCAACCTGCTGGAGCGGCTTGGCCAGATCGATACGGTCATCAACATTCTCTACGTCGTGCTGCTCGGCTCGATTGGCGGACTGATGGCGAAGGAGAGCATCCAGTCGATCCGCGCCGAGCGCACCGGCATTCCCATCGCGGCGAAGAAGCGCCGCCATCACCCGATGGTAGCGAGCCTGCCGATGCGCTGGCGGTTCTATCGCTCCGGCCTCTACATCTCGCCGCTGGCGCCGCTGTTGCTGGGCATCGGCACGGGCATCCTGACGATGCTGATGGGCATCGGCGGCGGCTTCGTGCTGGTTCCGGCGATGCTCTATATCCTGGGCATGAGCGCCAACGTCGTAGTCGGCACGTCGTTGTTCCAGATCCTCTTCGTGACGATGGCGACGACGATGATGCACGCGCTGACCACCCACGCGGTGGATATCGTGCTGGCCTCGCTGCTGCTGCTGGGCTCGGTATCGGGCGCTCAGGTCGGCGCGCAGTTCGCGCAGAAGGCGAGCCCGGTGAAGCTGCGCCTGATCCTTGCGGTGATCGTGCTTCTGGTCGCCGGGCGCATGGCGCTGGGGCTCGGCTACCGGCCTGACGAGATCTACACGGTGGCACCGCTGTGAGGGTATGGCTCGCACTGCTGGCGCTCATCGCGCTGACCGGTGCGCGCGACCCGATCCTCGTGCCGGAGGTCTCGCAGCACGAAGTCGATCTGCAACAGGGCTTCACGGGCACTGAACTGCTGCTTTTCGGCGCGGTGCTGACGCCGGAAGGCTCCCGCGCGGCGCAGGACTACGACATCGTCGTCGTGCTCAAGGGGCCGACCCAGTCCATCGTCCTGCGCGAGAAGCAGAAGGTGGCGGGCATGTGGATCAACGCTGCCAGCACCGAACTGCGCAGCGCGCCGAGTTATTACGCCATCGCCTCGAACCGGCCGATCGCGGACATCGTCGATGACAAGACGGCGGCGATCTACGAGCTTGGGCTCAAGTGGCTGCAGTTGTCGCCGATCGGCGCGATCGACCCGGACGAGCAGGCGCGCTTCGCTTCGGGGCTGGTCGACCTCAACCGCCGGACGGGTCTTTACCGTGAGGAGGAGGGCGGCGTTACCGTCAAGGAGCAGGTGCTCTATCAGGCGCGGATCGAACTGCCCTCGCGGGTGCCGACGGGTATCTATACCGCAGAGACATTCGCCATATCCAAGGGCCGGGTGGTCGCCTCGGCAAGCAGCCAGGTTGAAGTGCGCAAGCTCGGCGTCGAGCGCGCCATCGCCAATTTCGCTGAAGATTACGGCTTTGCCTATGGCCTGCTGGCGGTCTTCGTCTCGGTGGGAATGGGCTGGCTGGCGGGGCGTCTCTTTGCGCTGATATGATCCCCCGCATTCGTCTTTAGCCGGAAATTAACCTCGCTGCTGCTAGCCACCGCAATCGGTTGCCATACAAGAGCGGTGGGTTGACGAAGCTGATGCATCTCGACGGTCTCGACAGATTTCAAGACCCCCAGGCGGATGCGGAGCCTGCCGTAGCGCATGGGCTCGAGCCGATCGGCGTCGTCCTCGATGTAAGCGGCGCGGGCAGCCGCATCGGCTTCGATCTCGACCGTCTGGGTGAGATCGCCGCCGCACCGGACCCCTCGGTCGCCATGTCCGGGCAGGTCAGCAGCCAGGTCAAGATTCGCGTCGGCACCGGCTGGCTGCTGGCGAGCGTACGCAACCAGAAGCAGGACGGCCGCACTGCGGGCGTGCTCTCCGAGGTCGATTTCCTCGGCGAAGGGCTGGAAGATCGCCAGACCGGGCGCATCCATGGCTTCCGACGCGGCGTCACCCGCTTTCCCATTCCCGGCGCGCTGGTCTATCCGGCGACGAGTGACGACTTGCGGCAGATCTACGCCAGCGACGGTCGCTCGGCGATCCAGGTCGGCAACGTCTATCCCACCCGCGACATTCGCGCGGGGCTTTACGTCGATGCGCTGCTGGGCAAGCATTTCGCGCTGCTCGGCTCGACCGGCACCGGCAAGTCGACCAGCGCCGCTCTGATCCTCCACCGCATCTGCGAGCATGCGCCCGAAGGCCATATCATCATGGTCGATCCGCACGGCGAATATGCGGCGGCGTTCCGCGATACCGGCGTGATCCTCGACGTATCGAACCTGCAGATGCCGTACTGGCTGATGAACTTCGAGGAGCACTGCGAGATCCTGCTGACGTCTCGTGGGGACGAGCGGCAGCTTGACGCCGAAATCCTCGGAAAGGCGCTGTTGGAGGCGCGCTCGAAGAACCGGCTGGCCGAGCAGATGGGGCGGATCACCGTGGATTCGCCGATTCCCTATCTGCTGTCCGACCTCGGCAATATCCTCAACAACGCGATGGGCAAGCTCGACAAGGGGCACACCAGCGCGCCGTACCTCCGCATCCGCAACAAGCTGGACGAGATGAAGTCCGACCCGCGCTACCAGTTCATGTTCTCCGGCATGCTGGTCGGCGACGTGATGGCGGACTTCATTTCCAAGCTGTTCCGCCTGCCTTCGCGCGGTCGGCCGATCTCGATCATCGACGTCTCCGGCGTGCCGACCGAGATCACCTCCACCGTCGTCGCGGTGCTCAGCCGCATGGTCTTCGACTTTGCCGTCTGGGCGCGCGAGGAGGAGACGCGGCCGATCCTGCTCGTCTGCGAGGAAGCGCACCGCTACGTGCCGAACGAGAAGAATGCCGACGGTTCCTCGGTCGGGCGCATCCTCTCGCGGATCGCGAAGGAGGGGCGCAAGTACGGCATCTCGCTCGGCCTGATCACGCAGCGGCCGTCCGATCTGGCCGAGGGGGTGCTGTCGCAGTGCGGCACCATCATCTCGATGCGCCTCAACAACGAGCGCGACCAGGCCTTCGTGCGCGCTGCCATGCCCGAAGGCGCGCGCGGGTTCCTCGATTCGATTCCGGCGCTGCGCAACCGTGAGTGCATCGTCTGCGGTGAGGGCGTGGCGATCCCGATGCGCGTCTCGTTCGACGATCTCGAGGAGCGCAAGCGCCCGGCTTCGGCGGACCCCTCGTTCACGCAGCTGTGGAACCGCAGCGGCGGCGAGGAGGAAATGGTCCTGCGAACCGTCCAGCGCTGGAGGGCGCAGGGGCGTTGAGATTGGTTTAAACCGCAGAGGCTTCGACAAGCTCAGCCTGAGCGGGATTTAGAAACCAGTTCTCAACACCGCTCAGGCTGAGCTTGTCGAAGCCCCCCGTCCTAGCCCTTGAACGCCCGGCGCCAGCGGCCCGAGCGGTAATAGGCCAGCGTCAGGATCACCGTCAGCGACGAGCCGACCGGATAGGCCCACCACACCGCCTCGCTGCCGATGAACGGGCGGGCAAGCGCATAGAAGCCCAGACGTCCCGGATAGAGGCCGAGGAACAGCAGCACCAGCGGCGCCACCACCGCGCCGTAAGCGCGCATCGTGCCGGTCAGGATCATGGTGATCGAGACGATGACGAACGAGGCGGTGCAGACCACCTGAATATGCTCGGCGATGGGCAGGGCGGGGCTCTGGCCGCCGAGGAATAGCGCCAGCAATTGCCGGTCGAACCCGACGATGAGCGCAGCCACGGCGGTCGACATGACGAGGTTGGTGCCCATGCCGGTCAGCGTCACCTTGCTGACGCGGGCGTGATCTCCGGCGCCCAGCGACTGCGCGACCATGGCGCTGACGGCCGAGCCGATGGCGAAGGCGGGCATCTGCAGGTAGTTCCACAGCTGCAGCGAGGCGCCGTAGGCGGCGGCCGCGTCCAGCCCCTCGCGGTTGACGAGGCTCACCATGATCAGGCCCGCCGACGAGACGATCAACATCTGCGCGCCCATCGGCAGGCCCTTGGCCAGCACATAGCGCAGGTCCTCCCCGCGCGGGGTCAGGTAGCCGAGTTCGGGGCCGCGCAGGCGCAGCGGCAGGTCCTTGCGGTAGATGACCACGATCTGCAGCACCATGCCCGCCGTGTTGGCGATGGCGGTGGCGATGGCGGAGCCCGCGACACCCAACGTGGGCAGCGGTCCGACGCCGATGATCAGCAGCGGGTTGAACACGATGTCGAGCACCACCGCCAGGATCATGGCGTAGAGCGGTGTCTTGGAATCGCCGACGCCGCGCATGCCCATCGAGACGATCATGTTCACGCTTGCCAGCGGGATCGTGACGAAGATCACCTGCAGGTAGGCCAGTGCATCCGCGCGGCTGGCGGCGGGCGTCCCGAGCTTGTCGAGCAGGGCGCCCGCGCCGAACCAGCCGATCAGGCCGGTGGCGATCGAGATCAGGATGCAGAAGCCGACGCCGGTGCCGAAGGTGCGCCGCGCCGCCTCGATGTCGCGCGCGCCGAAGTGCTGGCCCACGCGCACCGTCGTCGCCATGCCGAAGCCGAAGACGGCGGCGAAGACGAGGAACATCACGATGTTGGCGTTGGCCGTTGCCGCCAGCGCGCTCTCGCCCAGCAGGCGGCCCACCCAGATCGCGTTGACCGAGCCGTTCAGCGTTTGCAGCACGTTGGACAGCAGCATCGGGATCGAGAAGAACAGCAGCGTCTTCAGGATCGGTCCCTTGGTCAGGTCACCGCGCATCGCCGGGCGCGCGGGTGCCTCGACCTGCGGAGTGTCGGCGGTCGAGCTGTCCTCGCACAGCGGGATGGGCGATGCTTCGTTCATGTGCCTCTCGTGTCGCCCCACAGGTGGATGTGCAAGCGGTCCGTGAACCGCAAGCCATGCTGCGAGCAGAAATCCGCCAGCCAGCCCGACCGTTCCCGGATGACATCGCTGGAGCGGCCTTCGGGCATCAGGAACAGGCGGGCGCCGGGGATGGCGTAAGTCTGTTGCAGCGCCATGACTTCGTCGACGTCGGCGCGGGTGGCGACCACGAACTTGAAGAACGCGCGCGGTTCGGCTGCCCAGGCGGCGAGGCGATCCGGCAGCAGGGCGAGGTCGGCAGGGTTGCCGCTGTGCGCCAGCTTGGGGCTGACGTTGTACTGGTCGATCCGGACGTCGAGCTCGGGGTGGGGCGCGACGGTGGAGTTCGTCTCGACCTCCACGTGCATGCCGGGGCGGATTTCGTCGAGCGCCTTGACCATGCGGGCCAGCGCCGCGCCCTGCAGCAGCGGCTCGCCGCCGGTGATGACGAGGCGGTCGGGCACCAGAGCGGCGACGGCCTGCGCGAGGTCCGCTTCCTCCATCGTCACCTGGTTCTCGCGCCGCTCGAAGGCTAGGTCGTCGCGGTGGAAGCGGTTGTCGCCGGTGAAGCGCCAGGTGTAGGCGGTGTCGCACCACTGGCATGCGAGGTTGCAGCGCGAGAGGCGCACGAAGGTGCTCGGGCGGCCCATCGAGGGGCCTTCGCCCTGCAGCGAGGCGAAGATTTCCGGCTGGCCGGGGGTGGTGGTGGCCAAAGTCAACATGGGGTCAGGGTCATGGTTTTGGTGTCGTAAGGTGACAGGGGTTTACACGGTTTACACGGTCCAGAGGGAAAAGGTGTCACCTTGTGGCTGAAGGTGTCACCTTGCAGGCGAAACCTGTCACCTTGCGGCGAAAAAGTGTCACCTTGTGCGGGGCAGGTGTAACCTTGTGAGCGGAGATGGGCATGGCGGGATCATGGCAGAGGCCGCCGTTGTAGGACAGCGCATCCTCCCCGCAAGTGGGGAGGGGGACCACCCGCAGGGTGGTGGAGGGGCACAGGCGGCATCGCCGGACTTCGCTGCGCGCACTGCCAAAGGCGCTGGCCTTAGGGGGCACGCGATCCCGCGCGTGCCCCTCCACCATGCTTCGCATGGTCCCCCTCCCCCGATGGGGGAGGAAGCTTAGCCCAGACGCGCGAGTGCGGCTGCCAGACGCTCCGCCTCGGCAGAGTGCGCGGCGTGGTCGGCGCGGGCCTTCTCGACCGCTTCGGGCTTGGCCTTCTGTGCGAAGGCCGGGTTGTCGAGGCGCTTGCCCAGCGAATCCCGCTCCTTGATCGAGGCGGCATGCGCCTTTTCCAGACGGGCCTTCTCGGCGGCGATGTCGATCACGCCTTCGAGCGGGAACAGATATATTACATCGTTCACCACGACTTGAATTTGCGCATTAGAGGCCTTTAAGCGCTGGCGAACCTCATCGGCATCAAGGGTAAGATCTTTCCCTGTCTTCAAATCAAAAGGAGGGAATTTTTCGCTCAGGCAATAGTCCAGCCTTGCCAGCCGATTAATTGCAGATCCGTGACGTATTAATTTTCCAATATCTTTCGGATTTTCGCTGTCCACATAGACGCGCAGCATCGTTGAGGGAGGAATGTTCATTTCAGATCGAGCTGAACGAACTTCAGTTACGAATGCGATCAGCCACTCGACTTCGGCCTTCGCCTCGGCGTCTACCGTGGCTTCGGGCGCGGGCCATGCGGCGACGATCAGTTCGGCCTCGCGGGTGCCGGTCTTGCTCCACAGCTCTTCGGTGACGAAGGGCATGAAGGGGTGCAGCATGACGAGGATCTGGTCGAGCACCCAGCCGGCGACGGCCTTGGTTTCCTCGTCGAACGAACCCTTGATGAGTTCGATGTACCAGTCGCAGAACTGGTTCCACACGAAATGGTAGATCGCGTTGGCGGCGGCGTCGAAGCGCAAGTCGGCCATCGCCTTGTCGAGCGCGGCGACGGTCTCCACCACTTCGCCGATGATCCAGCGATTGACCGCCGAAGTCGCCTTCGGAGCCGCGACCGAAGTGCTGCCGACGATGCCATTGGACTGGCAGAAGCGCGCGGCGTTCCACAGCTTGGTGGCGAAGTTGCGGTAACCCTCGACGCGCTTCTCATCCATCTTCACGTCGCGGCCCTGGCTTTCCATGGCGGTCATGAAAAAGCGCAGCGCGTCGGCGCCGTACTGGTCGATGAGGCCCAGCGGATCGACGACGTTGCCCTTGGACTTGGACATTTTCTGCCCGTCGGCGGCGCGCACGAGGCCATGGAGGTAAAGCCGCTTCCACGGCACTTCTTTCATGAAGTGGATGCCCTGCATCGCCATGCGCGCATCCCAGAAGAACAGGATGTCGAAGCCGGAGACGAGCAGGTCGTTGGGGTAGTGCTTCTTGAGCAGCGCCGAATCCTGATCGGGCCAGCCCAGCGTGGCGAAAGGCCACAGCGCCGAGGAGAACCACGTGTCGAGCACGTCGTTGTCGCGGGTCAGCGCCTTGTTGCCGGCAAGGGCCTGTGCCTCTTCCTCGGTCTCGGCGACGAAGATCTCGCCGTCTTCGGAGTACCACGCCGGGATGCGGTGACCCCACCACAGCTGGCGGCTGACGCACCACGGCTGGATGTTCTCCATCCAGTTGAAGAAGGTCTTCTCCCAGCTCTTGGGGACGATCTCGATCGAGCCGTTGCGCACCGCTTCCATCGGCGGGATGGCGAGGGTGGCGGCATCGACGTACCACTGGTCGGTCAGCCACGGCTCGATCACCACGCCGCCGCGGTCGCCGTAGGGCGTCGCGATCGTGCGCGGCTCGGCGTCGTGCTCGACTTCGTTGCCTTCCTTGTCCTTGGTGACGTGCGGGATCAGAAGGCCGAGTTCCTTCATCGCCTCGACCACGGCAGTACGCGCCTCGAAGCGATCGAGGCCGAGGAACATGTGCGGGATCAGGCCGTCCGCCGTCTGGCAGACCTTCGCCTCGGCATCGAGCATGTTGAGCATGTCGCGCGCCTCGATCCCGGCGCGCTTGCCGACCTCGAAGTCGTTGAAGTCATGTCCCGGGGTGATCTTCACCGCGCCCGAGCCCAGTTCCGGATCGGCGTGCTCGTCGGCGACGATGGGAATCTCGCGGCCCGTGATCGGCAGGGTGACGGTGGCCCCGCGCTCCAGCAGCGGCTTGTAGCGCTCGTCGGCGGGGTTCACCGCGACGGCCATGTCGGCCAGCATCGTCTCGGGGCGCGTAGTGGCGACCTCGATATGGCCCGAACCGTCCGAGAGCGGATAGTTGAAGTGCCAGAAGTGGCCCTGGATCTCGCGCGTCTCGACCTCGAGGTCGCTGATCGCGGTCTTGAGCTTGGGGTCCCAGTTCACCAGCCGCTTGTCGCGGTAGATCAGGCCCTGCTTGTGCAGGTCGACGAAGACCTTGACCACGGCCTTGGTGAAGTGCGGGTCCATGGTGAACTGCTCGCGGCTCCAGTCCATCGAGCAGCCGAGGCGGCGCAGCTGGCCGGTGATGGTGCCGCCGCTTTCGGCCTTCCATTCCCACACCTTCTCGATGAAGTCCTCGCGCGAGTAGTTGGTGCGCTTGTCCTGCTTCGCCTCCATCTGGCGCTCGACCACCATCTGCGTGGCGATGCCCGCATGGTCGGTGCCGACCACCCACAGCGCATCCTTGCCGCGCAGGCGCTCGTAGCGGATCACCACGTCCTGCAGCGTGTTGTCGAGCGCGTGGCCGATGTGCAGGCTGCCCGTCACGTTCGGCGGCGGGTTGACGATGGTGAAGGGCGCGGCGTCGGGGCGTTCGGGGCGGAACAGGTTGTTCTGCTCCCAGTGGGCGTACCACTTGGCCTCGATCCCGGCGGGGTCGAAAGTCTTGTCGAGAGCGGGTTCGGAAACGATTTCGGTCATGGCGCTGCGCCATGCCAAAGCGGCGGTTTTGGCGCAAGGACGATTCCCCGTCATCCCAGCGAAGGCTGGGACCGCTGGCCGCGTAAAGCCCACCTCTCGGCAGGGCTTCTTGACGATAGTTGGCAGTAAAAGGCCAGCGGTCCCAGCCTTCGCTGGGATGACGAAGTGTGTTGGGAGATGGGGTGCAATCAAAGTGACACATCTCGTCGCCACCATGGAACATCTTGCCGGTCCATGGTTTTTCCCCCAAAGCGAGCGAACATGCGGGAATGGGCTGAATTCACCCTGTCGGAAAACGACCAAGGCAGCGACCATGTGCTGGCGCTGAAGGGGCCGTTGTGCGTCCATTCGCTGGGCAATCTCGACGCCAAGCTGCACGGTCTCAGCGGGAATTTCACCCGCGTCGACATGTCCGGCGTTACCGATATCGACACCACCGGCGCCTGGCTCGTCACCTATTACGCCAACCAGCGCGGGCTGGAGATCACCGGCGAGAGCGAGCAGGCGCGCCGCCTCTTCGCTGCCATCGGTGACATGCACGAGCATGAGGCAGAACCCGAACCGAAGCTGCCCTTCGTCACCCGCCAGATCGCCGAACTGGGCGACCTGATGGCGAACTGGGGGCAGGGCGTCCTCAAGGTGCTGGCCTTCCTCGGCGAGCTGATCATGGCGCTGGGCGCCGTCCTTCGCCGTCCTTCCAAGCTGCGCGGCACGGCGCTGGTGTTCCACATGCAGTATGTGGGCATCAACTCGCTGTGGATCATCGGGCTGATGAGCTTCCTCATCGGCATCGTCATCGCCCAGCAGGGCGCGGTGCAGCTGGCGCAGTTCGGCGCGGAATTCTACACCATCAACCTCACCGGCCGCCTGTCGATGCGCGAGCTGGGCATCCTGATGACCTCGATCATGGTCGCGGGGCGTTCGGGTTCGGCCTTCGCGGCGCAGATCGGCACGATGAAGCTGACCGAGGAAGTCGACGCCATGCGCACCATCGGCGTCTCGCCGGTGCAGGCGCTGGTGGTGCCGCGTGTGCTGGCATCGATGCTGATGATGCCGCTGCTGGGGTTCTATTCCTCGGTCCTCGCGATCATCGGCGGCGCGACCATCGGCGGTCTCGCGCTCGATATTCCGTTCTGGACGTTCCTGCAGCGAACGCAGGAAGTGGTGCCGATCACCGACGTCTACATCGGCCTGATCAAGGCTCCGGTCTTCGCCCTGATCGTGGCGCTGGCGGGCTGCTATCAGGGCATGCAGGTGACCGCGAATGCCGAGGAAGTCGGCGCGCGCACCACGCAGGCGGTGGTCACCGCGATCTTCACGGTGATCGTGCTCGACGCCTTCTTCGCCATCTTCTTCACCAAGATCGGTTGGGCATGACGGACCTCTCGGACGATTATCAGGGCGAATACCCGATCCTCGTCGAAGGGCTGCGCAGCGCCTTCGGCGACCACGTCATTCACGACGACCTCGATCTCAAGGTCCGCAAGGGAGAGATTCTCGGCGTCGTCGGCGGCTCGGGCACCGGCAAGTCGGTGCTGATGCGCTCGATCATCGGGCTCCAACAGCCGGCCGAGGGCAGCATCACCGTGCTCGGCCACAAGATGGGCGAGGCGACCGAGGACGAGGGCATCGACCTGCGCTCGCGCTGGGGCGTGCTGTTCCAGGGCGGCGCGCTGTTCTCGACCCTGACCGTGGGCGAGAACGTGGAAGTGCCGCTCAAGCAGTTCTTCCCCGAGATCACCAACGAACTGCGCGCCGAGATCGCCCGCTTCAAGGTGCGCCTCTCAGGGCTCCCGGAAAACGCCGCGTTCAAGTTCCCTAGCGAGCTTTCGGGAGGCATGAAGAAGCGCGCCGGGCTTGCCCGAGCGCTGGCGCTGGACCCCGAACTCCTCTTCCTCGACGAGCCGACGGCGGGCCTCGACCCGATCGGCGCCGCCGCCTTCGACAGCCTGACGCGCGAGCTGAAGGAGACGCTGGGGCTCACCGTCTTCCTTATCACCCACGACCTCGACACGCTCTACGCCATCTGCGACCGGGTGGCGGTGCTGGCGGACAAGAAGGTCATCGCGGTGGGCACGATCCCGGAATTGCTGGCGCTCGACCATCCGTGGATACAGGAATACTTCAACGGCCCGCGTGGCCGTGCGGCGCTTGCCGCGAAGGACGATCCGCCGATGTCCGAAAAGGCATCGCCGGAACAGGATGCCGCTGAAGCGGTTCAAGTCAGTTCGCCGTCCGACACGGACAGCAGGAAGTCGGAGGCATAGGGGCTCGGGCGATGGAAACCAAAGCCAATCACGTCTGGGTCGGAGCCGTCACGCTCATCCTGCTGGCGGCGCTCGCGGCGTTCGTCATCTGGATCGCGCGGCTCAACGAAGGCGCCCAGAACGAATACGACATCTTCTTCAAGCAGTCGGTGGACGGTTTGGCGAAGGGGTCGGAAGTCGGCTATGCGGGCGTGCCCTCGGGGCAGGTGACGCAGATCGAACTGTGGCCGCAGGACCCCAGCTTCGTGCGCGTGCGCGTCAAGGTGGACGAGAAGGTGCCGATCACCGTGGGCACAACCGCGACCATCCAGGGCAGCTTCACCGGCGTCTCCGACATCCAGCTGGAAGGCGCCGTCAAGGGCGCGCCGCTGCTGACCGAGCCCGGCCCCGAAGGCGTGCCGGTCATCCCGACCAAGCGCGGCGGCTTCGGCGAACTGCTCTCCAACGCACCGCTGCTGATGGAGCGCCTCGCCACGCTGACCGAGAACCTCAACCAGCTGATGAGCGCGGAAAACCGCAAGTCGATCACCGGCATCCTCGCCAATACCGACAAGATGACGAAGGATCTCTCGCAAGCGACGCCGCAGCTGCGCGCGACGATGAGCGAGCTTCAGGCGACGCTCAAGCAGGGCACGCAGACCCTCGCCGCGTTCGAGGGTGTGGCCCACAAGGCCGACGACCTGCTGGGCGACGAGGGCAGTTCGCTGGCCGAACAGTTGCGCAAGACGCTGGCCTCGGCGCAGAAGTCGATGGATCAGCTCGACAAGACGATGGCCCACGCGCAGCCCGCGCTGGATCAGGTGTCCGAGCAGACGCTGCCCGCCGCCGAAAGCGCCATCCGCGATCTGCGCGCGACCAGCAAGGCGCTGCGCAGCCTGACCGAGAAGATCGACGAGCAGGGCGCGGGCGCGCTGCTCAAGGGGCAGAAACTGCCCGACTATAAGCCGTGAGGGGTATCACGATGAACCGTTTTGGCCATGGACTGATGGCGGCCGCTGCTGCGCTCACCCTGTCCGCTTGCGTGAGCTTCGGCACCAAGCCGCCCGACGAACTGCTCAAGCTGACCGCGCAGGATTCGGCTCCGGCCGGGGCGACGGCGAGTGGCCAGCTCTCGGATGCGATCGTCGTGCTCGATCCCGAATCCGATCGCGGTCTCGACGTGCTGCGGGTGCCGGTGACGGTGGACACATCCAGCGTCGCCTATCTCAAGGATGCGCTGTGGGTGGAAAAGCCGACGCGCCAGTTCCGCTCGCTGCTGGCCGAAACCCTGCGCGCCCGCACCGGCCAGTTGGTGGTCGAGGGCGGCGACTTCGAGGTCACCGGCAAGACCCTGATCGGCGGTCGCCTGCTGCAGATGGGCTATGATGCGCAGCGCAGCGCAGTCGTCGTCCGCTTCGATGCGGTGCGTTCGGAGCGCGGCACCGGACCGCTGCAGACGAAGCGCTTCGAGGCGGTCGTGAACGGCGTGGAGGCCAAGGCCAAGCCGGTCGGCGCCGCGCTCAACCAGGCGGCGAACGACGTTGCCCGCCAAGTGGCGGACTGGGTCAAGGGCTAACGCTAAATCCTCCCTGTCGCGAAGCGATGGGGAGGGGGACCGCTCGCGTA
>JASGGD010000046.1:0-27562 GCA_047605225.1 Novosphingobium sp.
ATCTGCGAGGGCACGATGTTGAGGTGCTTCACCCGCGATCGGGTGGCGACGATGCACGGCGTGCTGAACAGCCAGACGCTCGGCGACTGCTCGGCGCCAAGGCGAGTGGCGCGTTGCAGGCGCTCCTTGTACTCCGGCGCGTCGATCGGGGTAGCGCGCACCTCGTCGATGGCCTTGAGGAAGGCGGGCGGTGCGTAAGGACCGCTGAGGTTCATGATGCCCTGCGGCCCGTAGACCGCCAGAAGGTTCTGGACCGGCGATTCCCGTCCAACCGTGCCGTCAACCGCCGTGGCCGGGCGCTTGGCGATATAGACCTCGCTCTGCCAGCTGGACGAACCCGGCGGCACGATGCGCAGGCGTGACTTGATGCCGACGCGTCCCAGCTGGGCCTGCAGCAGTTCCGGAAGGCCCTCGTTGATCAGTGGATTGATGACGATCTCGACCGTCAGCGAGCCGGGCGCGTGGCCCGCCTGCGCCAGCAGCGCCCTGGCCCGCGCGGGGTCATGGGCCCATTTGTCCTTCGTCTGCGGATCGAAAGCGAAGTAATGCGGCGGGAAGGGCTGGTTGGTGGGCGTGCCGAGCCCAGCCGTCAGCGTCTTCACCAGTTCGCCGCGATCGATGGCGTAGCGCACGGCCTCGGCCACGCGCGGGTCGTCGAAGGGCGCCTTGTTGCGATTGATCATGAGGTCGCTGGCATTGAGCGAGGGGGCGGTGGTGACCGTCAGCTTGCGGGCGCGGGCTTCCTCCACGCGCTTGGGTCCGATCGAAGCCACGTCGATCGCGCCCGAGACGAGCGAGGCGAGCGTCGTCGTCGGCTCCGACAGCGTGGTCAGTTCCAGACGCTCGACGTGGATGTTCGCGGCGTCCCAGTAATCCGGGTTCTTCACGAAATAGGCGTGCGATTCCGGCACGAACTCGACCATCTTGAACGGCCCGGCGCCGACCGGCCACAGCGCCAGCTTCGCCTTGTCCTTCGCCGCCGCGGTGGGGCTGGCGATGGCGCCGACGCGGCCGGCCATCACGTAAGGGAGCTGGTAATCGAGCCGCGAGAGGTGAAACACCACGCGCAGCGGCCCGTCGGTATCGAAGCTGGCGACGCTTTCGATCTCGGGGCGCAGGAAGGAATCCTTCTGCGTCTTGCCGCGCTCGAAGAAGGCCTTCACGGCGGCGGCATCGAGCGGCGTGCCGTCGGTGAACTTCAGCTTGTCGCGCAGTTGGAAGGTCAGTGTCCTGCCGTCCGGGGAATAGGTCCAGCTCTGCGCGAGTGCGGGTTGCACGTTGCCGTCCTTGTCGAGCCGGGTGAGCGAGGCATAGGCGAGGCTGACGGTGTTGATGTCGGCCCCGGTGCGGCTGGTCACCGGATCCCACGAGGTGGGCAGCATGAAGGCCCAGCGGATACGTGCCTTTTCGGCGGCACGGTCGCCCGAGCCGCCGCACCCGGCCGTGGCCAGGGCGGCAGCCAGAAACACCGTCCAGCCCGCGAGGGAGCGTCCCTTCACGAGGCCGCCAGCGCCGGTTCTGCGTGCCGGGCAGCCGGAGCGGCGGAGGCTTCGGTGCGAATGTTGGCGGGTTTGGGCAGGCCCAGGTTGCCGCGCAGCGTGGCGTCCTCGTACTCGCTGCGATAGACGCCGCGCGCCTGCAGGATCGGCACGACTTCGTTCAGGAACCGGTCGAACTGGTCCGGGTGACCGAGCATCACGTTGAGGCCGTCGAGTGCGCCGCCTTCGAACCAGCGGATGATCTCGTTGGCGACGGTTTCAGCACTGCCGACGAACGGGCTTCCGCGCGAGGCGCTGAGAACTTCCACGGTCTGGCGCAGGGTCAGGTCGTCCTTGCGGGCGAGTTCGACGATGCGCTGTGCCTGCGTGAAGAAGCTGCGCCGCGCATGTTCGAGCGTCTCGGCCGGGAACGGCGCGTCGAGGTCGTACTGGCGGAAATCATGCCATCCGAACGAACGCCCGAGTTCGGCCAGAGCCTGCTCGAAGCTGTGGTCCGCGCGGCGATACTCCGTCTCGATGCGGCGGGCGTCCTCGTCCGTGTCGCCCACGTATATGCTGACGCCGGGAAGGATCAGCACCTCATCCGCGCCGCGTCCTGCCGCGATTGCCCGGCGGGTGATGTCCTGCTTGAAGGCGCGGCCATCCTCGATCGAGGCGGAGTGGGTGAAGATGGCATCGGCGGTCTGCGCGCCAAGGTTGCGGCCGTGATCGGAATCGCCTGCCTGGAAGATCACCGGCTGGCCCTGCGGCGAACGCTGCAGGTTGAGCGGTCCGGTGACCGAGAAATACTCGCCCTTATGGTTCAGCGCATGCAGCTTGGCGGGATCCAGGAACACCCCGCTCTCGCGATCGCGCGGGAAGGCATCGTCCTCGTAAGAGCGCCATAGGCCCTGCACCACGTCGATATATTCGAACGCACGGCCATAGCGGGTTTCATAGTCGTAATGCTCGTCGAGACCGAAGTTGCCCGCCGCGCCCGGATCGCCGCTGGTGACGACGTTCCACCCGGCGCGCCCGCCGCTGATAAGGTCGAGCGAGGCAAGACGGCGGGCGAGGTTGAACGGCGAGTTGAACGAGGTGGTGAGCGTGCCGACGAGGCCGATATGGCTCGTCGCCGTCGCTAGTGCGGAGAGCAGGGTCAGCGGCTCCAGCCGGTTCAGGTAGTGCGGCGGCGAGTCCTTCGTGATGTACTGGCTGTCGACGATGAACACGAAGTCGAACTTGGCGGCCTCGGCCTTGCGCACCTGTTCGACATACCACCGGATGTTGACGCTGGCGTCGGCCGGGATGTCGGGATCGAGCCAGCGGTTGTGCTGGCCGGGACCGCCCGCGCCCATCGTGACGAGGCCGAGCTTCAAGGTTCTTCTGGTCATTGCCGTAACTCCTTTGCCGGGTAGTCGCTGGGTGATTGCAGCTGGCTCACGTTCTCGCTCACAGGCGCCCCTTGAGGGTCAGCCCGTACATGCGCGGCTCGCCCAAAGCGCCCTGAACGATGCCGTTCGATGCACTGACGGAAAGCGTGTTGAAGTAGTTCTTGTTGAACAGGTTGCGCACCCACAGGGAGGCTTCCCAGCGGTCATCGGGATCGCGCACGCCGCCGTGCAGGCCGACCAGCGTGTAACCGCGAACCCAGGTGAAGGGGTCGAGGTTGACGGCTGCGTAGAAGCCTGAGCGATAGCTGATGTCTCCGCCCGCAAAGGCATCGACGTTGCCGACGGAATGCAGGTACTCGGCATTGCCCGTCAGGGCGAGGCGCGGTGCGCCCGATGCACGCCGGCCCGACAGGTCCATCGAGGACAGGTAGGAATAGAGGAACTGCGCGGGCGCATTGCGGTAGGAGCGATATTCCGCATCGTTGTAGGTTCCCGCCACGCCGACGTTCAGTCCGTCGAACGGCTGGGCGCGGGCGTCCACCTCGATCCCGCGCGACCGCAGCTTGCCGACGTTGCTGATGTAGCCGACGGCAGGCGTCACCGCGTAGTTGACGAAGTTGGCTTGGTAATTGCTGACGTCGGCCCAGAACAGCGCGAGGTTGAATTCCGCCTTGCCGCCCAGCAGGCGGGTCTTGAGGCCCAGTTCGTAGTTGTCGACCTTCTCGGGCCGCACGAAGATGTCCACGCCCAGCGACTGGCGCACCAGATTGATGCCGGGCGACTTGTACCCGCGCGAGTACGACGCATAAGGATGGATGTCGCTCGACAGGTCGTAGGCGGCGATGACGGTGCCGGAAACGTTGCTGCTGTTGTCCGATGCGGTGTAGGCGCCCGCAGGCGCATAAGCGGCGCGCAGCGCGGCGATGGTGGACTGGATGGCCGGATCGAAGCTGGACAGCGGCGCGTAATCACCCGTCGCGTAGGCTTCATAGATGCCGGTCTTGTGCTCGTAAGTGTAGCGAAGACCGCCTGTCAGCCGCAGCGAGGGGGAGATGTTCCAGGTCGCCTGCCCATAGGCCGCATAGCTGTGGGTCGCGGGAAGGACGTGGTTGTAGGACGTCAGGCCATCGAAAACCGACGCGGGCAGGGTGGATGCCGATGCCGTCGGCGTGTTCGCGGTGGTCAGCCACGTCGTCGCGTCGCGGCCGTAGAGGTTGATGACGTCGTCGTCGGCTTCCTGCCAGAAGAAGTAGAGACCTGCGGTGTAGTCGATGGTCTCGCCGCCTTTGGATGCGGCGCGCAGTTCCTGGCTGAACTGCTGCTGCTTGGTGGCGACCACGCTGTTGGTGATGATGTTGGCGCCGAACTGGTCGCCGTCGTAATTGGGTACCCACTTCCAGTTGCGATACGCGGTGATCGAAGTCAGCGTCAGTGGGCCGACGTCCCAGTCCGCGCGGGCCTGGACGCCCCAACTGGGCATCTCGTCGTATTGCGAGGAATCGATGTCCGTCTTGCGGTCAAAGGCGTTGACGGTGCCCGGCGTATACCCGACATCGGCGGCACGGCGGTAGAACCCGCGCACCTGCGCACCGTTCGCCAGCGTGGTCGGCAGGACACCGGCGATGCTGGTAAAGCCGACGTCGCCCTTCTGGATGCTGTAGTCCGCAATCAGGCGCAGCTTGAAGTCCGCGCTCGGCTTGTAGAGCAGATCGAACCGCGCTGCGTGGTTGTCGAGGTTGTCCCAGTGCTGGCGCTGGGTCGTGTTGTAGATCAGCCCGTCACGCCGGTTGCGCAAGTAAGAGACGCGGAACGCCAGATTGTCACTGACTACGCCGTTATAGGCGAAGTATCCGCGCACCTGATTGTAGTTGCCGTAGCTCAGTTCCGCCCTTGCTTCCTGCTGGAACTGCGGCTCGCGCGTGGTGATGTCGATCGCGCCGGCGACGGTGTTCTTGCCGAACAGGGTGCCTTGCGGCCCGCGCAAGACCTGAATGCTTTCGATGTCGATCAGGTCGGTGATGACGGAACCGGTACGCGGCCGGTAGACGCCGTCCACGTAGAGCCCGACACCCTGTTCGAGCCCGTCATTCGTGCCCCCTGCATTGGTGCCGATGCCCCGGATCGTTATCGTCTGGTTACGCCCGCTGAAGCCCTGGATATTGAGGCTGGGGAGCTGTTGCACCACCTGCTTGAGCGAACTGACGCCCTGTGCCTCCAGCTGGCGGCTGGAAATGGCGGAGATCGCGATGGGAACGTCCTGCGCGCTTTCCGTCCGGTAGCGCGCGGTTACGGTGATTTCGCCAATGTCTGCGGCAACGGCCGCCGTATCCGCCGGCTCGGCCGCTCCCTCCGCTGAAGCCGCACAGGGAAAAACCATCGCCGAGATTGCAATCGCGGACGCCGCCTCGGCCAGCCATTCGTGCTTCCTTTCGGAAAAAGACCTATTCAACAGCGCTATCAAACCACCCCCCTGAGGTAACGAATGGGGAGTGGTTTGACGGGACTATGTCTACTCAATCAATAGACATAGTCTGAAGTCTATATGATTTTGGCTAAAGTGGAGGCAGGATTACCTATGGCAGGATCGTCTTGACGATCGATGCGTCGAGCTCTTCGTAGTTGTGAAGGCCGATCACGTCGTAGAGTTCGGCGCGGGTTTGCATGGCCTCGACCATCGCGTGGGTGCTGCCGTCCCTGGCGATCGCGGCGTAGAGCTTGGCTTGCGCCTTGTTGGCGACGCGCAGCGAGGATACCGGCCAGATCACCATCTTGTAGCCCATCGCCTCGAACTCGTCGGCGGTGTAGAACGGGGTCTTGCCGAACTCGGTCATGTTGGCGAGCAGCGGCACGCCCGGCATCGCGGCGGCGAACTTCTCGAACATTTCTCGGGTGTTGAGCGCTTCGGGGAAGATCGCGTCGGCGCCCGCCTCGACGTATAGCTTCGCGCGGTCCACCGCTGCATCGAAGCCTTCGACCCCGGTGGCATCGGTGCGCGCGACGATGACGATGTCGCGGCTCGCCTTCTTGGCGGCGGCGACCTTGGCGGCCATGTCGGTGGAAGAGACGAGCGCCTTGCCGTTCAGGTGCCCGCACTTCTTGGGCAGGATCTGGTCCTCCAGATGGACCGCGCCCGCGCCTGCTTCCTCGAAAGTGCGGACCATGTGCATGACGTTGAGCGCTTCGCCGTAGCCGGTGTCGCCATCGACCAGCAGCGGCAGGCCGGAGGAGCGCACGATCTGGCGGATGAAGAACGCGACTTCGTCGACGGTGATGATGCCAAGGTCGGGCAGCCCCATCGAGGCGGTCATCGCCGCGCCCGAGAGGTACAGGCCATCGAACCCGGCATTGCGCGCCTGGATCGCGGCCTGGCCGTTGTGGGCGCCGGGCAGGCGATAGATGCCCGGTCGCTCCAGCGCGGCGCGAAAGCGCTTGCCGGCGGATACGGTCGGAAGGTCGTCAGCGAGAAGGTAGGGCATGGGTTCTCCTCAGGCCGCTTCGCTGCGCTGGGCGAGCGGCACGAATGTCAGGTTCTCGGGGCCGGTGTAGTTGGCCGAGGGGCGGATGATCTTGTTGTCCACGCGCTGCTCGATCACATGCGCGGCCCAGCCCGAAGTGCGGGCGATCACGAAGAGAGGGGTGAACATCGCGGTCGGCACGCCCATCAGGTTGTAGGACACCGCAGAGAACCAGTCGAGGTTCGGGAACATCTGCTTGGCATCCCACATCACGCTCTCAATCCGCTCGGCCACCGAGAACTGGCGCTGGGCACCGGCTTCGTCGGCAAGGCTCCTGGCGACGCGCTTGATGACGACGTTGCGCGGGTCGGAGATCGTGTAGACCGGGTGACCGAAACCGATCACCACTTCCCTGGCCTCGATCCGGCGGCGGATATCGACCTCGGCGTCGTCGGCGGTCGCGTAGCGCTTCTGGATCTCGTAGGCGACTTCGTTGGCGCCGCCGTGCTTGGGGCCGCGCAGCGCGCCGATGGCGCCGGCGATGCACGAATACATGTCCGAGCCCGTCCCCGCGATGACGCGCGCGGTGAAGGTCGAGGCGTTGAACTCGTGCTCGGCATAGAGGATCAGCGAGGTGTGCATCGCGCGCACCCAGCTTGTCCGCGTGGGCTTGCCGTGCAGCAGGTGGAGGAAGTGACCGCCGATGCTGTCGTCGTCCGTCTCCACCTCGATCCGGCGACCGTGGTGCGCAAAGTGATACCAGTAGAGCAGGATCGATCCGAGCGAAGCCATCAGCCGGTCGGCGATGTCGCGCGCGTCGGGCAGGTTGTGGTCGTGCGTCTCGGGCAGCACGCAGCCCAGCGCCGAGACGCCCGAGCGCATCACGTCCATCGGATGCGCGGCGGCGGGGATCGCCTCCAGCGCCGATTTCACTGAATGCGGTAGTCCGCGCAGGCCCTTGAGCTTGACCTTGTAGGCGGCAAGCTGCGGCGCGGTCGGCAGTTCGCCGTGGACCAGCAGGTGGGCGATCTCCTCGAACTCGGCGCTCTCGGCAAATTCGAGGATGTCGTAGCCGCGATAGTGCAGGTCGTTGCCGGTCTTGCCGACGGTACACAGCGCGGTGTTGCCTGCGGCGACGCCCGAGAGGGCGACGGACTTCTTGGGCTTGAAGGGAGTTTCGGCGTTCATGCGGCGTATTCCCGTTTGTGCGTGAGCGTGGTGAAAGTGAAGCGGCCGCTGGCGGCCATGGTGCGGCCACCACCGTCCTGCGGCGCAGTGGCGAAGACGGAGACGACGATCGCCTGATGGTCGGCGCTGATCGACCAGGTTTCGAGATCGACGTCGGGAGTGGCAAAGCCCTCGCTTAGCTGGACCTGTTCGCACCGGGCGCAGCGGATCGTGCCGGGCAGGTGGGCAGAAGCGCGCTCCGCTGCGGCACTGACCATCGCGCCCAGAAGATCGAGGCCCTTCTCGGGGCGATTGGAGATCATTTCGCGCCTCCTTCAAGTGTCTCAGCTGGCACGCGGACGCGGCCCTCCATAAGGATGCGGGCGCTGCGGCTCATGATCGCCCTGGACACGGTCCACTGGCCGTCCACCTGCCGGGCCTCGGCGCCGACGCGCAGGGTGCCGGACGGGTGGCCGAACGTGACCGAGCGGCGCTCGCCGCCGCCTGCGGCGAGGTTGACCAGCGTGCCGGGCACGGCAGCGGCGGCGGCGATGGCGACGGACGCGGTGCCCATCATCGCATGGTGCAGCTTGCCCATTGACAGCGCCCGGACCAGTACGTCGATCTCGCCTGCGAGGACTTCCCTACCGCTCGAGGTGCGATGATCCACTGGCGAAGCTACGAAGGCGATCTTGGGCGTGTGCTGGCGCTTTGCCGCTTCCTCGGGCGTCTGGATAAGACCCATCTTCAGCGCGCCGATGGTGCGCAGCGCCTCGAAGCGGGCGAGCGCCTCGGCATCGCCGTTGACCGCCTCGCGCAGTTCGGTGCCGGTGTAACCGATGGCTTGGGCATCGATGAAGATCGTCGGGATACCGGCATTGATGAGGGTCGCCTTCAGCTTGCCGCCGGCAACGAGGGCCTCGGGTACGTCCAGTTCATCGACCAGATTGCCGGTCGGGAACATCGCGCCTTCATCGTCAGCAGGATCGACAAATTCCAGCACGATCTCGGCGGCGGGAAAGGTCACGCCGTCCAGTTCGAAGTCGCCGGTTTCCAGCACCGCGCCGCCGCTGACGGGGACATGGGCGATGATGGTCTTGCCGATGTTGGCCTGCCAGATGCGCACGGTGCGCACCCCGTCAGGCCCGGCTGCGACATAGCCCGCGTGGATCGCGAAGGCCCCGGCGGCGGTCGAGAGATTGCCGCAATTGCCCGACCAGTCCACGAAATCGGTGTCGATGGAGACTTGCCCGTAGAGGTAGTCGACATCGTGCCCTTCGCGGGTGCTGGGCGAGAGGATCACGCACTTGCTGGTGCTGGAGGTCGCGCCGCCCATACCGTCGATTTGGGCGCCGTAGGGATCGGGGCTGCCGATCACCCGCTGGAACAGGCGGTCGCGCACCGGGCCGGGAACGCGCGCGGCTTCGGGCAGGTCTTCGAGGCGGAAGAACACGCCCTTGCTGGTGCCGCCGCGCATGTAAGTGGCGGGAATGGCGATCTGGCCCATCAGACGGTTTCCGCTTCGGAGGCGAGGAAGTCGGCCGCAAAGCGCTGCAACACGCCGCCCGCCTCGTAGATCGAGACTTCCTCGGCGGTATCGAGGCGGCAGGTCACAGGAACCTGCGTCACCGCGCCGTCGGCATGGCGGATCACCAGCGTCAGCGTGGCGCGGGGGCGGCGTTCGCCTTCGACGTCGTAGGTTTCGGTGCCTTCAAGGCCCAGTGTCAGGCGGGTGGTGCCGGGCTGGAACTCCAGCGGCAGCACGCCCATGCCGATCAGGTTGGTGCGGTGAATGCGCTCGAAGCCCTCGGCGACGATGGCCTCCACGCCAGCGAGGCGCACGCCCTTGGCCGCCCAGTCGCGCGAGGAGCCCTGGCCATAGTCGGCCCCGGCGACGATGATGAGGGGCTGGCGGCGATCCAGATACGTCTCGATCGCCTCCCACATGCGCGTCACCTTGCCTTCGGGTTCGACGCGGGCGAGCGAGCCTTTCTTCACTGCGCCGTCCACCACGGCCATTTCGTTGACCAGCTGTGGGTTGGCGAAGGTGGCGCGCATGGCGGTCAGATGATCGCCGCGATGGGTGGCGTAGGAGTTGAAGTCCTCTTCCGGTAGACCCATCCGTGCGAGGTATTCGCCCGCCGCCGAACTCGCGAGGATCGCGTTCGAGGGTGAGAGGTGGTCGGTGGTGATGTTGTCGGGCAGGATCGCCAGCGGGCGCATGGCCTTCAGCGTGCGCGGGAAAGCAGCCAGCGCGCCGACGCCTTCGGTGTCCCAGTAAGGCGGGCGACGGATATAGGTGGACTGCGGGCGCCAGTCGTAGAGCGGGCTGGCCTCGTCCCGCCCGCGCGGGGCGAACATCGGGTCGTAGACGTCGCGGAACTGCTGCGGCTTCACCGAGGCGGCGACGATGGCGTCGATTTCCTCGTCGGTGGGCCACAGGTCGGCGAGGCGGATGGCCTTGCCGTCCACCGTTCCCAGCACGTCGTTCTCGATATCGAAGCGCACCGTGCCCGCGATGGCATAGGCGACCACCAGCGGCGGCGATGCAAGGAACGCCTGCTTGGCGTAAGGGTGGATACGCCCGTCGAAGTTGCGGTTCCCCGACAGGACGGCAGTGGCGTAGAGATCACGCTCGATGATCTCGTTCTGGATCGCCGGATCGAGCGCGCCCGACATGCCGTTGCAGGTGGTGCAGGCATAAGCGACGATGCCGAAGCCGAGTGCCTCCAGCTCGGGCAGCAGGCCCGCTTCTTCCAGATAGAGCCGCGCAACCTTCGATCCGGGCGCGAACGAACTCTTCACCCACGGCTTGCGGGTGAGGCCCAGCGCATTGGCCTTCTTCGCGACCAGTCCCGCCGCAACGACATTGCGCGGGTTGGAGGTGTTGGTGCAGCTGGTGATCGCGGCGATGATCACTGCGCCGTCCGGCAGCAGGCCCTCGCGCTCTTGCGTCACCGCCTTGTCGAGGTCGACGGCGATGCCGCGCTCCTCCAGCGCCGAGGTCGGCAGGCGGCGGTGCGGGTTGGAAGGACCGGCCATGTTGCGCACCACGGTCGAAAGGTCGAACTGCAGCACGCGTTCGTATTCGGCAGAGCGCAGGTCGTCGGCCCACAGGCCGGTCAGCTTCGCATAGTCTTCGACCAGACGGACATGATCGGGATCGCGGCCGGTCAGCAGCAGGTAGTCGATGGTCTGGCTGTCGATATGGAACATCGCGGCGGTGGCGCCGTATTCCGGACACATGTTGGAGATCGTCGCGCGGTCGCCGATCGAGAGGCTGTCGGCGCCCTCTCCGAAGAACTCGATCCACGCGCCGACCACCCGTTCCTTGCGCAGGAACTCGGTGATGGCCAGCACGATGTCGGTGGCTGTGATCCCCGGCTTGCGGCGGCCGGTCAGCTTGACGCCGACGATATCGGGCAGGCGCATCATCGAGGCGCGGCCCAGCATCACCGTCTCGGCTTCCAGCCCGCCGACGCCGATCGCGATGACGCCCAGCGCATCGACGTGCGGCGTGTGGCTGTCGGTGCCCACGCAAGTATCCGGGAAGGCGACGCCGTCGCGCACCTGAATGACGGGCGACATCTTCTCCAGATTGATCTGGTGCATGATGCCGTTGCCCGCCGGGATCACATCGACGTTCTCGAAGGCGCTCCTGGTCCATTCGATGAAGTGGAAGCGGTCCTCGTTGCGGCGATCCTCGAACGCGCGGTTCTTGTCGAAGGCGGCCGCATCGAAGCCGCCGTATTCGACCGCCAGCGAATGGTCGACGATCAGCTGCGTGGGCACCACCGGATTGACCTTGGCCGGATCACCGCCCCGATCGGCGATCGCATCACGCAGCCCTGCCAGATCGACCAGCGCGGTCTGGCCGAGGATGTCGTGGCATACGACGCGTGCGGGATACCACGGAAAATCCAGACCGCGGTTGCGCTCGACGATCTGGGTCAGAGATTCGGTCAGCAGCGCCGGGTTGCATCGCCGCACCAGCTGCTCGGCAAGGACGCGGGAGACGTAGGGAAGGCCGTCATAAGCGCCGGGGCGGATGCCCTCGACGGCGGCGCGCGTGTCGAAATAGTCGACGGCGGTTCCAGCTGAGGTTCCAGGGAAGGGTTTGCGATAGGCGTCGTTCATGACGCTCTTATCGGTAGCGCCGCCGCCTGTGAAAATGGCTGAATTGGCGAAGACTTGCGGCCAATTTCCTGCAAGTCGGCGAATTTTGCGAAAACCCTGCATCTTTCGCAGGTGGAATCCCTTCCGGCCAGGGCGGGCTGCTAGCCTTACCGTTGCCTTTTGTGCCACCGCATTACGCCGGTGACGCATAGTACGGCTGGCAGGAACCCCGCGATCGACAGCAGGATCCGCAACGGTAACCCGCCGATGGAGCCGTCATGAAGGGGGTGGAGCCAATTGGTCACGACTGTCGCGGGAGCGGCCTTCCGGCTGTCCTGCACCGAAAGTATGCGACCATCGTACTGATCGACGTAGATGTAGCTGTGAGGGAAGCGGAAGCTGGGATCGCCGGGCTGCTGCAGGCGAACCATGAAGGCGCCGTCGCCGGCACCGGGCGCCTCGAGCCAGGCCAGGCGTGCCAGCGGCATCCGACGATGTGCGATCGCCAGTACCTGATGCAGTGTGATCGGGGAGCCACTGTTCCTGCCTGACCGGGGGGCAGTGACCTTGTCCGTCGGCCCCAGCAGCGGCACCATTACGCTTTCGGCCTGCCGCGGCAGTGCAAGCATCGCACCGGTAACAGCCAGCATCGGCAGTACCGTCAGCCCGGCGAGCCCGCTGAGCTTGTGGATGTCGCGCAGTCGGCGCGAGGGCGCAGCATCGCGCTTGTAGCGCAATGCCTTGCGCCAGCTGCCACGTGGCCACCATGCCCACAGCCCCGTCACCATCAGCAATACGAGCGCCACTCCGATCCAGCCGACCGCAGCATGGCCGGTCTCACCCAGCGCGAACCGCATGTGCAGGTCGTAGAGGAAGGTCATCAGGTATTCGCCCCAGACTGCTTCGCGCAGGACCGTGGTGCCGTCGGGCGAAAGCCAGATCATCACGCGGGTATCGTGATGGCCTGCATGCGGCGGCTGATAGCGGACCGCGAGCGGCCCCGGTCTGCCGGTCGCCTCGAAGCGCCAGCCGCCCTTGCGCTCGGGCCAGCGGGTGTGAAGTGTGTCCAGCGCCCTGTCCCAGACCGGGGAGGCCCACGCCGGTGCAGACAGCTCGGTTGTTACCCGGATTTCAGGATGCAGCGCGGCGTCGATGCCTTCGTAGAAGACCAGCGCCGAGCCGGTGAGGCCCAGCAGCAAGAAGATGCCGCCAAGCCCCAGCCCGAACCAGAGATGCACTGTACGCACGGCCCGCTTGACCCGATGCGGCGGGTTCGATCGGTTGCTTCGCATGGTCAGAAGTGCGTCGCCAGCGCCAGTTCGACGCTGCGCGGCGCGCCGATGTAGACGTTGGTGGTGGAGTAGCCGGAATACTCGACGTAGAACTTGTCGGTGAGGTTCCGGACACGTAGCGTCAGCGAGGCTTGCCCGCCCAGTTGCCACGCGACGGCCGCGTCGAACGTGGTGCGCCCTTCGACGCGGATGGTGTTGGCGGTGTCGGTATAGAAACCCGAGACGTGGCTGGCGAAGCCGCTGAGCGTCAGCGGCGTGCCGGGCAGGACATAGGCGAAGCTGGCGCTGGCGGTCGTCGTGGGGGTGTTGATCGGCCGGTTCCCGGTCCGTACCGCGCCGCCCGCTTCGACGAGTTCGTCGTACTTCGCATCGACATGGCCAAGGCTTGCACCGAGCGAGAGGCGGCGGGTGGGTGAGAGAGCCAGGCTGAACTCACCCCCGCGCGAGGACTGGCTGCCCCCTTGCACGGTGAGCGTGGCATCGTTCGGGTCTCGGGTCAGGATGTCGTCCTGCCTGATCCAGTAGCCCGCGCCTGTCAGCGTCAGCCTGCCGTCGAAAGCCGATAATTTCAGCCCCGCTTCGACCGAGCGCCCTTTGGTGAGGCGAAACGCGGTGTTGGTGATCGACTGCAGCAGCATCGTGGAGACCGGCACCGTGGCCGTGGTGTATTGCGCATAGAGCGTCAGGCCGCGCGTCAGGTCGTATGTGGTGCCCAAGCGCCAGGAGAACGGGTGGTAGTGCGGGTTTGCGCGCTGGACGGTGCCGGGCGTCGCGTTGTAATCGGTGACGGCGCGTTCCAGATCGATGTCGTCATACCGTACACCTCCCACCAGGAGCCAGCGCGGCGTAAGGTTCAGGGCATCCTCGGCAAAGACGGACAGGGTCCTTAGCGTGGAATCGAACAGCACGTTGCCGCGCGTATAAGCGCTGTCCGAGGTCGGGAAGGAGCCCACTTCGGGGTTCCACGGATCGACGGCGGCGACCACGTCGGTCGGTGCCTGTTGACGCAGGCTGGCGAAGTCGGTGTGATTGTATTCGGCGCCCACCGTGAAGCGGTTGCGCCAAGTTCCGATCACGTTGTCGCTGGATAGGGCAGAGCGCAGGTTCCAGAACTCGTGATCGTGATGGAACCGTTGCACGGTGCGGCTGAAGCTGCCCTCGGGGAATGCTGCGCTCGCAGCCACGAACGTCTGCGTGTCGCTGAGAACGAAGGCGCGCTCGGCGGAATACCACGTGAGATCGGTGGCCCAGTTCCAGCCGTCGCCGAGCGTCCAGTCGATACGCGAGCGCAGCGTCGTCTCGTCCGCGCCGGAATATGCACCATCCGGGTTATAGTTCCGGTGCCGCAGCGCTTTGTCGACGACGAGACCGGCGGTGCTCGTCACCACATCGCTCGGATCACGCGCTGCGGCGGCCGTGACCAGCGGTAGCCCCTGGTACGTGCTGTCGTAAAGGTCGTTGAAATGGTCCACCGCGACGAGGATCGAAAGATCGGCGGACGGTCGCCACAGGACGCTCGCGGTCAGGCCGGTCGAGCGGGTGCGGTTGTCGTCCACGCCGTAGAGGCTGTCCGAGCGCATGTTGCTGGCATCGGCACGTAGCGCCAGCGTGTCGGAAAGCTGGTAGTTGACGCCGCCCGCGGCCGTCACCGTTTCGAAGCTGCCGATGCTGAGCAGGGCATCCATGTGATTGCCGTCGAACGTGGGCTTGCGGGTCACCTTGTTGATGACGCCGCCCAGTGCGCCTTCCCCGAACAGGACGGAGGCGGGGCCCTTGATCACTTCGATACGGTCGAAGTGCCAGGTGTTCGTGTCGCGCTGGACGACGGTGGAGGTGGACACGCGCACCCCGTCCTGCAGGACCGAAACCGCCGCGCCGGAAAAGCCGCGCATCATGACGGTGGCCGGGTTGCCGGGTACGTTGCCCGAGATCGCGCCGGGGATACCGGCAAAAGCCTCGCGCGTGGTGCGCAGGCCCCGGAACTGGAGGTCGGGCTGCGTGATCGTTTCCAGCGTCGCGGGCGTTTCGCGGGCTGTCAGGTCGAGGCGGCTGCCGGTAGTGCCCCGGGCCTCCAGCCGGAGGTGGTCGACCTGCCCTTGCACGACGATATCTCCGCGCGAGGACGTGGCGTCGTCGGCGAGGGCGGGAAGCGGGGCAAGCAAAAGCGCCGCGGCGACGGCGAAATGGGAAGTCTTCATGAGATCGTGCTTTGTCCGGGTGTGACGCGTGCCGCGGCCCATACTGGGCAGGCGGGAGCGTCAGGGCCTGAAGCGCCGGATCGAGCGCCGTCCGGTCATCGGTGCGGCGCAGAGATCGGCGGAGGTGTTCTGGTGGTCAGGCCGGGACGGGCGGGCCGCGCAGCGGCGGTCGCAGGTGGGCGCTCTGCCCCGGATGGGCAAAGCGGATCGGCAGGAAGCCGAGCGAAAGTATGAACGCCAGCGCCAACAGCAGAAGCGCCGGGTCCGTCCCGCCGAGCGACGCCATCGAAAGGGCTGCGTAAGGACATTCGCCCTTGGCCGTCTGGCCATCCCGGTCGGAGCGATCGTTTCTGGATGGCAGGACGATCCTGCGCTCACCCGTGTCGCCGCTGGCGTCGTGGCATACGAGGACGGTGATCGTGTGACTGCCTGCTTCGATCATGAAGCCGGTCGGCACCGCAGCCTTGAGGACGAGCGATAACGCCACCAGCATGAAAGCCAGAGTACGGTTGCGCCGGAAGAAGGTGCGCAGTGCGTCCATCGCTGTGCCGCTTAGCCGCCCATAAGCCGCTTGTCATGTGCATTGGCGAGGCAGCACCTGAGCGCCGCGTGAGGTTTGGGGATTGCCGGATGGCACGGGAAGGGTTTTCGATAAGTGTCCGAGCTGCCGTTCCCGTCATATTGTTGCCGGAACATTGCCTGGGAAGCCCGGAATTCCAGGGTTCGTGTCATCTCGCGAGCATTGCTGAACTCATTTTGTGATATGATGCAACATATCATTGACGGACCGCATCCGGCCTGACAGAAGCCCGCCCCGACCATGGGCGCGCGGCGCTCCGTGGCGTTGTTTCATCGTGGGGGTCGCATGCTTCGTTTTGTCAAGGACCGCCGGCTGTTGGCCGGGACCCTGCCGTTCGCCATGGCACTGGCTCCTTTCGGGGAAGCCTTCGGCGAAGAGGCCGGGGGTGAGCGCGAAGAGCGTAGCGAGGCCATCACCGTCACCGGCGTGCGACAGGCTTATCGCGGTAACTTCGTGGTCTCCGAAATCCCGCAGTCCATCGCCGAGATCGACGCCAGGACACTGGAGCAAAACGGCATCCAGCGGCTGGTCGACGCGCTTGACCTCAACGCGTCGGTCGTCCGGCAGAACACCCTCGGCGGTTTGTGGGACGCCTTCGCGATCCGCGGCTTTACCGGGGACGAGAACATGCCGAGCGGCTACCTGGTCAACGGCTTCAATGGCGGACGGGGCTTTGGCGGGCAGCGCGATACGGCAGGCATCGAACGGGTCGAAGTGCTCAAAGGCCCGGCGGCAGCGCTGATCGGAAGGGGGGAGCCGGGCGGGACGATCAACCTCGTCACCAAGCAGGCCGAAATGGGACGCACGTTCGGTTCCACCTCGATCCAGTACGGCAGCTGGGGCCGCGTGCGCGGGGAGGCGGACGTCAATGTCGCCTTGGCGGGTGGTCTCACCGTGCGGCTGATCGGCTATGCCGAGGATGGCGATACCTTCCGCGATCACGTCCATCAGTCGCGCTGGGGGTTTCTGCCATCGGTCGGCCTCGCTCTGGGGCCGGACACGCGCCTGACATATGATCTGGAAAAGACGCGCGTGTCGGTTCCGTTCGACCGCGGGATCGTGGTGCTGGACGGGAACTTCGATACGGTTGCGCGCTCACGCTTTCTCGGCGAACCGGGTGACGGCGACACCGTCGCCCGCGCCGAGGGACACCAGTTGCGCCTGGACCATCAGTTCAGCGATCGCTGGAGCGTTCTGGTCGGCGGCAGTATCCGGGACACCCTGTTGACCGGGTTCTCTTCGGATGCCGAGACGGCCACTTCGCGGCAGGCCCTCTACACGGATGGGCGCTCGCTCTCGCGCCAGCGCCGTTCGCGCCGTTACGATGCGCGGCACCATGTCGTCCGGGCGGAGCTTGCGGGCGAGTTCGATACCGGATCGCTTACGCACCGGGTGCTGATCGGCGCCGATTACGACAATTTCGATTACCAGCAACTGTTCCTGCGCTTCCGTCCGCCCGCTTTAAGCACGAACCCTTCCGAGCAGCAGGGCAACGTGATCGACATCCTAGATCCGGTCTATGGCCGCTTTCCGTTGCCGACCGGCACGGCGATGATGGATCGCATCGACCGGCAGCGCTCCATCGGCGCCTATGTGCAGGACCAGATCGCCATCACCGACCGTCTGCAGGTGCGGTTCGGCGCCCGCTTCGATCGCCTGACGCTGGAGACCGACAATCACCTCACCGACCAGTACAGTCGCCGCAAGCGCAGCCGTCTGAGCCCGCAGGCTGGCGCGGTCTACGAACTGAGCGATCCGGTGACGATCTACGCCACCTATGGCCAGGGCTTCAGGGCCAACGTCGGTACCGACGTCAGTGGCCAGATCTTCGACCCGGAGCACAGCGAATCCTTCGAGGCCGGCGCCAAGCTGCGCCTGCTCGGCCGTGCGGTCACGGGGACGCTGGCAGTTTTCCAGATCACCAAGGCGAACGTCCTGGCGACAGATCCCGACGCGCCGGGCTTTTCGCTGGCGATCGGCAAGGCGCGCAGTCGCGGTGCCGAGTTCGATCTTGCCGGACAACTGCCCGGCCGCGTCGATGTTCTTGTCAGCTATGCCTATGTCGATGCCGAATCCCGCTCGACGATGGTGGACCCGAATACCTCGTTCCAACTGCGACCGGGCGATGCCCTTGTGAACATCCCGCGTCACAATTTCAACATGCAGGTCTCCAGGGCATTCACTCTGGGCAGGCGCGAGGCCCGGATCGGGGCGGGCGTCCAGTACCTCGGCAAGCGCCGTGGCGAGACCGGCAGCGACTTCATGCTGCCTTCGCACATGCTGTTCCGCGTGTTCGGGAAAGTGGACGTGCTGAAGCAGCTCGAACTGTTCGGCTCGGTGACCAACCTGTTCGACGAGCATTGGTACGCCAACAGCTACTCGCCGCTCTGGGTGCAGCCCGGGGCGCCGCGCACCGGCACCATCGGCCTGCGGGCGCGGTTCTGAGGACTGGAGGCAGATCGATGCTGAAATTCGCCGCCATCACCGCCATCGCCGTCGCATTCACCTCGGCAGCCTCCGTTTCCGGCCCCGTTTCCGGCGCTGCTTCCGCAACGCCGCCTGCAGTGCTGCCTCCCGCGCTCGCGTGGTCGGGGGCGAGCGAGAAGCTCGTCGTTCCGGCGGGCGATCCGTGGATCACTCCTGCCGAGGCTGCCGGGTTTCGCACCACGCCCCGCTATGATGAAGTGCGCCGCTGGCTCGACAAGCTGGCCATGGCTTCGCCGCTGATTCATGTCGAGAGCTTCGGCAAGACCGGCGAAGGCCGCGACCTGCTGATGGTGCGCGCCAGCAAGGGAGGTTCCGGCAAGCCGGTCGTGCTCGTGCAGGCGGGCATCCATTCGGGCGAGATCGACGGCAAGGACGCAGGGCTGATGCTGCTGCGCGACATCGCCATGCGCGGCAAGGGCAGCCTGCTGGACAAGGTCGATCTCGTCTTCGTGCCTATCCTCAACATCGACGGGCACGAACGCTCCAGCCCGTGGAATTTCCTCCACGTTCGCGGTCCCGACGACAAGGGCACAGAGGGCAATGCGCGCGACATCAACCTCAACCGCGACTATGCCAAGCTGGATACCCCCGAAGTGCGTGCCATGGTCGCGCTGCTGCAGCGGCTGGATCCGGTACTCTACATCGACTGCCACGTAAGCGGCGGTTTCGACATGCAGTACGACGTAACGTACACTTACGCCGGTTGGGGCAAGTACGCGCGCCATCGCGCTACCGCGCTCTGGCTGGAGCAGCGCTTCGGCCCGACGGTGCAGGCCGCGCTGACCCGCGCCGGGCACGAGCCGATCATCTATCCCAGTCCGATCGATACACGCGATCCGCAAAAGGGCATCCGCTACAGCCCCGAAGGCCCGCGCTATTCGACCGGCTACGGCGATTTCATCGGCGTGCCCACGGTGCTGGTAGAGAACCACATGCTCAAGCCTTACCGCCAGCGCGTGCTCGGCACTTATGTGTTGCTGGAGGCGGCGCTCAGGCTGGCGGCGCAGGATACCCGCCGCATCGTCGAGGCCAAGGCGATCGACCGCGCCGAGCGTCCGGTGCAATTGCTTATCCGCTGGGCACCTGCGGAACAGCCGATAGGCTGGGTGGACAAGTTCAAGGGCGTTGCCTTCGAGACATACATATCTCCCGCTACCGGCAGGGCGGAGCAGCGCTGGACCGGCAGGCGCATGACCTTCCGTATGCCGATCGTCGGGCAGGACCCGGTGGCATCGGTCCGCCTGCCCCGGGCATGGCTGGTCCCGGCGGCCCAGACCGAAGTCATCGAGAAACTGCGCCTGCATGGCATCGGCGTCGAGCCCCTGACCGAGGACCGGAAACTTTCGGTCGACAGGGTACGGCTCCACGACGTGAGACTGGCCGCGGCTCACGACGGGCGCATTCCGGTGGAGGCGCGCTTCACTCATGAGGCTGAAGAGGCGACGATCCCGGCCGGCACTGTGCGGGTTTCCGCCGACCAGCCGCTCGGTCTTCTCGCGGCGGCGCTGCTGGAGCCGGAAAGCCAGGACAGTTTCCTGGCGTGGGGATTGTTTCCCGAAGTGCTCTCGGCCCCCTCCGGCACCGAAGATTTCGTGATGGCACCGATCCTGGATGCGTTGCTCGAACGGGATGCCGGGGTCCGCGCGGCTTTCGAGGCACGGCTGGCGGAGGATCCCGGTTTCTCGGCGGCTCCCGAAGCACGCATGGCCTGGCTGGCGGAGCGCCTGCCTCATCGCGATCGGTTGAGCGGCCTCTATCCGGTCGCCCGCGAACTTTAGGGCGTAAACTCATAAACGTCACCATCGAGGCGCCGGAATGGCGAACAACTCGGGCCGAAGGGGCCGCCGGGAGGGCTGGTTGCCCTTCCAAGGCCGCTTCGGTTCGAGATGGAAGCCATTCCGGCGTCCCGAAGGGATTTGACCAAAATGGCCCAGCGCCGCGTCGGCAGGCCTTGAGATATCGACATATCCCTTCGCCCTACCTCCTTGCGCTGAGCCATTTTGCCTCAAACCTCGATGGTGACGTTTATGAGTTTACGCCCTAGAGCATTTCCCAATCAGGTGGGATCACCTGATGAACTGGACACCGCTCCAGCGGGTCGGAGGAGCAGCGCGTCAGGCGTGGTGGCGATCAGTTACCGGCGACGCCCGGGGCTGCCGTCATATCGAAGCTGGGGACGCCATGCGTGGTCGCCCACATTGCCGCCTGCGTGCGGTTGGCAACGTTGAGCTTGCGCAGGATCGCCTTGACGTGAACCTTGACGGTCGCCTCGGTCACCAGGAGTTTGCGGGCGATACGCTTGTTGGAATACCCCGCCATCAGGCAACACAGCACATCGTTTTCCCGCTGGGACAACTTGGAGCCGTTGCCGTGCCCGGCATGTTGCAGGCCGCCCGGATCGTCTCGGACATCCGGTGCGACGATCCTGACGTCGTCGCGCCGCAGCATGTCCGCGACGTCCGGCGGGATGACCTTGTGGCCGAGTGCGGCCAGCCGCAGCAGCGCGATCAGCGTGTCACACGGCATATCCTTCACCGCATAGCCCTGCGCGCCATGGTCGAAGCAGTTGAGCATCGATGACATGTCGAATTTCTCGGCAAGGATCAGCGCGCTCGCCATTTCCCGGCTTGCCAGTTGTTGGAGGGAATCCAGCTGCTCGGACAGGCTGGGCATGTCTACCAGCACCAGATGGTCGCTGCGGTCAGGCAGTTCGGGCAGCCCCTCGACGCTGGCGGAGGTCGCCACGACCTCGATCCCGCCGTCGAGAATGATGCGCCGCAGCCCCTCGCGGGAAATGGAACTGGGGTTGATGATAGAGACTGAGATACCCAACGGTCACCCTTTCGAGTCCCAACCCCGGCATTCGTCATGAATGCCGGGAATGTTGTTCAAGTGCGGCCTTTCGAGGTCAGTCCTGTCAATCGACGATACAAGACGACATCCGGCGTCCGAAATATTCATGCGAAATATTCAGGCGCTGCATTCTCCCAAATACAGTCTGTAACGTCTTATCGGGTTGTAGAGGTACATCGCTGCTGGTGTTGCAAGGATGGAACCCTCAACCGGTTACGTAGACAACCATATTTGGTATCGGCCGGGTGCTACATTGGGATTTTTCAGTGTTTTGAAGGAATCTCGTCAAAAGCGCCGATATTTGCGACGAACGGTTCATCGCGGGACGGTCAGAGCATCGACTCGTTAACGGTGATCGTGTCGCCCGGCATGATGATCAGGGCGGGGTCGCCGACCACGACCTTGCGGCCGCCGCCCCAGCTCTTGCGCAGGACGACGACGGTGGCCTTGTTCGCGCGGGGTGTGAAGCCGCCCGCCTTGGCGATCGCCTGGAGCAGCGACATCTGGCCTGCGTATGTATATTCGCCCGGCTTGCCGACTTCGCCGAGGATGTAGAACGGGCGATATGACATGACGTCCACCGCCACGTGCGGATTGAGGACGTAGCCGCCCTGGGTCAGCTTGGCGGTTATGGCGCCCGCCATCTGGTCGGGCGTGCTTCCGGCCGCCGAGACGTCGGCGATGAGCGGCATCGTCACTGCGCCTGCGGTGCCGATCTCGTACTCGCCGGTCAGTGTCGGTTCGTCGAACACGGTCACGCGCACCTTGTCGCCTGCGTCGAGGCGCATGCCCTGGCTGGCGCGCGCATTCGCCTCGGACACATCGACGAGCGGATAGTTCTGAGTCGCGCATCCGGCGGTCAGCGCCGTGGCCAAGAGAAAGGCCGCAATGCCGCTGCAGCGGCGTGCGCGAGGCCTGAAAAGTCCCTGGATCATTTCGCCCTCCTTGCAAGATTACCGCCCCTAAGTCGGGGCGCGATGCAATCCTATCCAAGTGCTATCGCGGTTCCATACCTCTTAGGTTGTGAAGAAAAATCAGTAAGTTCCGGGGCGATAGTCCGAAAGGGGTAGGTGGGTTTACGTCTTATGACCGTTTGCCTGCGGGGCATCGATACCGTCACTCTGATCCTCGTCGATCAGTTCTCTTTGTACGCAAACGGTAAAGAGGTCTGGTCCTTCGGTAATCGCGACGCAGAGAGGTACCTTCCATGGATGGGAATTCCGCCGGGACGCAGGCTCGGAGGCACGAATCCTTCTCGGATGCCTTGTTGTCCGAGGGTTCGGTGCAGGCGGAGCCGGTGCCGCTCGCTCCTATAGTGCCGGGCGCCCGCTCGCGTTGGGACTGCTGGGATCTGCTGGCGCAGCCCGATCACATGCTGGCGCGGCCTTTCGACATTATCATCGCCACTGTCGCGATCATCGCCTTCCTGCCGCTGT
Source organism: Novosphingobium sp. (assembly GCA_047605225.1). Classification (GTDB taxonomy): domain Bacteria; phylum Pseudomonadota; class Alphaproteobacteria; order Sphingomonadales; family Sphingomonadaceae; genus Novosphingobium. The sequence goes on from JASGGD010000046.1 coordinate 22,457, forward strand.
TCATCATCGTTGCCATCGCGATCTGGATCGACCAGCCGGGGCCGGTGATCTTCGCCCAGCGCCGTGTCGGGCGCAACGGACGCGGCTTCCCGTGCTTCAAGTTCCGCTCCATGCAGCTCGATGCCGAGAGCAGCCTGGACGGTATCCTGCGCGAGAACCCGCATCTGCGCGCGCAGTGGGAGCGGGACCGCAAGCTGCCGAACGACCCGCGCGTCACCCGCGTCGGGCGGATCATCCGCATCACCAGCCTCGACGAGCTGCCGCAGCTGTTCAACGTCCTGCGCGGCGAGATGAGCATCGTCGGCCCGCGCCCGATCGTGGTGGACGAGATGCCGCGCTACGGGCGCTACATTCACCACTACCTCGCCGTACGGCCGGGCCTCACCGGGCTGTGGCAGGTCTCGGGGCGCAGCAGCGTGACCTATCGCCGCCGCATCGCCGCCGACATCCGCTACACCCGCGCGCGCACGCTAGCCTACGATGCCCGCATCCTTGCCGCGACCATCCCCGCCGTCGCCTCCGGGCGAGGGTCCTGCTGATGGGGCTGGCGTTTACGGGACGAAGGCGCATCCAGCGCGCTGCGGCGCTCTGGCTCACCGGATCGTTCGTGCCCGCGTTCCTGTCGGAGACGGCACAGGCGCAGGACTACCCGGTCGAGGTGCCCGAATCGGTGGTCGAGCAGACCGACGCCGAGGGTATCCGCCTCGGCACGATGAAGGTGCTGCCGCGGGTCAACTTCGACTTGCGCTACGACACCAACATCTACAACCAGCGCAGCAAGATAGACGACGGCGTCGCCGTGGTGCGGCCCAGCGTGCGGCTGCAGAGCGACTTTTCCCGCCACGCCATCCACTTCGACGCTGCTGCGGAAGGCCGCCGCTACCTCGACACCAGCGCCGAGAACAGCAACCAGTGGTCGCTATCAGGCGGCGGGCGGCTAGACTTCGCCGACCGCTTCGTGCTCGACGGCGACTTCGGCGTGGCGCGCCGGATCGAGCGGCGCGGTACGTTCGGCGACCAGTTCTTCACCGACCGCCCGGTCTCCTACAACGAGTTCGGCGGGAGCCTGCGCCTGTCGCGCGGCGGCGGTATCATCGAGTGGCAGCTTGGCGTCAGTTCCCGCAAGCTCGACTATAACGACGCGCGCCAAGGCGGCCTGCCGATCGACCAGTCCTTCCGCGACGTGCGGCGCGACGCGGTGACCTTCCGCATCGACTATCGCCGCTCCGACGCGTTCGGCCTGTTCGTCAGGGCCACCGGCAACCGGCTGGACTACGACATCGGCACCGGGCGCAATTCCAAGGGGTTCTCCGTCGTCGGCGGCGTCAGCTACCGGATCACCGAACTGGTCACGGCGGAAGCGGCGCTCGGCTACGTCAAGCAGGACACCCGCGATCCGGCGCGCCCGGACATCAGCGCGATGGACTACCACGTCAGCGTCAGCTGGACGCCCACCGCACGCACCCGCTTCGAACTGAAGGGCGAGCGCACCGTGGAGCGCAGCCCGCTCGCGGTCGGCTCTGCCGTCCTGCAGTCCACGCTGGTCGGCAGCGCCTCCATCGCGCTGGGCAGCCGTACGCTGGTCGGGCTGGAGGCCGGGTTCCTGCGCAACGAATACGAAGGCTTCGACCGCCGCGAATCGCGGGTCTTCGGCGAGGCTACCGTGACCCGCACGATCTCCACCCGCATCGCCGCCTTCGTCGGCGTGAGCGCGCGGCGGCAGCGCGGATCGGGCATCAATCCAAGAGAATACGACGGGGCGGCCGTCCGACTGGGAGCCCGGATCGCGATCTGAGGCGCCACACCATCTCCAGCGGCCGGGAAGGGCAGGAGCAGACAATGAACAGTGCACACCAGATTATCAGTGCCGGTCCCGATCCGCGCGATCTTGCGCTGGCGCCCGGACAATCGCTCATGCTGCCGTCGGCGCGGGTCGATCTTGGCGGGTCGATGGCGTTCTTCCGGCGTCGCTCCGGCCTCATCGCGCTGGTCACGGCGACGGCACTGGCGGTGGGCGCGGCGGTGACCTTCTCGATGCCGATCACCTACACGGCCGAGGCGGTGGTCAGCCTGCTGGCGCCGACCGATACACCGGATGCCGCCGCCAGCGCTGGGCGGCAAGCCGGACCTTCGCCGAACAGTTCCTATGTCGATACGCAAGTCGAGACGCTGAAATCGCGCGATCTGGCGCAGCGCGTCGCCTCGGCGCTCGGCGTGCTCGATGGCAAGAGCGCGGCGCAGCAGGCCGAAATCGTCACCACCTACCAGAACAACGTCTCCGCCGTGCGCAGCGGCGAAAGCTATGCCCTCAAGGTCGCCTTCAAGGCGCCGGACGGGCAGGAGGCGGCGAAAGTCGCCAACATGTACGTGCAGCAGTTCACCCAGATCGAGGTGAAGGCTGCGCACGAGAGCAATACCGAGACCGCCAAGCTGGTCGCGCCCCGGCTCGAGCAGTTGCGCCAGCAGGCCCACGCCGACACCGAGCGGCTGCAGCGCTACCGCATCGCCAACGGCCTGCTCAGCACTTCGGGCGCTTCCCTGACCGAGCAGGAGATTTCCAGCTACAACCAGGAAGTCACCAAGGCCCGTGCCGAGGCGGCGGAGAGCCAGGCCCGGCTGGCGACGGCGCAGTCGCAGCTGCGCTCGGGCTCGGCGGGCGACGACGTGGGCGAGGCGCTGGGTTCGGGCGTGATCGGCTCGCTGCGCGCGCGGGAATCGCAGATCGGCGGCGAGGTCGCCAACATGCAGGCGCGCTACGGCCCCAACCACCCGCAACTGCTGCGCAGCCAGAGCGAACTCGCCGAAGTGCGCAGCGACATCAAGAACGAGATCACCCGCATCATGTCCAACCTGCAGGCGCAGCGCGACGTGGCGGACCAGCGCCTTGCCTCGCTCAGCTCCAGCCTCGGCGCGGCGCGCGGCAATCTGGCGCGCAATAACGCGGCGATGGTCGGCCTCGACGAACTGGAGCGCACCGCGCAGTCCTCGCAGGCGATGTACGAGACGTACCTCAACAGCTACCGCCAGCTGATCGCGCAGGACGGCACCCAGCGGCCGAATGCCCGCGTGCTGTCGCTGGCCGAAGTGCCGCTGCTGCCAAGTTCGCCCAACATTCCCATGAACATGCTGCTGGCGCTGGTGATCGGCCTCGGCACCGGGCTTGCCGCCGCCTACGTCGCCGAGGCGCTGTTCCGCGGCGTGACGACGTCGGACGAGGTCGAGCAGGGACTGGGCAGCCGCTATCTCGGCGCGATCCCGCTGCTCGCCTCGGTCAGCCGCAAGGCGCGGCGCGAGGTGCCCGCGATCACGCAGGAGCCGCGCTCGGCCTTCGCCGAATCGTTCCGCTCGCTGCGCACCTCGATTGAGCAGGCGGTCTATGGCCCGGCGCAGATCATCGCGGTGACTTCTGCGCTGCCCAAGGAAGGCAAGACCACGGTGGCCTCCTGCCTCGCGCAGACGCTGGCGGTGAGCGGGCGCGGCGCGATACTCGTCGACTGCGACTTGCGTGGGCGCGGGGTTAGCAAGCTGCTGCGCCTCTCGCCCGAGCATCCCGGCCTGATCGAAGTGCTGGAGGGCAAGGTGTCGCTGGCCGATGCGCTGGTGACCGGGGAATCAGGGCTCTGCGTCCTGCCGGTCAAGCCCTCCGACCTCGCGCATGACACGCTGCTGACGGGCGAGACCTTCACCCGGCTGCTGCAGGAACTGCGCGCCTGCTTCGACTATGTCGTGATGGACCTGCCGCCGGTGCTGCCGATCGCGGCGGGCCGCACGCTGGCGGGCATGGCCGACGCGACGGTGCTGGTGGTGCGCTGGCGCAAGACGATGAAGGGCGCGGCGCGCTCTGCCCTCGCCATGCTCCCGCGTGAGACGGTCAACGTCGTGGGCGTTACGATCAACCGGATGGACATGCGCAGGAAGCGCCTGTTCGGCTACTCGGACCCCGCGTATTTCTACCGCGAATACAAGGCGTACTACGCATGACACTGAGCCTGGCCGAACCCCCGGTCGCCGGAAGGCACGGCCGGTTCAGCGCCCCGCGCGTCGCCATCGTCCATTACTGGCTGGTGTCGATGCGCGGCGGGGAACGGGTGCTGGAGCGGCTGCTCGGCCTGTTCCCCGGCGCCGACGTGTTCACCCACGTCTACGATGAAAGCCGGATGTCGGAGAGCATCCGCAAGGCCAAGGTGACGACGACCTGGATCAACGGGCTGCCGTTCTCGCGCCGGTTCTACCAGTATTACCTGCCGCTGATGCCGATGGCGCTGGAGCACCTCGACCTGACCGGCTACGACCTCGTCATCAGCAGCGAGAGCGGGCCGGCCAAGGGGGTGATCACCAGCCCGCACGCGCAGCACTTGTGCTATTGCCACTCGCCGATGCGGTATTTGTGGGATCATTACCATCTCTACCGCAAGGACGCGAACCCGATCGCCCGCGCGGCGATGCCGCTGATCTATCACCGGATGCGCCAGTGGGACATGTCCTCCAGCGCGCGGGTGGACACGATCGCGGCCAACAGCAGCTTCATCCGCGAGCGCGTGCGCAAGTTCTGGCGGCGCGAGGCCGAGGTGATCCACCCGCCGGTCGATACGCGCATCTTCACCCCCAGCCTCGACGTGGACGACCACTATCTGTGGGTCGGCCAGATGGTGCCCTACAAGCGGCCCGACCTTGCGGTTGAGGCGTTCAACCGCACCGGCTTGCCACTGCTCATGGTGGGTGACGGCGGGATGCTCGCGAAGCTGAAGCGCATCGCCGGGCCGAATATCCGCTTCGTCACGCGGCTGGGCTTCAACGAGTTGCGGCAGGCTTATGCGCGGGCGCGTGGCCTTGTGTTCACGGCGGAGGAGGACTTCGGCATCGTCCCGGTAGAGGCCATGGCCTCGGGCCGCCCGGTGCTGGCCTACGGGCGCGGCGGCGTGCTCGACAGCGTGGTGCCCGGCGAGACCGGCCTGTTCTTCGAGCGGCAGACGGCGGACTCGCTGGTCGACGGGATCGAGCGCTTCGAGCGCTGGCTCCCCGAATTCGACCCGAGCGTCGCGGTGGCGCAGTCCAACCGCTTCGCGCCAGAGCATTTCGATCGCAAGATCCTGACCGCTGTAGGGC
>JASGGD010000047.1:0-27452 GCA_047605225.1 Novosphingobium sp.
AAGTGATCCCCGAACTGGTCGCCGGCGGATGGGGTTGGAATAAGGGGCATGGCGTAGCGTTTCGGCCATGCGGATTTCAGCAGGGTTGCCCTTCATCTTCACCGCCACTTCGTAGATCGTGTATTCGGCCATGATCTTGGCTTCGTGCTGATCAACGACGAATTGCGCCACTTCAGGGCGGGCACCTTCGCGCTCGAACCGAGCGCGGAACGCGGGTGGGTAGTGCTTCATGAAGATGCCCATGTCGGGCAGCAGGCCTAGATGCCTTGTGCCGAGGCGATCCGCTTCTTCCACGGTACGCAGGATCCAGGCGTGCTCCATGTGCCATGGGGCGTGGACCTCGACGCCCATGTGCACGTCGAGATCCTCGGCGTAAGGCACGCAGCGCGCCAGGATGTCGGGGCGTACGAATACCAGAACGCGCATGTTGCGGATGCCCAGGCGATTGCACAATTCCAGATCGCGGCGGATGGAGGCGACCTGCTCATCGTCGCTCAGGACTTCGCCCCGCCGCAACTTGGTGTCGAGGAACATGTCGTAGCACGTGAACTCGCAGCCGTGGCGCGCAACCATCTCACGAAGTGCCCCGACTTCGGCGTCGGTCACATTGGGGAACGAGGGGATGTTCTGTTCTGGCAGAATCTCGATACCCTTCGCACCGATGGAGGCCGCGAATGCTACGCAATCCTCCACCGACATGCGACCCAGGAACAGTTCCTCCTGGAAGGAATAGAGGCTAACGCCACGCTTGATATTACTGGACATCATATTCCTCGCCAAAGCCGAGCGGCAGTGAATTCGAAGACGGGGGCATCGCGTTCCGTCCTTTGCATGTCGATGATCCGTAAGGCCGGGGGCTGCCTCAGTAGGTGAACCCGAAGCGAAGGCCGATCGCCCGGACCGAGTCGAGACCCATGCGCTGGTAGATGGTCAGGTTGCCGGCGTTACTGTCGCCCGCTTCGATCGCGGTTTGCAGTGCATATACCTTGTTCGTGCAGTTCTTGCAGAACAGCGCGGCGGTAAATGGCCCGGAACGAAGACCTATGCTGGCGTTGAGAATGTCGATGCCGCCGATCGTTGAACCCGGAGGCGCGCTTACGATCGATTCCACGCTGCTGCGATGATAGTACCCGGCATCTACAACGAGCGAGGAAGCGTCGCTGATGGAAGCTTCGTACGAGGCTGAGATCGTCGAGGTGAACTTGGGGGCAAAGGTCAGTCGGTTGCCCGAGGCGTCGAATGTGCCGTCAGCCCCGCAATCCGGTTGGCCCGGGTAGCACTGCGCACCGACGAAGTTGTCGTACTTCGCGTCAACGTACGCTATGTTTCCGTTGAGCGAGAAACCCTTGAACGGCCGCAAGGTAGCGCTTGCCTCGGCGCCCTTGCTGGTTGCCTTGCCGGCATTGCCGATTACGAAGGCGCGCAGATCGGTGTCGAAGGTCTGTGCCTGCAGGTTGCTGAACTTGGTGTGGAACAGCGAAGCATTGAACGTCAGCAGACGATCGAACAGGGTGGACTTGATGCCCACTTCGGCGGTGTCGGCGCGCTCGGGAAGTACGCGCAGCACGGCATCGACGCTGGCACCGGTATCGTTCATGCCCGGTCCCTTCCAGCCGCGACCATATGTGGCATAGACCATCACGTCGCGGGTGAAATTGTACTGCGCACCTACCCGGTAGCTGAACGTCGTGGCGCTGTAGCTCTGGTCATAAGTCGAGCGCGGAACACCAAGGACAACGAAGTAGTTGTCGAAGTTCTGGTCAAGGTCGATCCCGACCTTGTCACGGGTGACGCGCGCGCCGGCGATCAGCTTCAGACTGTCGGTCGCTGCATATGTGAACTGGCCGAAGGCGGCGAAGCTCTCGTTGTCGAGGCGGTAGTCCTTGTCCTGGCCGAGGAAGTAGCTGTTGCTGACCGAGCATCCAGGAGGCGACGGTTGCGATACCACGGCGCCGACGCAAAACGGGAAAGAGGGCAGCAGGAACGAAGGCAACAGATTGTTGCCTGCGATCTGGCTCTGCTGGTCGAGCGTCGACTTGAAATAGTAGAGGCCGACTTGTCCCGACAAGGGGCTACCGGCGGGAAGCGCCAGGCGCAGTTCGTTGCTGTACTGGTCGTACTTTGCCATCTGGGCATTGACGTTCGCGCCGTCGGCGGACACGGTATCGCCATCCACCTGCTGGTCGAGCGAATAGGTTTTCCAGGCCAGAACATTGCTGAGCGTCCAGCCGTTATCGAATTCGTAAGATACGCTGGCCTGCGCGCCGCCGGTGTTCAGGTCGCGGAACTGGGGTGCATCAGTGAGCATTTCGAGGTTGCGCGGACCAGCAGTGATCCCCGCATCCGAGAGATAGGATTCGCTGATGCTGTTCGGCGCAAGCGAACGAAACGTACTGTCGAAGATGGTACCGACGCCGCGCTGCTCGAAGTATTCTCCAAGCAGATAGATCGAGAGCTGGTCCGTCGGTTCCATCAGAAGCTTGGCACGGCCGCCGTACTGACGGAAATTCTCGTCGAAACGGCCATATGCATTCTCGCGAATGTTGCGCACGACCGGCTCATCGTAACGGTAGATACCGTTGATGCGCAGGGCCGTGTTCGCACCGAAGGGCACATTCACTGTGCCACGTGCGACGATGCCGTTGCCGTCCGAACCCGGGCGGGCGCGGGAAACGGCTTCGACGTCAAAGGTGCTGCCATAGACACCGAGTTCCGGGCGTTTGGTTGTAACGTTGACGAGGCCGGCCGAGGCGTTTTTGCCGAACAACAGTCCCTGAGGGCCATTCAACACCTCGACCTGCGCGAGATCGAGGAAGGGGTTGCCGTTCAGGACACGGCTGCCCAGCGTTACGTCGTCGATGGCAGTGGCCACGCTGGACTCGATGGTATTGGCGAAGCTCTGCGTGCCGACGCCGCGTACGGCGTAGTTATTGTCCTGCTGCACCTGAAGGCTTGGCGCGATAAGCGCAAGTTGCCGCTGATCGTTCACCCCGGCTGCCTGCAAGGCATCTGCCGTGATTGCCTGAACGCTGACCGGGACGTCCTGCAGGCGCTCGGAGCGACGTTGCGCGGTGACGACGATATCTCCGGCTTGCTCGTCAATTGGGTCCGTTTGCTGAGCTTGTGCCGGGGATACCATCACGGCGGCGGAACTCAGCAGGACAAGCATCACGGTTTTCTTCACGCAGTCTCTCCCCAACACGAACTTGTGCCACCTTTAATGGCGTTGAACCTTCAGTGGTCCGTGCTGGATCATATTGCAAATCTATAGTTTTTATCGAGAATGATACATAAAATGGATTAATCAGGAGGGGGCGACCGATTGCACTCGGCGGATGGAGGGTGCGTCTATCGATGTGATTTTCCAGAAGCGATGGAAGCCCCGGGATGCCGGTTAGAGTGGGGAGCGGGTTTATGCTGGGCAATCGGAACGGGCGACTTCGTATCGCACGGCGCGTCGTCAGCGGGCTTTAGCAACATGCTCGCTTCCAGTCGCTCAGGCTTCGTTGCGCAGGCAATTGCGGTGCCGATGTCCACGCGGGTTTCGGGCCGGAGAGATAGCGACGATATGTCTGTATCGCAGCGGAAAGGTACGAAGCGTTGTACCGGACCGAGAGTGATGATTTATTGAGTTCCTCGTCGGCTCCGGTAGCAGGACGGGGTTTCTCCGCAGAACTTGAGGAATGCCCTGTTGAAGCTGCTCTGGCTACCGAAGCCAAGCAGTTCTGCAATCACGTTCATCGGAGCGTCGGATTGGGCGAGCATCTGTTGGGCTCGCTCCAGCCGCGTCTTGAGAACGAACTGGTGCGGGGTCATGTTGGTGGCCTTGCGAAACACCCGGCACAGGTGCGACGGCGTGATGCCGGCGTCGACCGCCATTTTCTCCAGGCTATGTTCGGCTTCCGGGTGGTGCTGGATAGTTTCCATGATGTGGTGGATGCGGTAGGATGAGAACGCGGAAACCGGAAAGTCCGCAGCGGTGGTGCGTGCAGGGCCACGCAGCATGTGAGCTTTGAGCGCATCAATGAGCGAGGCCACGTAGATGTCGCGGGCAACTGACTCCGGTTCGTAGAGTTCAGCGAGAATTTGCCGGGATAACGCCGAGCCGAGCGGATCATTGAAGGCGAAACGCATGTGTGAGAACTGGTCGAGTACCGAAGCCGATCGCAGTTCGTCGGAATCGATGCTGAGGGTAATCACGTCCAGTTCGCCGTCAACCAGCCAGCGCGTCTGCATGGTTGCGGGAACGATGGTTGCCGCGCCGGGATAGGCGGCATCCTCGCTCCAGCCGTCGCGGTCCCAGGTCCGCACGTTGGCTCTACCGGCCAACTGGACGACGAAAAGCGGATCGGGCAAGCCGGGCAACGCATAGCTGCCCACGAATTGGCGCCACCGGCTGAACCGCCAGCGTCCATCGCTCGATTCCAGGCTGACCTCCGGACCGCGGCGCAGAGTGTCCGCGATGATCGCCTCGCCGTGCCAGGCTGAGGGCGAGGCAAGATCGCACGCCGCCATCATCGCCCGACACCCGGAGAGTCGATGCGCGATCGGCGCATGGAGACGATCAAATCCAAAAGGTCCATTGGTATCCTTTTCCCGATCCGGCAGTCATCGCTGCTCTCATTGAATCCGGACAGGTTAACGCAAAATGCGGCGAAGCGCCTTGTCAAAAATGCACATCGATTTTGACGTTTCCTGATCTATGAACCTAGGGTCAGGTGACGCTCATCCAACCCCATCGCTCGTGCCACGATTTCCAGCATGATCTCGTTCGACCCGGCGAAGATGCGGCTGATCCGTGCGTCGGAATACATGCGGCTGATGCGATATTGTTCCATATAGCCCGCGCCGCCGTGCAACTGCACGCCAAGATCTACCATCTCACCTTCGACCTCGCTGGCGACCAGCTTGGCTGCCGCGGCATCCTCCGGCGAAAGACCTGCGGCATTGGCAAGCAGCACCAGTTGGTCGATCCATGTTTGTACACCGTCGATCCTGCTCTTCAGCGCAGCGAGGCGGAAGCGATTATGCTGGAAAAGCGCTACCGGTTTCCCGAAGGTCGAGCGCATCGTCGCAAATTCCAGCGTCAGTGCCAGCGCGGTCTGTGCTGCTGATATGCTGGAAATGGCAGCGATCAGTCGCTCGGAGGCAAGGAATCGCATCAGGGTCGGTAGACCGCGCTCCGGGTCGCCCAGCACGTTGGCGTCGGGCACCCATACGTCATTGAAGAACAGTTCGGCGGTATCTTGCGCGGCAAGCCCCATCTTACGAAGTTTCCGCCCCCGCTCGAAGCCGGCCATGCCGCGTTCGACGACGAAAAGGCCCAGCGTCTGCGTTCCGGTTCGCGCGATCACGACCACCGCGTCGGCAAGGATACCGTTGGAGATATAGGTCTTCGTGCCGTTTAGTCGCCAACCCCCTGCTTCCCGGACGGCATGAGTGCGAACGGCGCGCAAGTCGCTGCCACTGCCCGGCTCTGTCATCGCGATGGCCAGTATAGCCTCTCCAGAGACCGCTTGGGGCATCAGCCGGTCACGAAGCTCGGCCGTGCCAAGAGTGGCGATGTAGGGGGCAACGAGGTTGCTGTGCAAATGCAGGTAGAAGCCCGGCTCGCCGGCACGCACGTTTTCCTCGATGACGATCTGGTCGAAGCGCAGATCGGCTACTCCTGCGCCGCCGTGAGCCGGGTCCGCCCAGAGACACAGCAATCCGAATGCCCCGGCCTTGAGATACGCTTCGCGATCGACGATTCCGTTGCATCGCCATCGCTCGGCATGGGGGGCGACCTCAGCGGCCATGAACCGGGCGACGGAGCTGCGGAACTGTACGTGCTCCTCCTCGAAAATCAGGCGTCGCATCTTCAATGCGCTCTGAATTCGTCGATTAACTTGCGTTTCATGAGTTTTCCGGTGGGTTCGCGAGGGAGCTCGTCGCGAAACTCAAAGGCTTTCGGTGTCTTGACACTGCCAAGCGCAGCGCGGGCATAAGCGGTCAATTCTTCGGCCAGGATCGGACCGGCTAGAATGCCTTCTGCGGGGCGTACCACGGCGAGGACGCATTCGCCCATCTCGTCGTGCGGGATGCCGATTACTGCGACGTCGGCGACCGAGGGGTGGGTTATCAAATGGTTCTCGATCTCCTGCGGATAGATGTTTACGCCGCCCGAGATGATCATGAAGCTGCGCCGGTCGGTGAGGAACAGGTAGCCATCGGCATCAAGGTGGCCGACGTCGCCCAGTGTCGCCCAGCCCCGGATGTCATGGGCCATTGCGGTCTTCTCGGGGTCGTTGTGGTAAACGAACGAGGGGCCATCGGCGAAATAGATGTCGCCCGTCTCGCCGGGGGGCAGTTCGCGACCTTCCGGATCGAGCACCTTGAGCGTGCCCAGCACCGCTTTGCCGACAGAGCCGGGCCGCTCCAGCCATTCGGCCGAGGACAGCGCGGTGATCCCGCAGCATTCGGTGCCCGAATAGTATTCGTGGACGATCGGCCCCCACCAATCGATCATCGCCTGCTTGACCGGAACCGGGCAGGGCGCGGCGGCGTGGATGACCGCGCGCAGCGAGGAATGGTCGCGGCGCTCGCGCGCTTCGGGCGGAAGTTTCAGCAGCCTTACGAAGTGCGTGGGCACCCATGTCGCGTGGGTAATGCGGTGGCTCTCGATGAGCGCGAGCGCTTCCTCGGCATCGAAGCGCTCCATGATGACGACGGTGCCGCCGAGCCGGTGGATCGTCATCGCCCAGCGCAGCGGCGCGGCGTGGTAGAGCGGCGAAGTGGAGAGGTACACGGTGTCCTCGCCCATGCCGTATAGGGCGGTGCCCATCGTTTCCAGCGCGGTCGTCTCGTCCAGCGGGCCTTCCGGCAGCGGCGGTTTCACCCCCTTGGGGCGGCCCGTGGTTCCCGAGGAGTAGAGCATGTCGGTGCCCGCGCTTTCGTCTCCAACGGGCGTGTCGGGGTGATGCGAGAGGGCTTCACGCCAGCGTTCGACGTCATAGTGACCGACGCCCGGCGCATCCTTCAGCGCCTCTGCGACCAGTGGCCCGAGGCGGTCGGAGGCGATGAGCAGGCGGGCGCCGGAATCGCGCAGGATATAGGCGATGTCGGCGGCGCTGAGCTTGGTGGAGATGCTCGTCAGGTAAAGTCCGGTGCGCTGCGCGGCCCAAGCGACTTCGAAGATCGCGGTCTCGTTGTCCATCAGCAGCGCGATCACGTCGCCGCGCGTACAGCCGAGGTCGCGCAGCAGGTGCGCACCGCGATTGGCGGCGGCCTCGAGTTCGCCATACGCCACGGTCTCGCCGCTGGCCGGGATGATCAGGGCGGGGCGCTGCGCATCGCTGAGGGCGAAGGGCCTGGGGTGCATCGATGAAACCTCTCTCGGGCAAGTTCTCGGGCGCGGACTCTGTCGATCCGCCGTGCCTGCGACATTGGGGCGCAAGCGGGCACTGGCTCAAGGCGAGCGCAAGAAATGACAAAAACGGGATCAAGCCCGGTTAAAGCCATGGAGGCCCGCAGCGGCTAGTCATGGGGCAACCCGACGAAGCCCCTGAGATGAAAAACGGGGCGAGGGAGGAGAGGTAGAAATGAAGATCACCAAGGCTGGAATCGCGTCCGTTATCCTGTGCTGCGGCGTTTCTAACATCGCGCTGGCGCAGGAAGCGACGCAGGTTCCGCAGGTCAGCGAAGCGGTAGCCGGAGACATCATCGTCACCGCGCAGCGCCGCTCGCAATCGCTGCTCGACGTGCCGCTGGCGATCTCCGCGCTTGGCGGTGACGCACTGGAATCAAAGGGAATTACCAACTCCGCCTCGCTCGCGACGGCGGTGCCGAACCTGCAGGTCAGCAGCTCGTTCGGGCGCACCCAGCCCAACTTCTCGCTGCGCGGCATCAGCGTGGCGAACGAGTTCAATTCCAACCAGGCGTCGCCGGTCGGCGTCTACATCGACGACGTCTACATCGCCGCGCGAACCAGCCACGGTATGGGCCTGTTCGACCTCGACCGCGTCGAGGTGCTGCGCGGCCCCCAGGGCACGCTTTTCGGCCGGAATACGACCGGCGGCGCGATCAATTTCATCACGCGGCAACCGGCACTCAACGGCACACAAGGCTACCTTCAGGCGGGCTACGGCAACTACAACACGTTCAAGGCGCAGGGCGCGGTCGAGACGACCATGGTCGAGGATGAACTCGGCCTGCGCATCGCCGCGAACTACGAAAAGGGCGACGGACAGATCCGCAACGTCTACCCCGGCGGCCGCGACGCCAACAGCGTGGACTCGCTGCAGGGCCGCGTCGCGCTGCGCGCCAAGCCCGGCAACGGCGGTGTCGACATCAAGATCCGCGCCTATGCCGGACGCGATCGCGGCACGCAGGCGACCCCGCTCGGCATCCCCAGCGAACGCGCCGCGTCGAACCTGGGTTTCTTCGAGATCAACGAGAACCGCGTCGGCCTCAGCCGCACCGACGCATGGGGTGTCGCGGGCAACGTTTCGGTGGAACTGAGCCCGACGCTCACCTTCACCTCGATCACATCGTATGACGGCGGCAAGCTCGATCTCGATCAGGCGGCGGACGGATCGCCCAACGATGTGCTCGATATCAAGTGGCAGTCCGGCTTCCGCCAGTTCAGCGAGGAAGCGCGGATCAACTATGAAGGCGATGCGCTGAAGCTCGTCGGCGGGCTGTTCTATGGCTGGGACCGCACCGTTACCGACAACCGCTTCAACATCGGCAGCGCGCTGGGCGCGGGCGTCGACGGCGGGTTCTTCCAGCACTACCGCCAGAGCCGCCGCTCCTACGCCGCGTTCCTGCAGGGCGATTACGACCTGACCGACAAGCTCGTCCTCACGCTGGGCGCGCGCTACACCTGGGACCGCGGCAAGTACCGCGACGGTTACGCTTACCTCTTCGCTGGCGGCGTGGGCGATGCGATGACGCCGATCGCCTCCACCGTACCGTGCGGCGGCGCGCCGGGCACCTGTGCCTACGACCCTAACGCGCGCTTCAACCTTGACGGCAAGAACAACGCGCTAACCGGCCGCGCGGCGCTGAGCTATACCTTCGACAACGGGCTGCTGGTCTATGCCAGCTACAGCCGCGGCTATCGTTCGGGCGCGTTCAACGGCGGCAGCTACACGTCCTCGGCGGGCGTCAACTACGTCGAGCCCGAGCGCGTCAATGCCTACGAGGCGGGCGTGAAGGGGCGCCTTCTGGGCAACATGCTGACGCTTTCGGCGGCCGGGTTCTACTACGACTACACCAACCAGCAGGTGCAGGACTTGCGCGCGGGGCCAGTCAACTTCCTGGTCAACGCGCCCAAGGCCGAAGTCTATGGCGGCGAGATCGAGGCCACCTTGCGCCCCGCGCCCGGCTTCACGATCAACGCCTCGGGCGGCTACCTCCACGCGACGTACAAGGAACTGACCCTGCAGGGCGTCGACCTCTCGGGCAATGCGCTGCCCTTCGCCCCGCGCTGGACCGCGCAGTTCGGCTTCGACTGGAAGGTGTTCGACACCGGGCGCGACAGCGTGACGTTTTCGCCCTCGGTCAACTACTTCAGCCGCCAGTATTTCTCGCCCTTCAACACGACGGACGTTGCGGGCACCGGACAGGTCAATTCGGAACTGCAGCAGGGCGCCTATGCAAAGGTCGATGCGGCGCTCGCCTGGCAGCATGACAATATCGAGCTGCGCGGCTGGATCAACAATGCCTTCAACCGCAAGGTTCTGGCCTATGGTCTCGACCTTCGCGGCGCGGGCTTCAACTACAACCTGCTCGTCCCTGCCGCGCCGCGTACTTACGGCGTGACCGCGCGCGTCAGCTTCTGAGCGGGAGCCGCGCGTCATGACCGAAGCTCTCACCACGCCGGACCTCAAAGACCCCGACCTCTACCTCGACCGCGCGCCGCATGACGTGTTCGAAATGCTGCGCAGCATGGAGCCGGTCTACTGGAACCCGGAAAAGCACGGGTCGGGCTTCTGGTCGCTCACCCGCTATGCCGATATCGTCGAGGTATCGCGCAATCCGGCGCTGTTCTCGTCCGCCAGCGAGAACGGCGGCCACCGCATCTTCAACGAGAACGAGGTGGGCCTGACCGGCGCGGGGGAGTCGGCGATCGGCACCCCGTTCATCTCGATCGACCCGCCCACGCATACCCAGTACCGCAAGTTCATCATGCCCGCCGTAGCGCCCGGCCGCCTTGCCGGGATCGAGGAACGCATCCGCGAACGCTGCCTTGCGCTGGTGGACAGGATACCGCTTGGCGAGCCGGTCAACATCGTGCCGCTGCTCTCCGCGCCGCTGCCGCTGCTGACCTTGTGCGAGCTGTTCGACCTGCCCGCCGACATGTGGGTGAAGCTCTACGACTGGACCAACGCCTTCGTCGGCGAGGACGACCCGGACTTTCGCCAGAGCCCCGAGGCGATGGCGACGATCCTCGGCGAATTCATGGGCTTCTGCGCCCGGCTGTTCGAGGAACGCCGCGCCGCGCCGGGGCAGGATCTCGCCACCCTGCTGGCGACGATGGAGGTGAACGGCAGCCCCGTCACCTTGCGCGAATTCACCGGCAACATGATCCTGGCGCTGGTCGGCGCCAACGAGACGACGCGCAATTCGCTGAGCCACAGTATCGTCGCCTTCGCCGAAAACCCCGATCAGTGGGACCGTCTTCGCGCCGAGCCGGACCTCATCAAGACCGCCGTGCGCGAGATGGTGCGGTACGCAAGCCCGGTCATGCACATGCGCCGCACCGCCATGGCGGATACCGAGATCGGCGGGCAGGCCATCGCCAAGGGCGACAAGGTGGTGATGTGGTACATCGCCGCCAATCGCGACGAGAGCGTGTTCCCCGATCCGCACCGCTTCGACGTGGGGCGCGGCAATATCCAGCATCTCGGTTTCGGAACCGGGCAGCATGTCTGCGTCGGCTCGCGACTGGCGGAGATGCAGTTGCGCGTCGCCTTCGGTATCCTTGCCGAGCGCGTGGCCCGGTTCGAGGTGCTGTCGCCGCCGCGCCGGTTTCGGTCCAACTTCATCAACGGTCTGAAAAACCTCGACGTGGTGCTGACGCCAGCGTGATGGGAGATACGACATTGCTTGGTTTCGACGGTCTGGAACTTCCCGATCTGGCGCTGACGGCGGGCGGGGACCGGCTCACCTCCGCCGCGACGCTGCCGGATGTGGACCCGTGTTCGGAAACCACTTTCGCGGATATCCCGGCGGCCTCGGCCTCGCAGGTGGATCAGGTGGTGGAGGCGGCATGGCAGGCGTTCCGCGCACCCGCATGGCGCGGCCTTGCCCCGCTGGCGCGCGAGCGGCTGCTGCACAAGCTGGCCGATGCGATGGAAGCCGACCTCCCGCGGCTCGCTGCGCTGGAGGCGCTCGATACCGGCAAGCCCGTCAGCATCGTCGAGGCGGTGGACATACCCGCCGCGATTGCGTGGCTGCGCGCCTATGCGGGCTGGCCGTCGAAGCTGGCGGGCCGGGCGGGGACGCTCTCGGCGACGCCGGGCGATTATCACGTCTATTCGCGGCGCGAACCGATTGGCGTCGTCGCCGCGATCACGCCGTGGAATTTCCCGCTGGTGCTGGCGATGTGGAAGGTGGCCCCGGCGCTGGCGGCGGGCTGCACCGTCGTCCTGAAGCCTGCGCCCGAAACCCCGCTCAGCGCGCTGCGGCTGGTCGAACTTGCGCGCATCGCGGGGCTTCCCGAAAGCGTGCTCAGCGTCGTCACCGGAGACGGCGCGACCGGGGCGGCGCTGGCCGCACATCCGCGCATCGCCAAGGTGGCCTTCACCGGATCCACCGCGACGGGGCAGGCGATCCTTGCCGCCTCGGTACCGGACCTCAAGCGCGTGACGCTGGAGCTGGGCGGCAAGTCGCCCTCGATCATCTGCGCCGATGCCGATCTTGCCTCGGCGATTCCACAGGCGGCGATGGGGTGCTTCTTTAACTCAGGCCAAGTCTGCTACGCGGGCACGCGGCTCTACGTCCACCGCTCGGTCTATGACGAAGTGCTCGAAGGCATCGCCGCCGTGGGCAGCGCGCAGAAGCTGGGACCGAGCGCCGACCGGTCCAGCCAGCTAGGCCCGCTCATCAGCGCCCGCCAGCACGCGCGGGTCACCGGCTTCGTCGAGCGGGCGAGGGCGGCCGGGATCGAGGCGATGCCCTCCGCCGCCGTGCTGCCCGAGCGCGGCTACTACCATGCGCCCACCGTGCTGCGGAACGTCCCCGCCGATGCCGAGGTGATGCGTGACGAAGTGTTCGGCCCGGTCCTCGCCACCGCGCCGTTCGACGATATCGAGGAAGCCATCGCGCGCGCCAACGACAGTGCCTTCGGCCTCGCCGCGCATGTCTTCACGCGCGATCTCGCCACCGCGCACCGGGCTTCCGCCGCGCTGGAGGCGGGCACCGTCTTCGTCAACTGCGTGATGCTGGCCGACCCGGCCTTCCCCTTCGGCGGGATGAAGATGTCCGGCATCGGGCGCGAAAACGGCAGCGAAGTGCTCGACGCCTATCTGGAACCCAAGTCGGTGGTGATGGCCCTATGACGAATACAACTCACTCCGGCGGCTGCCTCTGCGGGCAGGTGCGCTATGCCTTCGCGGGCGAGCCCTTGCTCGCCGCTGTGTGCCACTGCCGCCATTGCCAGCGGCAGTCCGGCAGCGCCTTTTCGCTGGTCGTCGCGGTGACCGACCTGGCCTTCTCCCGGCAGGGCGAGACGCGGGTGTTCGAGGATGTGGGCGAGAGCGGCCAGCCCGTTGCGCGCCACTTCTGCGGCACCTGCGGCTCGCCCATCGTCTCGATCGCGGGCGCGCTGCCGGGGCTGACGCTCATCAAGGGCGGCACCCTCGACGAACCGGGTCGCTGGACACCCAGCCTCGAAGCCTACTGCGATGGCAGCCTGCCATGGCTCCCCCCCGTGGCCGCCGAGCGCCACGCCCGTTCCAATATCGGAGAATGATGATGTCCAGCCCGCTTTTCGACCTGACCGGCAAGACCTGCTGGGTCACCGGCGCCGCTTCGGGCATCGGCCGCGAGACGGCGCTGACGCTCGCCCGCCACGGCGCCAGCGTGATCGCCAGCGACCTCAATCTCGACGGTGCCTGCGAGACGGCGGCGGCCTGCGGCGATGCTCTGGCGCTCGGCCACGACGTCAGCGACGAGGGTGCCTGGGCCCGCTGCGCCAGTGCCGTGGAAGACCGCTTCGGCAAGCTCGACGTGCTGGTGAACAATGCAGGCATCATGATGTCGCGCCCGTTCTCCGAGGCGCCGGTGGAGATCCTGCGCCGCCAGAACCGCATCAACGTGGAGAGCGTCTACATCGGCATGCAGACCGCCGAGCCGCTGATGAAGGCGGCCATCGCGCAAGGCGCGGCGGGGGCCTCGATCATCAACGTCGCCTCGATCTACGGCAAGGTCGCGGGCGCGCAGTTCGCCGCCTACAGCGCCACCAAGGGCGCGGTGCGGGCGCTGAGCAAGGCGGTGGCCTACGAGTGGGCGAGTGCGGGTATCCGCGTGAACTGCGTGCTGCCCGGCCCGGTCCAGACCAACCTCGGCGCCGACTGGGAGCCGCCGCTCGATGCCGATGGCAACCCGATCCCGCCCGAAGTCGCGCTGGCGGCCTGGGCCTCGCTGATCCCGATGAAGCGCCTCGGCGTGGCGAGCGACATCGCGCCGATGATCGCTTACCTTGCCAGCGACGCCGCCGCCTTCGTGACCGGCGCCGAATTCACCGCCGACGGCGGCTACACCGCAGCCTGAGGGAGCCCACGCATGCACACCACCGCCGCCATCGCGCGCGAGGCGCACGGCGACTTCACCGTCGAACCGGTCGACCTCGCCGAGCCGCGCGCGGGCGAGGTGCGGGTGCGGATCGCGGGCGTCGGCCTGTGCCACACCGACCTTATCGCGCGCGATCAGTTCATTCCCATCCCGCTGCCCGCCGTGCTCGGCCACGAAGGCGCCGGGATCGTCGAGGCGGTGGGCGAGGGTGTCACCAGGGTCGCGGTGGGGGACCGGGTGGTGCTGGGCTTCTCCAGTTGCGGCCACTGCCCCCGCTGCGAGGAGCACCTGCCATCCTACTGCCGGGAGTTCCCCGTGCTGAACTACGCCGGCGTGCGGGGCGACGGCAGCACCGCGATCAGCATCGACGGCGCGCCGGTCTCGGCCAACTTCTTCGGCCAGTCCTCCTTCGCCGCCCATGCGGTGACGCACGAACGCAACCTCGTGCGGATCACCGGCGAGGATGTGCCGCTCAAACTGCTCGGCCCGCTGGGCTGCGGGTTCCAGACCGGTGCGGGCGGGGTGATGCGATCGCTGGCGTGCCCGGCCGGATCGAGCATCGCGATCTTCGGCGGCGGCCCGGTGGGGCTGGCGGCAGTGATGGGCGCCGTCGTTCAGGCGTGCGCGACGATCATCCTCGTCGAACCTTTCGCCGCCCGCCGCGCCATGGCGCTGGACCTCGGCGCCACGCATGTCATCGATCCGGCCGATGGCGACGTCGGCGCGGCGATCCGCGCGATCCTGCCCGATGGTGTTGAGTTCGCGTTCGAGACCAGCGGGCGCGAGGCCGTCGTCGAAACCGCGTTGGCCTCACTCTCCAGCCACGGATTGCTCGGCCTCGTCGGTGTGCCCCCTCGGCCCGAGAGCAGTCTGTCGATCAACCTGGCCTCGCTCATCACCTACGGCCACCGCATCCACGGCATCGTCGAGGGCGACAGCGACCTTCAGACCTTCATCCCGCAACTGGTGGACCTCTACCGCGAAGGCCGCTTCCCGTTCGACAGGCTGATCCGCACGTACCCCCTCGCGCAGATCAACGAGGCGGTCGCCGCGCAGCTGAGCGGGGAGTGTATCAAGGCGGTGCTGATCCCGTAGCGCACGATGTCTCCATACCCTTCGTCATTGCGAGCGTAGCGAAGCAATCCAGGGCGGTTTGCGCGGCCCTGGATTGCTTCGCTACGCTCCCAATGACGAGGGTGGGGTGATGCGCAGAGCTTCAGGAACGTGGCGCGAGGCCACGGACCAGCACGTCGACCATCGTGGCGGCGAGTTCCTCTGCGCTCTGCCCGCCTTGCGCGGCGTACCATTGCCCCGGCCAGTTGAGCGCGCCCGCCAGCGTGAAGGCGGTCATCCTGACGTCGAGCGGCGCGATCGAGCCGTCCTCGACGCCCGCCGCCACCAGATCGCGCATCGCCTGGTCGATCCGCCGCTTGAGCGCCCGAAAATGCGCGCGGCCTTCCTCGGACAGCACGTTGTCGTCGGTGCGCACCACGCAGCGGCCGAAATCGTCCATGTTGATTTCGGCATAGCGGCGCAGGAAATGCGTGAGCCGCGTCAGCCCGTTGCCGGGTTCGCGCTCCGCCTCGGCCGCCGCCTCGCGCAGCAGGTCGAGGCCGCGGCTGATGCATTCCAGCAGCACCTGCTCCTTGTTGCCGAGGTAGCGGTAGATCGTCGGCTTGCTGATGCGCAGGCTGGCGGCGACCTCGTCGAGCGAGGCGGCCTGAAAGCCGCGCGCGTTGAAGGCGCGCACGGCCGCAAGCAGCACGGCCTCGCGCTTCTGGTCCTTCTCGCGAAGGCGGTCCTCGGGCGAACGGAACGGGGAATCGATGAAGTCTTGTTCGGGTGTCGTCACGGCTTTTCCTTGTCCGGCGACATTGACAAGAAACGCGTCGTTATGCAACGTACTCATGAGTACATAAGAAACCAATGAGTTTTATGGACCTGTCCGGAGAGGCGATTCGTGCTTGACCGGGGGCAGTTGCGGAAAGGGATTCCTGATGAAGATCGAAGGCGTGGCGGCAATCGTGACCGGCGGCGCATCCGGCCTTGGCGCGGGTACCGCGCGGCGGCTTGCGGCGGCGGGGGCGAAAGTGACCCTGTTCGACCTCAATGCCGAACTGGGCGCTGCCACCGCGCGCGAGATCGGTGGGCACTTCGTATCGGTCAACGTGACTGACGAGGCCGCCGTCGAGGCAGCGCTGGAAGAGGCCGAAGCGCTGAACGGCAAGGCCCGCATCCTCGTCAATTGCGCCGGGATCGGCCCGCCCGCCAAAGTGATCGGGCGCGACGGCAAGGCGATCCCGCTGGCGGATTTCTCCAAGATCGTGACGATCAACCTGATCGGCAGCTTCAACGTCCTGTCGAAGTTCGCCGCGCGGCTGCACGATGCCGACCCGATCGGCGAGGAGCGCGGGGTGATCGTCAACACCGCCTCGGTCGCGGCCTATGACGGACAGATCGGGCAGGCGGCCTATGCCGCGTCGAAGGGCGGGATCGTCGGCCTGACGCTGCCGGTGGCGCGTGAATTCGCCCGCTACGGCATCCGGGTGATGACGATCGCACCGGGCATCTTCTGGACCCCGCTGCTGGCGACCCTGCCGCAGGAAGCGCAGGACTCGCTGGGCAAGCAGGTGCCGTTCCCCAGCCGTCTGGGCCAGCCCGACGAATATGCGCAGCTGGTCGAGAGCATCGTCACCAACCCGATGCTCAATGGCGAGACGATCCGCCTAGACGGCGCGATCCGGATGGCCCCGAAGTGAGCGGCCTGGGGGAAGGTGCCGGTCCCGAACTGACCGCCGAGATCGCCGCGAAAGTCGAAGCCTTCGTCCGCGATGTCGTCGCGCCCTATGAGAAGGATCCGCGCCGCGATCACCACGATTGCCCAGCTGAGGAACTGGTCGCCGAACTGAAGGACAAGGCGCGCGCCGCCGGGGTGCTGACGCCGCACATCCTGCCCGATGGCCGTCACCTAACCCAGCGCGAGACGGCAGTGGTGCTGCGCGCCTCCGGCCTCTCGCCGCTCGGGCCGCTGGCGCTCAACACCGCCGCGCCGGACGAGGGCAACATGTACCTGCTCGGCAAGGTGGGCGGCGCGGCGATCAAGGAACGGTTCCTGAAGCCGTTGGTGGAAGGACGCGCGCGCTCTGCTTTCTTCATGACCGAACCGGCGGACGAAAACGGCGCCGGGTCGGACCCCTCGATGATGCTGACGACCTGCCACCTCGACGGCAATCACTGGGTCATCAACGGGCGCAAGGCGTTCATCACCGGCGCGGAAGGCGCGCAAGTGGGCATCGTCATGGCGAAGTCGGAAGACGGTGCCTGCATGTTCCTGGTCGACCTGCCCGACCCGGCGATCCGTATCGAGCATGTGCCCAACACTATCGATTCCTCGATGCCGGGCGGCCATGCCGTGGTCGCCATCGAGAACCTGCGCGTGCCTGCCGACCAGATGCTGGGGCAATCGGGCGAGGGGTTCCGCTATGCGCAGGTGCGGCTCGCGCCCGCGCGGCTGTCGCACTGCATGCGCTGGCTGGGCGCCTGCATCCGCGCCAATGAAATCGCCACCGACTATGCCAATCGCCGCATGGCCTTCGGCAAGGCGCTGATCGACCACGAGGGCGTCGGCTTCATGCTGGCCGACAACCTGATCGACCTCCAGCAGAGCGAACTCATCATCGACTGGTGCGCGGATGTGCTCGACGCAGGCGAAGCAGGCGGCACCGAAAGCTCGATGGCCAAGGTCGCGGTGTCCGAGGCGCTGATGCGCGTGGCGGATCGCTGCGTGCAGGTGATGGGCGGGCAGGGCGTGACCGCGAACACCATCGTCGAGCAGGTGTTCCGCGAAATCCGCGCCTTCCGCATCTACGATGGCCCCACCGAAGTCCACAAGTGGAGCCTCGCCAAGAAGATCAAGCGGGACTGGAAGACGTCACATGAGCAGCACTGACGCCGCCGCCAATGCCGGCACCGGCGCCGTGCGCGAGGGCTATCGCTTCGACGAGGCGCGGCTGGCGGCGTGGATGGACGCGCATGTCGAGGGCTTCGCCGGTCCGCTCACGGTCGAGCAGTTCAAGGGCGGGCAGTCCAACCCGACCTACAAGCTGGTCACGCCGGGGCGCGCCTACGTTCTGCGCCGCAAGCCGCCGGGGCAGGTGCTGAAAGGCGCCCACGCGGTCGAGCGCGAGGCGCGGGTGCTGTCGGCGCTGGGCAGGACGGGTTTCCCCGTTGCGCACGTCCATGGCCTGTGCCTGGACGAGAGCGTCATCGGCAGCTGGTTCTACGTGATGGAGATGGTCGAGGGGCGCATCTTCTGGGATGCGACGTTCCCTGATGTCCCGCGCGATGAACGCGCCGCCTACTTCGCCGCGATGAACGAGACGATCGCTGCGCTGCACCGGATCGAGCCGGACGCGGTGGGACTGGGCGACTACGGCAAGCCGGGCAATTACTTCGAACGCCAGATCGCGCGCTGGTCGCGCCAGTATCTGGAGGATACCGAGGCGGGCCGCGATCCGGGCATGGACCGGCTGATCGAATGGCTCCCGACCGCGATTCCGGCGGGCGACGAGACGCGCATCGTCCACGGCGACTTCCGCTGCGACAACATGATCTTCCACCCCACCGAGCCGCGCGTGCTGGCGGTGCTGGACTGGGAACTCTCGACGCTGGGGCACCCGCTTGCGGACTTCGCCTATCACGCGATGATGTTCCGCATGCCGCCCGATATAGTTGCCGGGCTGGGCGGGGCGGACATTGCCGCGCTGGGTATCCCGAGCGAGGCCGAGTACCTTGCCGCCTATTGCCGCAACGTTGGGCGCCCGCCGATCTCGCAGCAGGACTACGCGTTCTGCATCGCGTTCAACTACTTCCGGCTGGCGGCGATCTTCCACGGCATCAAGGGTCGCGTGATCCGTGGCACGGCCGCGTCCGAACACGCCCGCGAACGCGCCGCCAGCCTGCCGCGCATCGTCGCGCTGGCGGTGGAAAGCATGGAGGCCTGCCTGTGAGCGATACCCCTGTCGTCCTGTTCGACGTGAACGAGGGCATTGCCCGCGTCACCCTCAACCGGCCCGAGGCGGGCAACGCCATCGACCTTGCCATGGCCCGCGCGCTGGCGGAGATCGCCATCCGCTGCGAGACGGACACCGCGATCCGCTGCGTGGTCCTCACCGGCGCCGGGCGGCTGTTCTGCGCGGGCGGCGACGTGGGGCTGTTCAAGTCCTCTGGCGATCATGTCGATGCGCTGCTGAGCGAACTGGCGGGCACGCTGCACATGGCGCTCACTCGCTTCGCACGCATGGCCAAGCCGCTCCTGGTGCTGGTCAACGGACCGGCGGCGGGGGCTGGCCTCAGCCTCGCGATCGGCGGCGACGTGGTGCTCTGCGCGCGCTCGGCGCACTTCACCGCCGCTTACGGCACGCTCGGCCTGACGCCTGACGGCGGCATGAGCTGGTGGTTGCCGCGCCTCGTGGGCCTCCGCAAGGCGCAGGAGATCATCCTCACCAACCGCCGCATCAAGGCCGACGAGGCCGAGGCGATCGACATGGTCACCCGCACCGTCGATGACGAAGCGCTGGTGGCCGAGGGCGAGGCGCTCGCCGCCCGCCTTGCCGATGCCGCGGTGGGCGCGCTCGGCGCCGCCCGCGCGCTGTTGCGGCAGAGCCTCGAAACCAGCCTCGACGCGCAACTGGAACGCGAAGTCGCGGCGATCACCCGATCGGGCGCCGCCCCCGAATGCCGCGAGGGCCTTGCCGCCTACTTCGAAAAGCGCCCTCCAAACTTCAAGGATCTGTGACCATGGCCGAAGCCTATATCGTCGAAGCCGTCCGCACCGCCGGTGGGCGCCGCAACGGCAAGCTCGCGGGATGGCACCCTGCCGACATGGCGGGCGAAGTGCTGAACGCGCTGGTGGACCGCGCCGGGCTGGACCCGGCGGTGGTCGAGGACGTCATCCTCGGCTGCGTGACGCAGGCGGGCGAGCAGGCCTTCGCCTTCGCGCGCAATGCGGTGCTGGCCTCGAAGCTGCCGGTCAGCGTGCCCGCCGTCACCATCGACCGGCAGTGCGGCTCCTCACAGCAGTCGGTGCAGTTCGCCGCGCAGGCGGTCATGTCCGGCATGCAGGACGTGGTGATCGCGGCGGGCGCGGAGAGCATGACCCGCGTGCCGATGTTCTCCAACATCGCCTACCACGCGAAGGAAGGCGTCGGTGTCGGCCCGTTCAGCCCGCGCATCCAGCAGCGCTTCGGGGTGGAAAGCTTCAGCCAGTTCGGCGGCGCCGAGATGATCGCCGCCAAGTACGGCTTCGACCGCGAGACGCTCGACCGCTTCGCGCTGGAAAGCCACCGCCGCGCCGCCGCGGCCACGCAGGCAGGCGCATTCGAGCACGAGATCGTGCCGCTGGGCGTCGACGGCGTGCCCCATGTCACCGACGAGGGCATCCGCTACGACGCGACGCTGGAAAGCATCGGCTCGGTCAGGCTGCTGCAGGAGGGCGGCGTCATCTCCGCCGCCAACGCCAGCCAGATCTGCGACGGTGCATCGGGCGCGCTGGTGGTATCGGAGCGGGCGCTCAAGGACTACGGGCTCACCCCGATCGCGCGCATCGTCGACATGGTGGTGACGGCGGGCGGTCCGGTCATCATGCTGGAGGAACCGATCCCCGCAACGCAGAAGGCGCTGAAGCGCGCCGGACTGCGGATCGAAGACATCGACCTCTACGAAGTGAACGAGGCCTTCGCGCCGGTGCCGCTGGCCTGGCTTCAGGCGCTGGGCGGCGATCCCGAAAGGCTCAACGTCAACGGCGGCGCCATCGCCCTCGGCCATCCGCTCGGCGCCAGCGGCACCAAGCTGATGGCCACGCTCGTCCACGCCCTCAAGGCGCGCGGCAAGCGCTATGGTCTGCAGACCATGTGCGAAGGCGGCGGCATCGCCAACGTCACCATTCTGGAGGCCCTGTAATGACCCTGCGCACACGCTTCACCGATCTGGTCGGCATCGAGCATCCCGTGGTCCAGGGCGGCATGATGTGGGTCGGCCGTGCCGAACTGGCGGCGGCGGTTTCCAACGCGGGCGGGCTCGGCATCCTGACCGCGCTGACCCAGCCCACGCCCGACGACCTGCGCCGCGAGATCGATCGCTGCCGGAACCTGACCGACAAGCCCTTCGGCGTGAACCTGACGATCCTGCCCTCGGTTTCGCCGCCGCCTTATGCCGAATACCGCAAGGCGATCATCGACAGCGGCGTCACCATCGTCGAGACCGCAGGCCATCGCCCGCAGGAGCATGTCGAGGATTTCAAGGCCCACGGCGTCACCGTGATCCACAAATGCACGGCGGTCCGCCACGCCCTCTCGGCCGAGCGGATGGGCGTGGACGCGATCTCGATCGACGGCTTCGAGTGCGCGGGTCATCCGGGCGAGGACGATATTCCCGGCCTCATCCTGATCCCGGCTGCGGCGGACAAGCTGACGATCCCGATGATCGCCAGCGGCGGATTCGGCGACGGGCGCGGCCTTGCCGCCGCGTTGGCGCTGGGGGCGGAAGGCATCAACATGGGCACCCGCTTCTGCGCCACGGTGGAAGCGCCGATCCACGAGCGGGTGAAGCAGTTCATCGTGGACAACGACGAGCGCGGCACCAACCTGATCTTCCGCAAGTTTCACAATACCGGCCGCGTGGCCAAGAACAGCGTCTCCGATCAGGTGGTGGAGATTTCCGCCCGCGACGGCGCGGTGTTCGAGGATATCCGCCCGCTGGTCTCGGGCGCGAAGGGGCGCACGGCGCTGGAGACGGGCGATATCGACGCCGGGCTCGTCTGGGCCGGGCAGGTGCAGGGGCTGATCCACGACATTCCGACATGCGCCGAACTGGTCGGCCGGATCGTGCGGGACGCGGAAGGCATCATCCTCTCGCGGCTGGCGGGCATGGTCGCGGAGAAGGTGACGGCATGAGCGAACTCGTCACCGTCACGCGCGAAGGGCCGCTGACGATCATCACCATCAACCGGCCCGAGGCGAGCAATGCCCTCAACGCCGATGCACAAGTCGCGATGGATGCGGCCTTCGGTGCCTTCGCGGCGGATGACGAGCAGTGGGTCGCCATCGTCACCGGGGCGGGGCCGAAGGCGTTCTGCGCCGGGCACGATCTCAAGCAGCAGGCGGCGGGCGGGGAACTGGTGTCGCCGCCCAACGGCTTCGGCGGGCTGACCGGGCGCAAGGGGCTGACCAAGCCGGTGATCGCCGCCGTCAACGGCGTGGCGATGGGCGGCGGCTTCGAACTCGCGCTCGCCTGCGACATCGTGGTGGCGGCGGCGCATGCGGCTTTCGCGCTGCCCGAGGTCCGCGTCGGGCTGGCGGCGCTGGGCGGCGGTATCCAGATCCTGCCGCAGGTGGTCGGCGCCAAGCATGCGATGGGCATGCTGCTGACCGGACGGCGCGTCTCGGCGCAGGAGGGCCACGCGCTCGGCTTCGTCAACGAGGTGACCGAAGGCGATGTGCTGGACGCGGCCCGGCGCTGGGCGGAGCTGATCCTCGGCGGCAGTCCGATGGCGGTGCGCGCCACCAAGGAAGCGGTCGGGCGCGGCCTGTCCACGCCTTACGATCAGGCCTTCACCGAGCAGTGGACCTATCCCGCGATGCAGGCGATGATGGCCTCGGAAGACTACGTCGAGGGCCCGCGCGCCTTCGCCGAAAAGCGCAAGCCGGAGTGGCAGGGGCGCTGATGCTCCGGTTGCATTAACGGGTTTCCGTCCATCGCCAAGCGCGTGTCTGCGCGCGATGCCTGCCGCAAACGCACTGGCAGGAGATGGACGAACGATGCGCTTTCAGGACAAGACGGTGATCGTCACCGGCGGCGGCTCGGGCATCGGCGAGGCGACCGTACGCCGCTTTGCCGCCGAGGGCGCGCAGGTGGTTATCGCCGATATCCGGCCCGAGGCGATGGAGCGGGTGCTGGCTGCGATCGGCCCGCAGCGCCACCTCGGCCTTGTCGTCGACATGGAGGACATGGTCGCGATCAAGCGCATGATTGCCGATACGCTCGCACGGTTCGGGCGGCTCGATGTGCTGGTGAACAACGCCGGGATGGGTTCGTTCGGGCGCGTGACCGAGATCGACATGGACCACTGGCGGCAGGTGCAGCGGGTGGACGTGGAATCGGTATTCTGGGCCAGCCGTCTGGCGATCCCGCATCTGGAAAAAGTCGGCGGATCGATCGTCAACGTCGCCTCGGCCTCTGGCATGGCGGCGGATTACGGGTTCGCGGCCTATAACGCGGCCAAGGCCGCCGTCCTCAACCTTACGCGCGCGATGGCGATCGACCACGCGCCCGCGATCCGCGTCAACGCCGTCAGCCCCGGCCTCACCGCGACGCCGCTTGCCACCGGACTGACCGGCAATGCCGAGATGATGGCCGCCTACGAGCCGGTGCTGGCGATGGGCCGCCCCGCCGATCCAAGCGAAGTGGCCGCCGCGATCGCCTTCCTCGTCTCGGCCGACGCATCCTATGTCAACGGGCACAACCTCGTCGTCGACGGCGGCATGACCGCACACACCGGGCAACCCAACTTCACCCGGCTGCTCGGCGAAAACAGCCATCTGGCCGACGCGGAAAGCGCCGTGAAGCGCTGACGGATTTCCGTCCATCGCCTCCGCCGCAAGGCGGGGGCACAAGGCTAAACAAGTCAAAAAACACTCAGGAGGGGATTTATGAAACGAGTCTATCGTTGCTCTGCCGCCGTGCTTGCGCTGGTCGTTCCGGCCATTGCACATGCCCAAACTTCTCCGGCGCCCGCTTCCGCGCCGGAAGCCGAGCAGACCGGCATTGCCGATATCGTCGTCACCGCCAACCGCCGCAGCGAGCGGTTGCAGGACGTCGGCGCCTCGATCAGCGCGATCTCGGGCGATGAACTGAAGTCGCTCGGCGTCAACACCGCGCTCGATGTGGCCAACTTCACGCCCAACATCGAGATCATCCGCAGCTACGCCTCGCCGGGCTTCAACACCCAGATCACCATCCGCGGCGTCGGTCAGCCCGATTTCCAGGACACCACCGAGGCGACCGCCACCGCCTATGTCGACGAATTCTACATGATCGGCGCCGGGCAGGCGGACTTCCTGAGCTTCGACATCGCCCGCACCGAAGTCGCGCGCGGGCCGCAAGGTACGGTGCAGGGGCGCAACGCCACGGCGGGCAGCATCAACTACTACACCAACCGGCCCAGCTTCGACGGCACTTCGGGCCGGGTTTCCGCCACCATCGCGCAGTACGGCACCTTCCGCAGCGACGGCTATCTGAACCTGCCGG
Source organism: Novosphingobium sp. (assembly GCA_047605225.1). GTDB lineage: Bacteria > Pseudomonadota > Alphaproteobacteria > Sphingomonadales > Sphingomonadaceae > Novosphingobium. The sequence goes on from JASGGD010000047.1 coordinate 24,085, forward strand.
TCAGCGACACGCTGGCGCTGCGCGGCGCGTTCTCCACCGACACCAGCAACGGCTACTTGCGCAACATCAATCCCAATTCGAACTGGCGTAAGGGCGCGGCGGGCAAGTTCTACGCCGGGCGTCTCCAGGCGTTGTACCAGCCCAACGATCGGCTCTCGCTGCTGCTCAAGGCGGAACTGGGCAAGATGGGCCCGGTGGCGGGCGGCAATGAAAAGGCCTATCCGGTCGGCCAGATCGCCGGACTGCCAGGTACGTATCCGATCGCGACCGACGCCTATGGCCAGAACCAGCAGAACATCGGCGCGGGCGCGATCGACGTGACCAATTCGGACGGCGGCAACGAACTGCAAAGCAAGATGCAGCACTACCTCGCCACCCTGAACTACGATGCGGGCGACGGGCTCAGCTTCACTGCGCTGGGCGGCTGGTTGCAGACGAAGAAGTACAGCATCGAGGACTGCGACCACACCCCGCTGCCGATCTGCAACTTCTCCAACAAGGCGCGTTCGCGCCACTGGATGACCGAAGGGCGCGTCAACTGGGACCGCGACGCACTGCGCCTGACGGTGGGTGCGAACTACCTGCGCCATTCCATCGTCACCACTTCCGCCTCGCCGCTGTTCTTCGGCGCAAGCGTTACTCCCTTCGGCGACACACTGTACGGTCAGGCCTTCCGCGATCAGCAGACGCTGAAAAGCTGGGCGCTGTTCGGGCAGGCGGAATACGACCTGACCAGCCAGCTGACGGTGATCGCGGGTGTGCGCTATACGCATGACGACAAGGTGCTCAACAGCATCAACGCGGTGACCACCAGCCTGCCGCTCGACACCCCGCTGCCGATGTCGATCGAGGCGTATGAAGCGCTGCGGCGGCAGATCTTCGCATCGCCCGATGCCAGCTTCACCGAGCTTTCGGTGGCCGCGAACGGCGATCTGGCGCGCTTCCGCAAGGGGCTGGTCAACGCCAACGTGCAGCTGAACTACAAGCCGATGGACGATGTGCTGCTCTATGCCAGCTACAAGCGCGGGCAGAAGAGCGGCGGCTTCATCACCGGCAACGTAGCGGGCACCGCGCCTGAACTGCGCCCGTTCAAGGAAGAAACGAACAATGCCTTCGAACTGGGCTGGAAGGCGGATCTGATGGGCCGTCAGCTGCGCGTGAACGGCGCGGTATTCTACTATGACTACCAGAACATGCAGAACACCAGCCTGATCGGCATCACCAATGTCATCACCAACAACGACGCCAAAGTCTGGGGCGGCGAGATCGAACTGACCGCCAATCCGATGGACGGCCTCAGCATTTCGGCCTCGGGCGGTTATGTGCATACGAAGGTGGACGGGATCTACAACCCGACCGGCGCGGTGGCGGTGCTTTCCGACAACCGCCTGCCGCTTGCCCCGCGCCTGACCGGCAACATCCGCGCGCGGTACGAGTGGGACCAGTTCGACGGCAAGCTGTTCGTGCAGGGCGCGGCGCGGGCACGGACCTGGATGTTCCGCGACAGCCTGAACAACCCCTCGACTAAAATCCCGGGGCTGTTCGTAGCCGACGCGCAGGCGGGATACACATCCGGCGATGGCGGCTGGTCGCTGAGCTTCTACGTGAACAACGTGTTTAATACACGCAGGGCGATCAACCTGTTCGACATCTCGACGGTCGGCAATGGCGGGGAGGTGGTCTATCAGGCACCGCGCTGGTTCGGCGGCACGGCGACAATCAACTTCTGATACGAAAAGGGCGGCCCGCGAGCCGCCCTTTTTTATTGCCGGAACCGATGAGTTCTAGCGTCGCATCAGCGCCACCAGCGACGACCGGTTGTGGATCGACAGCTTGGCGTAGATGCGCCGCAGGTGGTTCTCCACGGTATATTCCGAAAGCCCGGTGATGAAGGCGATCTCCTTGTTCAGCTTGCCCTCGCACACAAGGTCGGTCACTTCCTGCTCGCGCTTGGAGAGCGGGGTGGCGCTGGCGGCATCGGTGCGCCGGAAGTAGCTGCTGCGGAAGGTGCTGAGGCCGTTGGCGCGGTCCAGCAGGTCGCGCAGCATGTGGCTGGCCACCATGTCCTGAAGGCGCGGGGCAAGCTGGTCCAGCTGCGCCATCGGCACCGAACCGCGATGCTTGGTCGCGCGCTTGCGGTGGAAGCCGATCGTCGAATAGACCCCCGGCATCAGCCGCCGGGTCGAGGCGCCTACCACGTCGATGCCGTAGTGGTACATGAACTGCCAGTACCGCCCGGACACTTGCGCGATGTTCCCGACCCGCGTGTCCGATCCCGCCAGCACGCCGTCGTCGTCCACCCGGTCCGGCCGTTCCTGAAGGCGCGGGTCGGTGAAGGGATCGTCGTGGAACACCGCGTTGCTGTGATAGATGTGCTTCACCTCTTCCGAGATGCCGGTGTGGTAAAGGTAGGACAACTGCGGCTTGTCTCCCATCCGGTCGCACAGGAATATCGATGCGCTGTCCAGCGCGCATGCCTTCACCACGTGCTGCGTGAATTCGCAAATATCGCCTGAAAGCCTGGCTTCCATCTCCACGTCGCTCTCCCAGTTCGGTTCCGGTTGTTCGGATACCTGCATGCCGTCTGCACATCCCCGCGCGGCCTGGGCGGCGCAGCTTGGGCAGTTTCCCCCATTTAGGGAGAGCGGCAGGGTTATGAAATAACGGGTTTCCGTCAATCCCCCTCGCGCGCCGCACCGCCTAGTCTCCTCCCACACAACGATGGAACAAGGATTCGAGGATGGCGAACGTGCGGGCAAGCAAGGTCGACGGCGGAGCGCTGGTGGCCCGAACGCTGAAGGAGGCGGGCGTCTCCACGGTCTTCGCGCTGCATGGCGGGCATCTGGACGCGGCCTTCAAGGGCTTTCTCGACGAGGATATCGAACTGGTCGACGCGCGCCATGAAGCCTGCTCGGGCCACGCGGCCGAGGGCTGGGCGCGGGTGACCGGGCAGCTTGGCGCGTGCATGATCACCGCCGGGCCGGGCTTCACCAATGCGCTGACCTGCATGGCCAACGCGCGGCTGGATGGGACGCCGGTGCTGTTCATGGCAGGCGCGCCGCCACTGCGCGAAGAGGCTCTCAACGTGCTGCAGGGCGGTGTCGACCAGATCGCGATGGCGACCCCGGTGGTCAAGCACGCGATCCGCATTACCGACCCCGATCGTATTCCCGATCTCCTTGCCAATGCCATCACCATCGCGCGCAACGGCCGCCCCGGCCCGGTCTTCGTGGAACTGCCGATCGACGTGATGGCGCGGCCTGGCCGCATGCCGTCTCCGGTGCCGCGCCCGGTCGAGCCGGTCGGCACAGCGCCGCTGCCCGCGCAAGTGGACGAGATCGTCGCGCTGCTGCGCAAGGCGAAGCGTC
>JASGGD010000048.1:0-26869 GCA_047605225.1 Novosphingobium sp.
CGGAATACGTCCGGCGCTGAGGGCGGATGCGCGAACGGCTGAAGTCGCCAGGCTGATCCTGCATCCGGTCGCAGCGAACCGGCTCGCCGCAATGCCCGGCAAGCTTGCCGGTCAGGCCGGCGTCGATCTGCTGCCACGCTGGGCTCGCTCGCTCCATGGCCTGTCTCCCTCGCCGCTTCGAACGCCGCTGGTGCGCGCGGGCACACTGGGCGTCGCGCAGGCGCTGCGGTGGGCGTTCAGTTAATGGGCCGGCAGGACGAGCAGCTACGGGACCTGCAGCGCGCGATGCACGACGCCGCGGCGCAGGGAGACTTCGAGCAGGCCGCGCAACTGCGCGACCGGATCAGCCTGTTGCGTGGCATTCCTGCCGGTACGCTGGCACAGGACATCGATCCCTCCGGTCTCATTCGTCAACAACCGGGAGCGATGGGTCTGGGCACAAGCCGCGGGCACGTAAAGCCACCTCCAGGATGGACACCGCCGAAGAAGCCCGACCCGATGACGAAGGGCCGCCGAAGGGGTCGCAAGGACCCGGACTGATCTGCGCCGGGTCGTACGAAGGATAACTTCTGTGCGTCTTCCGGGAACGCGCGGGCCTGCCGGAGGCTTTCTTCCTCGATACCGGGCGGCGGCCCTATCCACGCCCCGAACCGAAGGAAATGAACATGTCCAAAAGCGATCCGGAAACTCCGCGCGGCCCGATGGGCGATGCGCGCCCGGACTCATTCGATCCGCACAAGCAGAATGAAAGCGGCCAGAAGCCTCAGAAACTGAAGGACCGACCTTCGGAAAGCACCGTCAGGCCCGAAGACTATCCTGAAGACCAGCGCGCGAAGGGAGCCTGACGAAACGGTGTGCCCCGGCTCAGCCGCCCGGTGACGCCGGTGCGGTGCGATGCCGCCATCAACATAGATCAATCAAATTTAGCCGGCGGGCCCGTTTTCTTTCGCTTTCTCTTTGCGTTGTGGAGCCAGGATAGTCGCCGCACTCCGCAAGCGATCAACTTGACAGGCAAGGAGCGCAATCTGACTGACATGACCATGCGGCTGGAGCTCAGTCACTGGGCAATACGCCCCGCAACCCAACGGCGCGACTGCGTCTCAGGTGCGGCGTGAACCTGGCATTCACTGCAGTCCGCATCGCGGAAGTCCTTGCCGAGAAGTCCATTGCATTCCTGGCGGACGACGAGCAGCAGGCCGAGGCCTTGGCCGAAGCCGTCAAGGTCCTGGCGCCGCAAGGGCATGTCGTCCATGTGCCTTCCAGCGACGCACTTCCGGGGGAGGCAGCTCCCGCGACGCCGGCGAACGCGGGGCGGCGCGCGTCGGCTCTGCGGGCTCTTCGACTGGCGCAAGGTACCTGCGTCGCCTGCATCCTCAGCGGAGAAGCCGCAGCGCGGCGCTATCCCGCGCCTGACGCGTTCGACAGCGCTCCGCCCACGCTGCACCCCGGTGACAAGGCCGACGCCCGATCGTTCGCGAGAAAACTTGAAGAGCTGGGATACTTCGCCGACGACCGCGTTGACGAGCCGGGCGAAATGGCGGTGCGCGGCGAGGTCATCGATATCTTTCCCGCGGACGCCGGCGGCCCGGCCCGCATCGAACTGGCAGCAGGCAGGATCGCCGCGATCCGGTCGTACGATCCGGTGACGCAGCGCACTCTCGGCGATCTGGAGCGTCTCGAGATCGGCCGTGCCGCCGAACCGCCGATTGACGAGCCGACGTCCATCCTTGCCCACCTGACGCCGGGGATACTCGCTCTATCCGATAAGGCCGACCCCCGCCGCAGGCGCTTTATGCAGCTTGCCCGCGACGCTGCGGGCGGTGCGCCCCATCGCCTGGACGCGATTGACGACGGCGCCTGGAAGAAGGCCTGCAAGGACTGGGCGCCGCCATCGTTCGACGCGGACTTCACGCCGGTGCCGCGCTTTGCCAATGAGCGCTCGCCGCTCGCTGCGATGGCCCGCTTCGTGAAACCGTTGCTGGTCGAGGGACGCGCGTTCGTGCTGGCTGGCAGTGCGCGGGACCTGCGCTTCCTGCGCGGCAAGGTGGCTCGGCGCCTGTCGCTGGACATCATGGAGCTCGACGGCTTCTCGTCCCTGGAGGAACTGCCCGCCGGCTGCGGCGGCAGCCTGACGGTGCCCGTCGATGCCGGGTACGTCGACGAGTGTATCGTCCTCGTCGCGGCGGCAGACCTGATGGGCACTCGCGCCATGATCGGCGCTGGCGGCCCGACCAGTGCAAACCCCTGGGACATCGGCATCGAGGTGCGCAGCGGCGACGTTGTGATCCATGAGGATCACGGCGCCGGGCGCGTGCAGGGGCTGGAGTCCTCGCCGGTCGGCGCGGGCGACGACCAGCCCCCGATCGACAGGATCGTGCTCGAGTATGCAGGCGGTGCCCGGCGGCTGGTCCCTGTCGACGAGGCCGCCCGGATCTGGCGATACGGTGCCGACGGCGACGCGGTGAGCCTGGACAAGCTGGATGGCTCGTCCTGGAACAAGCGCCGCGCAGCGATCAACGCCGCGATCGACGAGAGCGCGAAGGCGCTGACACTGTTGGCGCGCGAGCGCGAGACGCTGACGGCACCGGTCATGGAGCCCGACCCTGCCGCCTACGAACGCTTCGCGGGCGGCTTCCCCTTCAACGAAACGGCCGACCAGGCGGGAGGCATCGCAGCCGTCCGCGACGATCTGGCGAGCGGCCGGCCGATGGACCGGCTGGTCATCGGCGACGTCGGCTATGGCAAGACCGAGGTCGCGCTGCGGGCTGCAGCTTTGGCAGCGCTGGCCGGCTTCCAGGTCGTGGTCGCGGCGCCGACCACCGTGCTCGTCAGACAGCACCTGGAGACGTTCCGCCGCCGCTTCGAGGGAACGAAAATCGAGGTGGTCGGCCTTTCACGGCTGAGCAGTGCCGCAGAACGAAAGTCTGCGAAGGCGGGGCTCGCCGATGGCTCGATCGGGATCGTCGTTGGCACCGGCGCGGTGACGGCGAAAGGCGTAAACTACGCCAGGCTGGGGCTGGTCGTTATTGACGAAGAGCAGCGGTTTGGTGCCGCAGACAAGGCCCGTTTGCGCAGCCTCGGTCCCGTCCATGTCCTGAGCCTGAGCGCCACGCCGATCCCCCGCACCCTGCAGGCCGCCCTGGTCGGCCTGCAGCAGATGTCCGTAATCGCCACCCCTCCCGCCCGGCGCCAGCCTATCCGCACCAGCATCGGGCAGTATGACGATGTGCTCGTCCGCACCGCGCTCACGCGCGAAAAGGCGCGGGGAGGCCAGAGCTTTGTGGTCGTGCCGCGTATTGAGGACATGGCGAAAGTGGCCGCGAAGATAAAACGCGCGGCTCCTGATTTGGTGGTAGTCGAAGCACACGGAAAAATGTCGGCGGCCGAAATCGACGACGTCATGGTCGGCTTTGGCGCTGGCCGGGGGGATATCCTGCTGGCGACCAATATCATCGAGGCGGGCCTCGACGTGCCGCGCGCGAACACCATGATCGTCTGGCGCGCCGATCGCTTCGGCCTGGCGCAGCTGCACCAGTTGCGTGGTCGCGTCGGGCGCGGCAACCGGCGCGGTCAGGTGATCCTGCTGATCGAAAGCGAGGATACGATCGGCGCGCGCACGCTCAAGCGGCTGCGCTCGCTCGCTACCTTCGACCGGCTGGGCGCCGGCTTCGCGATCAGCGGCCAGGACCTCGACATGCGCGGGGCGGGTGACCTCGTCGGCGATGATCAGGCAGGGCACATGAAGCTGATCGGCGTTGATCTTTACCAGCATCTGCTTCGTGTCGCGCTGAAGGCCGCGCGCGGCGAGGACGTCGAGCAGTGGAGACCCGAACTTAACCTGGGTATAAGCGGTGCGCTCCCCGACAGGTGGATCCCGGAGGCGGATCTGCGGCTGTCCCTTTACCTGCGGCTCGCGCGCATCGAGACCGAAGAGGCGCTCGATGCATTCGATGATGAACTTCTGGATCGCTTCGGAACGCTGCCTGCCGAAGCGGCCATGCTGCTGGCCCATGCCCGCATCCGCCTGACGGCCCGGGCTTTGCGGATCGCGCGCATAGACGCGGGCCCGGCCGCGATTGCACTCACTCCGCGCTGCGATTGTCCGATCGACTTCGCGGCCACGGGCCTCGCCCAAAGCAAGGGACGGTGGATCCTTGCCGAGGCACTGCCAAGCGAAGCCGATCGCATCGCGCGCGTCGAAAGCCTGCTCGACGGGCTCGAATGCTGACGGGTCGGGCCCAGCCGTGCCTGCGGCGGGATTATCCTTCGCTCGCGCTGGGTCTTTATGCGCGCCGCGATCGTTTCATTTGCAACAGCGGTCAGGTCCGACCGGGGGTCCACCGGACGGGCAGCACACCCCAAAATATGGAGAGCAGGAATGGCAACCGTGAACGACGACGCGCCGCCTACCACGTCGAAATCCCGCGAGACCCGTGACGCCGCCTTGCAGGCCCTCACAGAAACGCGGGGTGACACCCTGATCGGGCGGACCGTGACGATCAACCGGCCCCGCGCGGACCTCTATGCTTACTGGCGCGACTTTGCACGGCTGCCCTCGTTCATGGACAACGTCGAACGGGTCGACGTGTTGTCGCCGACCCGCTCGCACTGGGTCGTCAAGGCCCCCGGCGGCAGGACGGTCGAATGGGACGCGCTCGTCACCGAGGAGAAGGAGGGCGAACTGATCGCCTGGGCCTCGACCGAAGATGCCGACGTGCCCAACAGCGGCCGCATCGAATTTCGCGACGCGGGCGATCGCGGCACCATCGTTACCGCCACGATCGTCTACGACCCGCCCGCAGGCGTGGTGGGCAGGCTCATCGCGAAGATGTTCCAGCGCGAACCGGCGATCCAGGCGCGGCGCGATCTGCGGCGCTTCAAGCAGCTGATGGAAACCGGCGAAATCGCCACGTCGTCGCGCACCCGCGCGCAGCTTCAAGAGGAGACAGCCTGATGCGCGCGCTCACCTGGCACGGCAAGCATGACGTCCGCGTCGATACGGTCGACGATCCCGAAATCCTCAACCCGCGCGACGCCATTATCAAGATCTCTTCGACCGCGATCTGCGGATCTGACCTTCACCTCTACGACGGGTACATCCCCACGATGAAGGCGGGCGACATCCTCGGCCACGAGTTCATGGGGGAAGTCGTCGAGACCGGGCCGGGATCGACGCTCATCAAGGGCCAGCGCGTCGTCGTTCCCTTCACGATCGCCTGTGGCAGCTGCTATCACTGCGGCAAGCACCAGTACTCCGCCTGCGACAACGGCAACCCGGCTGACAATCAAGACATCGGCATGAAGCTTTACGGACAGCCAATGTCGGGCCTTTTCGGTTACAGTCATCTGACCGGCGGCTATGCCGGGGGCCAGGCGGAATACGTGCGGGTGCCCTTCTCCGACGTCGGCCCGATCGTGGTGCCAGACGTGCTCGACGACGACGAGGTGCTGTTCCTGTCCGACATCCTGCCCACCGGCTGGCAGGCGGCCGAGAACGCCGACATCGAGCCGGGCGACACCGTCGCCGTGTGGGGCTGCGGCCCGGTCGGCCTGTTCGCAGTACAATCGGCCTTCCTGATGGGCGCGGCGAGGGTGATCGCCATCGACCACTTCCCTCGCAGGCTGGACCTCGCGCGCAAGTTCGGGGCCGAGACCATCAATTTCGAGGAATCGAAGACTTACGAAGCGCTGATGGAAATGACCGGTGGCATCGGCCCCGATGCAGTCATCGACGCGGTGGGCCTGGAAGCGCATGGTTTCTTCATCGATAATGTCGTCGATCAGATCAAGGCCTCGCTGATGCTTGGCACCGATCGTATTCACTCGATCCGCCAAGCCATCGTCGCCTGCCGCAAGGGCGGCCGGGTGTCGATGCCCGCCGTCTACGGCGGCATTGTCGACAAGTTCCCGCTCGGCGCCTTCATGGAAAAGGGCCTGACGCTCAAGACCGGGCAGACCAGCGTGCAGCACTACATGCCGGCGCTGCTCAACGCGATCGTCGAGGGCAAGATCGACACGACCTTCCTGATCTCGCACCGCATGAGCCTGGAGGACGGGCCCAAGGGCTACAAGATGTTCCACGACAACCAGAACGAAGTCACCAAGGTCGTGCTCAAGCCCGGCTTCACCGAAACCGCCGTCGCGGCAGAACAGGACACGCATCATGGCTGACAAATTCGCGATCGTCACCGGCGCCTCCACCGGCATTGGCTTCGAACTGGCGAGCATTGCCGCCGAAAACGGTTACGACCTGCTCGTCGTCGCAGATGAAGGACTGATCGAGGCGGCCGCACAGGACTTTCGGCTGCATGGCGTTTCGGTAGAATCCGTGCAGGCGGACCTGTCGACACTGGACGGCGTCGATACCTTGCTGGCGGCCGCCGCAGGCCGTCGGATCGATCTTCTCTGCGCCAATGCGGGCCGGGGGCTGGGGCATGGTTTCCTCGAGCAGGATGTCGCCGACTGGCGCCGGGTGGTCGATACCAACATCACCGGCACGCTTTATCTGCTGCAGCAGGTGGTCAAAAGAATGGTGGCACGCGACGATGGCAAGGTACTGATCACCGGCTCCATCGCAGGGTTCGTTCCAGGCAGTTTCCAGGCGGTCTACAACGGCACCAAGGCTTTCGTGGACAGCTTTGCCGATGCGCTGCGCAACGAGATCAAGGAGGCGAAGGGCGTGACTGTCACCACGCTCATGCCCGGCCCGGTCGAGACCGAGTTCTTCGATCGCGCCGACATGCTCGACACCAGCGTGGGCACATCGCAAAGCAAAAGCGATCCGGCCGACGTCGCCCGCGACGGGTGGAACGCGGTGATGAACGGCGATGCCCACATCGTCTCGGGATGGAAGAACAAAATCCAGGCGGCGGTGGCGCATGTCACTCCTGCGACGATCCTGGCCGAGCAGCATCGCAAGATGGCGCAGCCCGGCTCCGCCGAATGACCATGCCGCGCCTCGATAGAGAGGCGCTTCCCCCAGGCACTGCGAACCAAAGGATAAAGACATGACCACCACGATAGAGCGCACATTCGGCAGTCGTCGCGACGCCGAACTGGCAATCGAGCGACTGGTCCAGGAATACGGCTTCGAGCGAACCGACGTGTTCGTATCGTCGGCAGGCGATGAAAACAGCGCGGGTGATACGCCCAGCGGCGGCGACACCACGACCCATATGGAGCCGGCGCGCACCGACGCACCGCTTTCCGAGGCGATATCTGTCTCGGTGGATGTCAACGACGACGTGCGCGCGGCCATCGTCACTCGCGTGTTCGACGAAATCGCCGCGATCTAGGAAGCTTTCGCGTCCATTCGGGGACCACTCAAGGAACGACGATAATGTGCCCGCTGAACGAGCCGGAAGATCGAACACCATTGACGCCGCGCCAACTGCCGCCGCTCCCTTCGCCCGCACGCGTCCAGGAACTGCTGTTCGACGCTGCCAGGCTGGGGCGCGACGACATGATACCGATCCTGCTGGAGGCCGGGGCCGATATCGAGGGTGTAGATGCGAAGGGGCACACCGCCCTGGTCCTCGCGACCTATCATGGTTTCGAGGATACCGCCGCCCTGCTGCTGGATCGCGGCGCCGACCCGAACGGCACGACGGCGAGTGGCAGCCCGTTGATGGGGGTCGCCTTCAAGGGACATCTGGCCATCGCCCGCCGCCTGCTCGCCGCCGGTGCGGACCCGAACCTGCGCAACGCTGCGGGACAGACCGCGATCATGATGAGCGCCCTGTTCGACCGGCGCGAGGTCATCGGACTCCTTCTGGACGCAGGCGCCGATATCGATGCAATGGATGCAGGAGGTAATGACGCGGCCACCCTCGCGCGGATGCAGGGCAATGAAAGCCTTGTCCGATGGCTCACCGAGCGCCGGCAGGGGGACTTTCCAACATAACGGTACGGACATTGCCCTAACCATCAATCGACAGGAGCGATAGTCATGAGCGACGTTTCGATAGGCCCAGGCGCGAGCAAGAGGGCATCGGTGCAAGAGAGAGTGGATGCGCAAGACGAGACTGATCGCGACGTCGACCGCGGCCTCGCCGGCGCTGAAGCCAAGCCTTTTGCCAACCGGCCTCCGGCCAAGGACGCGAATTCCATAACGTCCGCATCCAAGGACGTTGAAAACCCGTCTGCCGTTGACGGGGCTGAGAGCCTGATCTTGGGAAGACGCAACGCGGGGCGGGAATAGCGAAGCCCTGGCGTCGGCTGAGCGGCTCACGCGAGGCTCGTTCAGCTTCATACAAGAGACCAGACCTCGTCGAGCGGACGCTCGATCGCGCATGGTTACTCGACCTTGCGTGTTCGGATAGCCTGCTACGGGTCTCGGCAGATGCGAACCAAGTCGAAATGGCTAGTCTCAACGTTGCGGTGAACACGCGCGGCGCGATGTTGCTGATCCCAAGCCAGATCGTGCGCGACGAGCTGGGTTTCGATTTTCCACAGGAGGTGGATTCCTGTTCGCTCTACGAGAGTTGCTCGGTGTTCTGCTAGGAAATCCGCACGCGGGAGCAGGCCCGTCGCAAGACCGCGATGGCCGCACAGGCCGCGCTGGCCAAACGCGGGGTCGCAGTGCTGATCGTGCCTGCCGACATATCGAGCGCGAAGGCGCCGGAGGAGCCGCCCTTCGCGGTCCACCATGCACGTCCGGTGGTGCGCCCCTCCGATCCGGAACTCGATCGGATCGCCAGCCTGCTGGGCGAGGGCATGAAGATAGCCATCTACGGCGGCTCCGGATGCGAGCATGCGCACGACGAGGTGGTGGCACTGGCGCATGCGCTCCAAGCACCCGTCGCACATACCTCGCGCGCAAAGGACTTCCTCGAACACGACAATCCCTTCGATGTCGGCATGACCGGCATCTTCGGCGGAGAAGCCGGCTACCACGCGCTGATGGCGTGCGACACGCTGCTGCTGCTCGGCTGCGATTTTGCCTGGCGCCAATCCTATCCGGACAAGGCGACGATCATTCAGGTCGATCTCGACGGTACCCATCTTGGCCGCCGGCATCCGGTAGACCTGGGCGTAATCGGGGAAGTTCAGGCTACTTTGAGTGCACTGCTGCCCCGCATGCAGGCTGGTTCTGACCGCCCGTTCCTCGACGATTGCCTGGCGCACCGGGCGAAGACCGAGGAACGGCAGGGCAAGCATGCGAGCATCGGCAAGGGTGGAGCGATCCATCCGCAGTACCTGACCGAAACGATTTCCCGGCTGGCGCCCGGCGATGCCATCTACACCGCAGACGGTGGATCACCGATGGTGTGGTGCCTGCGCCATGTCGCCTCAACTGGGGCGCAACCGCACCGTCATCAGCCTCAGCCACGGGACGATGGCCAACGCGATGCCGCAGGCACTGGGCGCCAAAGCGGCCTACCCTGATCGAACGGTGATCTCACTCTCGGGTGACGGCGGCCTAGCGATGATGCTGTGTGATCTGCTCACGGCGGTACAGGAGAAGTTGTCCATCAAGGTCGCCGTATTCAACAACAGCGCGCTCGATTTCGTGGAGATCGAGCAGAAGGTGGAGGGGCTGCTGGACACCTATACGGACCTGCTCAATCCCGACTTCGGCCGCGTTGCCCAAGCGGTCGGGTTCTGGGTGCGCCGGGTGGAAAAGGCGGAGGAACTGGAAGGTGCGGTGCGGGAGTGGCTGGCGGCGCCCGGCCCCGCACTGCTCGACGTAGTGACCGACCGGTTCGAACTGGTGATGCCGCCCAAGGTCGAGGCCGGGCAGGTGGCGGGCATGGCCCTCTATTCCGCAAAGGCCGTGCTGGGCGGCCGGGGTCGCGACGTTGTGGGCCTGATCCGCAATTTGCTTCCATGAGCACCCGGCCCGGGGTGCTTGCTGCGTTGCCTCGCGACCATGCGCTGCCATTTTGCCTGCTGCCCGCGAGCTGCGGTGCAACAAGTCTTGCGGCAAGGGCGGTCCGACCGAGGCCCATGTTCGAATGAGACTGGGGGAAGAGGTTGGTATTCCAGCACTTGCGCGTTCCCGGCTGGATGCCGGGGAGCTTTGGGTCTACACTGGCCATCAGGGAGCCAGGCCATGATGCGTTATGCCGAAAAGCCGTTTCTCCAGTACCCCGACTCCTTCGTGCTGCGGGCGATCGGTGAACTGACCGAGCAGCAGGAGCAGGCAATCCACCTCCTTTCCCCGACGTTCGCGCAGGCTGATGGAACCCGGCCCTGGTTTGAAATCGTCGCTGAACGCATGAGCTTCAGCGAGGACTACGTTTCCGAGATCGCTTCTGTCTGGGAAGCCAGCAGGCGATCCGCGATCGAACAGGGATTGGAGATCAGTCCGTTCGAGTTCACGAGGTTGTTCGTGGATGCGAACTTCCCCAGTTGAACTGGCGAGCCTAGGTGCACGTTTCAGCCTGACTCGATCGAGGTCATTAGCTTGAAGATGTCCTTGTCCCGGTTTGCGCCGACGATCCGACCCGCTTTCGAACGCGCGCAGACCAGAACGAACAGATCGAACTCGTCGTCGATGGCCGATTTGAAGCGGTCCTTGATGTCGTCTATCGCGATCCGGGAATCAAAGATCATGAAATCGGGCGTCTCGGTCCAGACCGCGCTGCACGCGATCTTCGACACGACCTCAATAAGCGCGCGCCTGCGGTCGTTCTGTGAACGTCCCTGCCTTGGTTGGTCGGCGATACCGAACGCCGTCCAGTATGTGGTGCTCATGAATGTCTCAATGTCTTGGCCTGATCGCGCCATCAATCGGCGGCGGGGCTGTTGCGCCTGGCAAGGGTCTCGAGCGCGGAAACGATGGATGTCGTTGTGACAGCTATCGGGGTACGGGCGCCAAGATGCATGAGCGATAGCCAGGCGCTCACGATCTTGCTTCCTTTCTTCGTGATGACGAGAGGAGGCGGCGGCCGGTCGTCCTCTATCTGAAAGCAGACGAGTTCATCCTTGAGCAGCGAGGTGACATGCGCAATGGCCTGGCTCGATGAACAGCCTACCGCAGCACAAACCTGCGCGGCGGTCATCTCCCCCTTGCGAGTGTTGTCCGCCCGGTAGAGGCCAAGAAGCATCAGCCAGGCGCATTCGCCGATGTCGGGCGCGACCTTGCGACGCGCGGCAACCCCGTCGAGATAGGACTGGACGTTGTCGATCTCGCACTCGATCTCGGCGTGATCTCCGAGCATATGCGCCAGTTCGTCAGTCAGCGTATGGAGGTTCAGCACGGCGCGCTCCTCACGAGGACTGCCGAAGGTCGAGAATTGGACCCACGCACAGAACGATCAGCTGAGGGATACTCCACACCGCCGAGGCAGCCTTGAACAGCCGAGGCGTATTGGGAACGATTTCCCAGGCCAGGAACGAGATGACACTGAGAGCTTGAAATGCGCAGATCCACAACGGCCAGTACCGGTCGGTTCTCGCCGCGAGATGGGTGAGACAGACGAGCAGCATGAGGTCCACCATGACCGTGGAATGCGCGAGGCTGATCTGCGTCTTGAGCGCCGTTGCGCCAATATAGGTCGCAAATCCAGCGACCACGAACATGAGGCATATCCTGCGCCCTTCCCATCCGCCCCACAGCAGCGCTGGCAGGCAGGACACGAACATGAGTATTCCGAAGACGAGGTTCAGGAGCATGGCTTTGACTTCAACCTGCAGCGCTGATGGTCAAGCCCACCACCCCTTTCGGATTATGCTCCAATCGTCGCCGTTTCGGGCGTCTTCAGCAGCCCACTGGGCTCATCGTCGCCGAAGCAACCCCAATCCGTCTCCCGGTGCTCCGACTCGCTCTTGATGAAGGCGAGCTTGCGATGCATCTGCACCATGTCCTTGCGGCCCTCCACCAGCTTGGCGAAACCGGCTGCAGCCGAATCCAGCGCACTTTGCAGATGGGCCGGCGGAACGCTGGATGCGGCATTGGTTTCCATGATGGTCGCGGCAAGTCGCGCGGCATCGAAAAGCGCCGTGTCGACGCTCTTGAACATGCCAGAAATTTCCGCGGCGACCGCTCGTCCGCCTGCTTCCGAAAGACGCATATGTTTCTCCGATGCGTGAATCACGCTGAGGTTTACCGTGAAGTGAAGCTCACCTGCCGAGAAGGCTGAGAATTCCGACCATCACCGTGACGATCGCGGCCAGACCGACGACGGAGACAAGCGCAACCTGTCCCATCATCGCCATGCGCTGCGCCATCGTCAGGTCATGACGAGAGCCCCCGACCGGAGGAAGACTGAAGAGCCGCGAGAATTCCCACCGAGGGCGCTCTGCTCCCGCTTGGTCTCCTCCTCCGGCGCTCGTTTCTTCCGGACGAGTGCTCTGTGCCTCGATATCCTCGCCGCTGTCGAGCGGTCGCGGCGCACTAGGTAGTCGCTCCCTACCCTTTGATGCGTCTAGGAAAATACGCGCCGCGTCGGCCCGGCTGGGAACCCCCAGCTTGACCATCAGGTCGGCGACATGATTGTCGATGGTCTTGTAGGAGAGGCCAAGGCTCGCGCCGATCTCCTTGGAAGACAGGTGCCGGGCAGCCAGCGAGAGAACCTCGTACTGCCGGGCAGACAGCTTTTGTCGAAGCTCCCCTTCTGACCATTCCCGCATCTTAGCCCCTTGTGCCTCGCGCTTTGTTTCCACACACGGCTGGAGGCTGAAAAGCATCCTAGCACTGTTTGCAACCGATAACCTCGCTCGTTTGGCGCGGTGCCAAAGTTGTTAGTTACCGATGTATCGTCCAGCGAGGAATCAAGTCTGGCAAACCTAGCTCGGCGGCCAGGTCAAGATGACTGCCTCCGCGCCTTTGGCGCGGCCAAGCTTTGCCTTCGCAGGTTGCTACGACCGCGCCAACCGCGGTGTATCGTCCGCAAAGCCGTGACGATCAGCGGCAGGGCCGGCGGCTTGCAGATGCGGACAGCGCGGACAGGGGGTTCATCGCAAATCGTAGAGTTGTGGTCAGAAGTGCATAGTCGAGGGCGTAGATATGTGCACAGGCCGCGCGAGGCGCGGCGACTTGCAGGGGATCGCCGCGCCGTCCTGCGTACACTTGTGACCGCATTGTCCTGCAATTTCATGATATTGGAGATGCTTCGGCAGGTTTACTGTGATCCGAAAGGAGATTCGGTATGCGCCAGGCCACTTGTACATTGACCAAGGCTGAGGTGGTGGCCGCCATCCAGCGGAATGCTGGATTGTCAGCCTCAGGCGCTTTGGCAATAGCGGAAGGAATTCTCTCGCAAATGGCTGAAGCGCTCGAGCGCGGCGAAAGCGTCAAGATCACGCATTTCGGCACATTCGCACTCCTCGACAAGCGTGCTCGGATCGGTCGTAATCCCCGGAGCGGCGAAGCCCACACCGTCTCGGCGCGCAGGGTTGTCACGTTTCGGCCCAGCGAGGCATTGAAGAGCCGTGTCGCCCCGCCGCTGCCAAACACCGCCGAAAAATAAGGGCGGGCTCAAGCTCTGCCTTCGGATAACCGGCGTCTTGCTGCGGTCACCTCTCCGGCTCTCGCGCGTCACGTCAATGACATAGCGAGAGGAGACGATGATGACGTCGACCACCAAGCGTGCGCGAATGCACGACGATTTGAAGAACGTCGGCCTTCGCGCCCAAGCCATCGCCGCCGGCCTGGTCCAGCTCTGCAGGGAACTCAACGCCGCCGGCATATTGGACCAGGCTGCCGTTGATCGCGTGAAGCACGCGATAGCTGATGAGATCACGCTGACGGCACCCCGGCCAATTCCGCGATCAAGTTTCCGCGAGGAGGTTTGCGAGCGGCTGGACGCCCTGTTCGCCGGCGATGAGAAGGTTGGACCCGCCGAACGACTGTCGTTCGCCGCCCAGTATGGGCGTTGATATTGCCTCGGCGGACCGGTGCGGACACAGCTCAATGATGGCTGTCGCTCAGTTCCGCCAGCCCAGCGCTATCGGCGGTATGAGCGCGCTTTGCGCTCTCCGCCATTTGGGCGTCTGCAGCGGTGCGATTTCAAGGCCTGGACCTGCAGGCGCGAAGGCATCGGCCGATTTCGACCCGGCAGCGGGACGCTGGGCTGACCGCATCGGTTGGCCGTCAGGCATCGATTGTTGAAAGCGAGGGTGCCGAGCCTTCTTGTCCTGTCAGTCTGCAGGCGTCTTTTCTGTTGCGCCCTGATCTGGACCCGGGCGCTGGAGCACTTTTGTGCTGGCTCCCACGATCGCCATGCCGAGAAGAAAGATTAGAATTATTCCGCCGACGATGTACCGCAGGTTCTTGGGTTTGCCGCCTTCGTGACCGCCGGCGGGCGTGATGGTGTCCTGGTCGCGATGGAGCAAGAGAATCTCCGTGGCAATGAGGTGCGGTGCGGGGAGGAAGTGGCCCGGCCGCATACCGGTGAGAGCGATTGCCGGGCCACAGGTGCAGGAACACCTGTCTGTTCAAAGATACGGACTGAAAATTCGTTCCATGGATGGCACCGTGGAACGTTTACGCTGCCGTCGGCATCTTCCTTTGTGGGCTAGGGTCCACCAAGGAGAGAGAGATGACAGAAGCAGGGGGAGAAGAGCATCCGGAGGTCGACGCCGTCACCGCCAATGAGGTCGTGACCGGTATGACCGACGAGCAGCTTGCCGCTGCGTGGGATGCGGTTGAAGACTTGGACAATCTCACCGATGTCGAGGAAGCCGTGCTGGCGGAAATCGAGCGACGACGGCTCAGTCTCTGAGCATTATCGGCATCGTTGACCTGCGTGAACGGAGCGAACCAGCCCGTGCGCTCTCCCTTAAACCTTGGCTATGCCGACAACGGGAATATCCGAGACCATCGCGGCGAACACAGGAATGAGCGGATTGAAGCGGCCCAATGGTGGAGCCTATCATCTCGAGATGCTCCCCGCGACGTCGCAGAAGTCCTCCCACCATCGTACCGGCAGGCAGATGGGTAACGGGAGCCATGTGGGGCGCAGCAGCGCCGCTCACTGTTTGAGCAGCAGAAGTGCATGCCTAGGAGGTGCCAGGGCCAAGTCACTCGGTCCAGCAGCTCCCAGCGCGCGCAGCATGCGTCCGAACAGCCGTACCAAGTCTTCCTCGTCGGCGGGCCACCCATCCTGCGGGACCTCAGCAAGCGCGCGGGCAATATCGGCGTCGCTCACGTTCGTGAATGGTATGGACTGACCCATGCACACCTCCATCATGTCCGTGTCACGGATGCCCGCGATCGAACGTGATGGCCAGTTACAAGGCTGAAACCGTCGGTTGGTTCACTTCCGCCAGGGCCGCGCAAGTCGGCGCGCGATCAGGTATTCGCCCGCGTCGTGATCCCCGACGTAGACCTGTGCCAATGTACGACCATAGCGATCTTGCCCGAGGCGTTCGATCGTAACCCGGCCGACCGCGAGCAGAGACCGCAGGGCATCGCGGCTGCGTTCTCCGGCGTCGTAGTCGCACCATGCAGGGTTATTCGGTCCAGCGAGGCGCTGACGCTGTTGCGGTTTGCATCGCGGCGAATCCGCAAGCTCAGGGGCATCGATGTTGGCAATGCGCACCTTCTCGCGGGTGCATAGCGTCAGGGTGTCGCCGTCATGAACATTGGCGATACAGAGCCCTGCGGCGGCAGCGAGAATAATTAGCGACATATCTATGTGCCTTAGACACCGTGCCGTTTATTGCCACCGCTCGTGATGCAGTAGCGCCCGCCGCGAGGACCGATGCAGACGTTTCCGCCGCTGCAGGGGCACGCGCCGCCATACGATCCACGCCGAGACGATGACGACTTCTTCTTGCGTGACGAAAGCGATGATTTCCGTGTCGAGCCATACTGCTTGGTCGAGGTGAAATAGCTAGGGGTGCCATACGATTGACGCGTAGCACCGTAGGGGGAGGCGGTTCGCTTCGTCGTATCCGCGAGTTGCTCCGAGGTCAGGAATCGAGCGACAACCCAGCAGTTCGGCGAAACGATGTGCGACCACCCGCCGCCGGCCTAACTGACTTCAACATGGCGCCCGCGCGCGAGTTTGGCGACGACCGCCGCGGTCGCGTCTGGCCTGCTCCGGCAGTTCAGCAGATCGGCCGCAACCTGCTCGGCGTAAGCCTGCCCGCTGAAAGCCAGGTCGCGTCCGTCAATGTTCTCTAATCGCGTTTGTCAAGCTGATGGTATCGGCGACCAGGCTCATGGTTCTCTTCGAGGTCAGAACGGCTCCGCCTCAGCATGGCGTAGGATGGGCTGAGCCGGCCAATGTGGTGTACGCGGTTGCCGACCGGGGCCGGGCACGCGCCTGTTGACAGTCGGGACTCGGTTCTCGCCATCGTCCTGGTCGGACGATCTCGGCAGCTCGATCGTTCGCTTAGGCTAAGCGGCGAGTGGTTGCGAAGTGCTGGTTGACCAGCGGAACTCCTCTTCCGTGGTCCACATGGCATGAAGCACGACGGCGAGCTTACGGGCTACGGCCACTTTTGCCCGTTTGAAGCCGCCGCGCTTCGCGATGCGCAAGCCCCATGCCTTCAGTGCGGAGAGGCGCGCGACGCGAGTAAGCAAAGCGTCCGCCGCCTCATAGAGACTGCGCCTCAGGAAGTCGTCGCCCCGGCGCGATATCCGCCCCACCTTCATCGTTTCCCCCGATGCGTATATCTTCGGTGTCCGACCGAGATAGGCACCGGCGCTCGCCGATCGGCGGAACCTTGCGGGATCGTCAATGGTGGCGACAAAGCCAAGCGCGGTGATGGCGCCCACGCCAGGTACGGTCATGAGGTGCCGCACTATACCATTCCCGCGTGACAAGGATCGGACCTTTCCGTCGAGGATGGCGACCTGCGCCAGGATATCGACCCGCGCCTTCATTAGCGCCTCCAGAACGATGCGGATCGTCGGCGATGCATCGAGCTCGCCGGCTACGATCTCCTCAGCTCGCTTGGAGAAGCCGCCGATACGCTTGCCGAAGATGATACCGAAGGTACGCAGGACTCCCCTGATTTCGTTCTCCAGATCGCAGCGGATCTGGACGAGCTGGCTGCGTGCGGCGAGCAGGGCACGTGCTTCGTGGCTGGGCGCGGATTTGACGTGCACCCTCTTGCACCAGCCGGTCCGCACGATCTGCGCTAGGCCGGCGGCATCGTTGCGGTCGGTCTTAGCCGGCATCATTGATAATGCTGCATTGGCATGCCGCGCATCCATACAGATGACTGGCACGCCGGCCGCGTTCAGACCATTCCACAGTCAAACTGACAACGGCCCCGTCTCCAAGCCGGCTCGTGCAACATGGAATGGCTCGATTGCAGTGGCGATCGCTTGGGGGCAAGTTACGGCCTTGCGCTCGGCGACGATGCGCCCATCCTCATCGACGATGCAAATCGACGTCGTTTGTTGGCTGACGTCGAGCCCGGCATAATGCTTCATGGCGGTTCTCCTCACAGCTTCGGCCCGCAGGCCATTGTCAGTGTGGAGGGCATGTCCCGGCAGGGGAAGCCCACCCGCGATTGACGCTATGTGGTGTAAAATCGGGTGTGGCCACAGGGCCGCATTTTCAGGCGGCCTTGGGTGTAATCTGTAGCGGCTGTGCCTCCTCGATCATTGGTGTGGCAAGGGCGGCCATGCCCTCGATCTGCATGTAGCGGTGCTGGAGCTGGTATTCGTCATTCTGCTCGAGCAGGACGGCGCCGACGAGGCGGATGATGCTGTCCTCGTTCGGGAAGATGCCGACCACATCGGCGCGGCGCTTCACTTCCTTGTTCAGGCGTTCCAGCGGATTGGTGCTGTGGAGCTTGACCCGGTGCTGCTCGGGGAAGGTCATGTAGGCGAGCACGTCGTGCTCGGCATCGTCCATCCAAGCGCCGAGCTTTGGCCAGCGGGCGCGCAACTGATCAGCGACCTGACGCCAGACCTGCGTCGCAGCGCCATGGTCGGGCTGAAGGAAGACCTGACGGATGGCCGCGGCAACGACGGTATTCTGGCCCTTGGGCACATAGGCCAGGGCGTTGCGCATGAAGTGGACGCGGCAGCGCTGCCAGGTCGCGCCCATGACGCGGGTAATCGCCGCCTTGAGCCCCTCGTGGGCATCGGAGATGACCAGCTTAACGCCGGTCAGGCCGCGCCGGGCGAGGTCCTTGAGGAAGCTCGACCAGAACGGCTCAGCTTCGGAAGGACCGATGTGCAGGCCGACGATCTCGCGCTTGCCCTCGGTGTTGGCGGCCACAGCGATTATCGCGGCGACACTGACGATCCGCCCGCCCTCGCGCACCTTGAGGTAGGTAGCATCGAGCCAGAGGTACGGCCAGTCGCCGGCGAGCGGCCGCTTGAGGAAGGCGTGGACCCGCTCGTCGATGTCCTTGCACAGCTTGGATACCGAGGACTTGGAGATGCCAGTCATACCCATCGCCTGCACCAGTTCATCAACGCGCCGGGTGCTGACGCCGGCGATCCATGCTTCCTGGATCACCGCGACCAGCGCCTTCTCGACGGTCTTCCTTGGCTCCAGAAAGCCGGGAAACTAGGCGCCCGTCCGCAGTTTGGGGATCTTGAGATTGAGCGTGCCGAGCCGGGTATCGAGGCTGCGGTCGCGGTAGCCATTGCGCCAGGTCGTGCGATCGCCGGAACGCTCGTGCCGGCCGGCGCCGACCAGGCCATCAACGTCGGCCTCCATGATGATCTGTAATACGTTCTCGCCGATCGTGCGCAGGAAATCTCCATCTCCGGTCTTCGCCATCAGCTCGGCAAGCGGTAATCTATCGTCGGTCATCGGGATCAACTCCTCGGTGGGCGTGTGAAGTGTGGTAACTCCACCTTACCGATGAGCCCGGTGGCCACCGAGATCGAATTCGCACGGGTGGGGCATGCCCCACCCATGCGATCGCCTCAATCTACACCGGAAATTACACCACGAGCGCGGACGCTAACGAAAGCCATAAGAACTGAAAACAGAATTGCACTAAACATCGCCCGCGTAATCATCTCCCGGTTCGCTTCATGGCTATGCGAGTTCGCATTAGTATTTGTCCACGATGCGCCGATTAAGATTTTGTAATCGACGTCAGGTATCGCTCATCCTGGATTTGCGGCGGGGCAGAAGTCACGGCTCGTTTCGAAAGCGTCGGCGCCCGTAGCTTACATAACGCCGCGATCCATACCTTATTGAGAGTTTCCGAAGCCAAGGCGGACTGGTCCTGCGGAAGAAGCTGCCTCAAGCGCTTCGCCACCAGGTTCGGCCTGTCCTGTATTGCGTAGCTCGCGCGCTCACAGGAGCCGAAGTGTGCGGGATATCGTGTGATCCGAAAGCAGATTGTGTTCGTGCCGGTCGTTTCGCCGGCTCTTGAAGGGCGGGCACCTGTTCCCGATGGCTTCCCCTAAATCGCGATGACGAACACAGAAATCAGCGGGTATCTTGGGCGTGGGGGAAGCCCGACGCAGGAACGGTGCTGCCCCGCGCCGTTGGCGCGGCCGCGCTCTATCTCCGCCTGCGGCTCCGACCGAGCCATCTTCAGTGTCTCGTCCCATTCGGGTGACGATCACTGGCAGGGCCGGCCCGCTGCGCGTTCCGGACGCGGACAGCGCGGCAGGCCGCGCTGGCGTAGCTGATTGACCTGATCTGCCCCCCGCTGAGTGGCCCAGAGACTATGATAGTCTTGACCACGATTGAACCTCCCCCCATCCTTGGCCCGGTCTTTGTGAGAAAAGCCGGCTATTTTTTGCGTCAGGGCAGGCATGCCTCGGACGCGGCCGTTAAAGGACTCGGCAAACGTGTCCGTCGGCTTGCCTGGGCGGCTGAAGTCGAGGACTACGCCATGGCTCCAAGCCCATAGGTCGAGGTCTTTCGAGATAAACTCCGGCCCATTGTCCAGACGAATGCGCTTCGGCCGACCATGCGTGGCCGCAACTCGCTCAAGAGTTTCTACGAGATCGGCACTGCGGTAACTCATCGTTACATCGAGTGCCGACGATACCCGGCTGAAGTTGTCGATGATCGACAGTATACGGATTCTACGGCCGTCGAAGAGCTGGTCCGACAGGAAGTCGATCGACCAGCATTCGTTGGGTGCTGAAGCCGCCGTACGGTCATCCCGCAGCTTCGCCTTCACCTTGCGCTTGGGCGTCTTGTTGCGCAGTTGCAGGCCCACCTCGCGGTATAGGCTATGCGTGCGCTTGTGGTTGATCTCCCATCCGCCTCTCCGCAGCAGCCCATGGATCCGCCGATACCCGTAGCGAACACGGGTCGCCGCCAGTTCCCTGATCTTCAACTTAAGGCCGGCCTGATCGAGACAACGTGACTGGTAGCGCTGGGTCGATCGGTTGATCGGAAACGCGCTGCAGGCCCGCCGTTCGCTCACCTGGTAGCCCGCCCGCAGATAGCTGACGATTTCTCAAGGTCGATCAGGCCTTACATTTTTCGGCGGATGACATCCTGCCGTGGATCGACGGTTCCTACACCACCCCGTGGGACACAACCGTCAAGGACGACATGATCCGATGTGACCTACCGCCGAAAGCCCAAAGGCAATCCTACTGATATTCAGTAGGAACCAAGATTGGTTCGTCAATGCGTCTGCGCTTGGAAGGCTCTGGCTCCCAGAGCGGCGCAGGCTCAAACCATCGCCTCCAGCCATCCACCGTCCGCTCCCAAGCCTGGCTGCAGTTACAGCACTTATATTGCTGATATCGACCAGTCCGTGTGACCCGCGCGCGGATCATCATACATGGGTGAGGCGGATCCTCTCGACGTGCGCCGTCCTGATTGCAACAATGTTCGCAAAACCATTGATGTCCGGGCATTGCTGAATTCCAATACAGCTGCGAGCCGTCAAAAAATCTCAATGGATTTTAGGGAGCGTCGGTTCCCTGCAGGACCGGCGATTTTCAAATGTCGCTCCTGCGGCGCGGTCGTGTCCCGCGGGGTGGTGTAGAAACCGTCGATCTACGGCAGGATCGGGCTCAGGTCAGGCTGCCAGTGCTGGCAAGCTGACGATAGGGTTATGGCTCACCGAGCCGAGCGTTTCCAGCGTCATGTAGCGGCGCGATACGGCCCACTCATCATTTTGCTCCAGCATGAGCGCTCCGACGAGGCGAACGACGGCAGCGTCATTGGGGAATATGCCGATCACGTCCGCCCTTCGCTTGATCTCCTTGTTGACCCTTTCCAGCGGGTTGGTGGACGCGATCTGCGCCCAGTGATCCTTGGGGAAGGCCATGTAGGCGAGCACGTCCTCGCGTGATGCATCCATCATGTCGGCCAGCTTTGGAAACTTCTCGCGCAGGGCATCGGCAACCTGCTCCCACTGCTGATGCGCCGCCTCGGCCGTTTCCTGCGCGAAGATCGTCTTGATCATGGCAATGACGGCGGGCCGTTGTTTGGGCGCGGCATGGGCAAACGCGCCTCGCATCCAGTGCACCCGGCAGCGCTGCTGGGTCGCGGAAAATACCTTGCTGGCAGCGGCGCGCAGCCCTTTGTGATCGTCGGAGATGACCAGCTTCACACCACGCAGGCCGCGATCCGCCAGCGAGCGCAGGAAGGCTTTCCAGAAGGGTTCGGCCTCCGAGGGGCCGGTGGCTACGCCCAGAACCTCGCGCCGGCCATCGGTGCTGACGCCCACCGCGATTATCGCCGCCGTCGAGACAATCCGTCCGCCCTCGCGCTCTTTGAGGTAGGTGGCATCGATCCATAGATAGGGCCACTCGCCTTCAATGGGTCGCGTAAGGAAGGCATTCACCCGCTCGTCGATCTCGGCAACCAAACGGCTGACCTGGCTCTTTGAAACACCGCTGGCGCCCATCGCTTTGACCAGATCGTCGACCGAACGGGTCGAGACGCCATGGACGTAGGCTTCCTGGATCACTGCCGCCAAAGCCTTCTCGGCGGTGCGGCGTGGCTCCAGGAAGCTCGGGAAGTAGCTGCCCTTCCTGAGCTTGGGGATCGCCAGATCAATCCGTCCGGCGCGCGTATCCCAGCCCCGCTCACGGTAGCCATTGCGGTGGTTGAGCCGCTTAGGGCTGCGGGACCCGCAAGGCACACCCGTCTTCGCCTCGATCTCCAGATCCATCATGCGCTCTGCGGCGAAAGCCAGCATCTCACGCACCAAATCGCTATCAGCCCCTTGCTCAATCAGCTCGACAAGGGCCATTCTATCGTCGGTCATCGTCTTCTTCTCCAGGTTCGAGTTCGCATCCGAACCCTACCAGAAGATCGACGGTGGCCACCCTCTCAGGGGAAACCTTCCTACACCACCCCGCGGGACACGACCCTGCGGCGCCGAGGACGGAACGATTATTATCGCCGCCGCTTTGATCGAACAGGTGTTAATGCACCTGTGACCCGCCACTCCCACGCATCGGTATGCAGGCGGGTCGCCACCTTCCCAGCACAACATTCCCTCGGAGATCGAATTGCCCAATCGCGACCAGAACACCGTGACGCCGCCCGGTGGCCACGAAGGCGGCAAACCAAAAAACCTGCGTTACCTTGTGGGTGGATTAATTCTTATGTTCCTTTTGGCTATGGCAATCATGGCTGCCAGTACGCGAGTGTTGGAACGACCCGGGCCAGACCAAGGGGCTACTGAAAAAGCGCTTGCCGATTGATTTTTGAGAACGCCCGGCGCTGCACCTGCAGGCCGGGCCAGTTAGTTTAGGGTATCAGAGCCCTTCGGGTCGCGGTCGTCATTTACATGGCAGATCGCTGTTCTGCAAGAATGGCTCGAGGCAGTCCACGACCCTGCCTATGTCGACGAAGTCATCAGTTGTTCCGTCCCGGCGGCCAAGCAGCGCCGGATCGGCTTCGCGATCGACGTGCGGATTTCCCGGCGATCGCAGCTTCCGCCCGGGGGAACGTGGCTGGCGGCGAAGCTGGCGCTACAGCGCGGACATGCGGCAAAGTCCGCTGGCGGCAGCCATCACGCCCTGGCCGATACCGGCGCGGGCTATTGCGTCTTCAACGACCTGGCGCTTGCCGCAAACCAACTGATCGAAGAGGGGGACGTATCGCGCATCCTGATCCTTGATCTCGATGTGCATCAGGGCGATGGCACTGCGGCGCGCAGGGCGCAGGGCGCAGGGCGAAGCGACATCTTCACGCTGTCCATTCATGCCAAGAAGAATTTCCCAACCCGCAAGGCGCGTTCTTCACTAGATGTCGGACTACCGGATGCAACGGGCAATGCCGGCTATCTGGAAGCCTTGGCCGGATCGCTCCCATGGTCCTCGATCGATTCTTGCCGGACCTGGAAAGTTCCCACGTCAAGAGTGCCGACTGCAGGAAACGTGGGTGAGGATGGCGGCCCCGGTTCATTAGCGACGGGCCTAAATGCGCAACACGCCGCGAGGGCGGACGTTTACAAATAACTTGTGGTCCCACGAACTGCCGCCAGCGGCACTTTACCAGCAGCCTTGGGTAAAGTGCCGCTGACGGTAAATGAAGCGGCCGCCCAATTAAAGGATTCACAAGCATCGCCAGCTGTGCTTGATTCATGGTATGTTCCAACCCGATCTTTTCGCGATCAATGCCGATCAAAAGCCGCGCGTCGAAGAGGGGGGGCTGGACCTGCCCGGAGTGTTCGGCCGCTTGACCGCAGCGTGTGAACGCCCCCGATATGCCTTCATGGTACTCAACCTGATCGCGAAGGCGAGCGCAGGAACGGGCTGTGCTGGTCCTTATGTGGCAAACGGCGACACGTTGACGCCCGTGCGTGAATGGCTTTGCGATGCCATGGCACCGATGACCCAGCGTGCATCGAGCAGAATGAAGATAGCTGCGCGTGTCCGGGCTGAGCTCATCGAAGCCAGCGGACTGCCACGCGACCCGGCTCAGGCGCTGGCCCTGATAGAGGAGATCGTCGAACAACGCGTGCGTTCGTCAGGTCTCACCAACGTCAGCCGCGCCGTTTCCGAGCTTGTCAGGGCTGGTCTGCTGCACCGACATTACCAGGGGTTTCACGTCGACCATCAGAATCGGGGCGCCCAACGTCAGGCGGTTTACACCCTCACTCGTGAGGCACATCGTGCTCTGACCGTCGGCCTTCCGGCCTGTGGATAAAGCTGTAGGCCGCGTGTTTAAAACTTGTCGATTGATCTTTTCTTCAGGCGTCAGAACGTCCCGCATGAAGCAAAGGCCAGAAAACGGTAAAAGTGGTTTTGCCACGGGTGGCCAGGCGAACCCGCTGCTCCGAAGGATCAACGTGAATCGTTATCGCAACTGGCTGTCCTTGCTGCCCCGGTGGTTGATCGCGCTGAAGGTCACCCGGGCGCGCTCACGCTCGCTCTGACACCTGACACAGGTTCTTACGCCGGGAAGGGCCGCACGGCGCCTTTCAGGGATGTCATCCCCGCATACCTCGCATTCTTCAAGGCTCGCGCCGCTCGGCATGCGCGCGCGAGCGGCCTCCAGCGCATCCTTGATGCTGTCTTCGATCTGTTCCTGAACGGCGCCGTCGGGCGCCCAGCCATTAGCCATCCGTCGTCTCATGTGTCGATGCGTTAATGTCTTCCTGATATGGAAATCGGGAAGACAAAATTCCATGGGTCGATGCATGAAGCGATCCGCTTCGCGCTCAGGCCCCGGCGTGCTGCCCTTCGGAAAATTCCTCAACGAGCTTCGCGCAAAACGCGGGCAGATCGTCTGGCGTACGGCTCGTTACCAGGCCATTGTCGACCACAACTTGCTCATCGACCCACCTGCCGCCGGCATTCTCGATATCCGTGCGCACGCTGGGAAAAGACGTGAGCGTCCGGTCGGCCACAACATTTGCTTCCACGAGCAGCCAGGGCCCGTGACAGATCACCCCGACGGGCTTGCCCTGCTCGAAAAACGCTTTCACGAAGCCCACAGCCTCAGCGTTTGCCCGCAACTTGTCGGCACCTACACAACCGCCCGGCACGATAAGGCCGTCGAATTCATCGGCCGACACCTGATCGAAGGTTCTGTCGACCCTGTAGCTGCCGCCAGGATCAAGGTCATGATTGTTGGTCTTCGCCTCACCCGCCTCGAGACTGATAACGGTCACGCTCGCACCTGCCTGTTCGACCGCCTCCTTGGGCTTCTTGAACTCAGGTTCCTCAGTGCCGCGCGGCGCGATGAGGATTGCTATGGACTTGCCTTCGAGGGACATGGGAGAAGCCTTTCAGAAATTGCGGCACTGAGCCGATCCTGGAATGCCGCCGCAGGCATGCGACTGGCTCTTGCTAAGAACCGATGCCGCACGAAGAGAGTTCCGCGGAAACGGAACGCGACCAGCGACATATTGTATCGAGAGCGTCACCCCATGCAAGCATGCGGGGGGGCAGATTAAGAATACAGCGTCAAGCGCAACAGCTACAAGTGCGCAGTCACCGGCAGACTTGAGTG
Organism: Novosphingobium sp.; assembly: GCA_047605225.1. Classification (GTDB taxonomy): domain Bacteria; phylum Pseudomonadota; class Alphaproteobacteria; order Sphingomonadales; family Sphingomonadaceae; genus Novosphingobium. The sequence goes on from JASGGD010000048.1 coordinate 25,263, forward strand.
CGCTGCCGATCCCCCCACGAAGACCAATCCGAAGCGAGACGGCGACACGCCGGGACAGGCCGAAGGGACCAGATCTATGCGGGTTCTGCCGCGAACTGAAACGGAAGGTGGGCGGGAATTAAACCCGCCGGCTACGCCGCCGTGTGCCTCGGTGGAAGAGACCCACACATCGAATCGCCCCACGCAACAGTGGCGGCGGCAGCTAGCACGCGATAGTTAGGCTTAACAACGCTACCCGACATCGCGATGATGGTGGTGGTGAGAAACACGAGTCGCTGACGATCGTCATTCGCCAACCGCCCGGCGGATCGCCGCCAGCGTTGCCAGTTTGCCCCCTGAGGCTGCGTCACCGGGCTTTTTGGCAATGAAGCTCACGCTGTCAACCGCATTCGTGATCGCGCTGTTCGTTGCTGTTTCGCTGCCAGTTATTAGGTTCACGACGAAAAAGGCTACGATCGCGGAGAGCAGCACCACGATCGCGATAACGGCACTCGCCCCCGAGGGCGTGTCGATATGATCTCGCGTTTCCAAAATATGCCGGCGCTGAGAGACAACGCCGTCATCGTGAAGCCGACAACGCTCTTCGGGATTCGATCAGTATGGAACGGTTGCCGCTCGGCGCGCGACGCCTGATCCTCAGTTGCGAAGCGTTACAAGCTGCCGGTGAACATTCACCAGCGAAGCGCGGTAGGCCTGCATCACGCGGGTTGCCCATTGGCCCGAGGGGTTCGCGTCGCTCGGCTTATAGCCCGCGTCAGCGGCGGCGACGATCTGGGGCGGCCGAATGGAGGTATGTTCGGTGATCATAAGGCGTATTTGTCGTGTCGTATTACTGTTGGGTGGCATGGAGTATATCGCATCTCCGAAACGCTGAATGCCGAAAGTATGAAACAGTTCCGCCTTCAGTTTCATCGCGTTATTGGAAGGGCATGAAACGAGGCGCGCGCGCGATGAGTGATGCCGAGAATGGCCATATCCCCACTTAACTGCGACGTCGTTATCGCTAACGCGCCGACGCGCTGCGATAGGGTATCCGTGGCAAGCGGGGGCAAGTTTACTGATGCACAGTACGAGAAGATGGCGTGGGAAGACCCGGCCACGCTCCCCCGGCCGGGCCCGGGCGGGGCGCTCCAGGGACGCAATAGCGGCTTGGTCAGCGGATCATTCGATTGACTGGACCTCGTCGGTATACACATCGAAGCGGGCGAGGGTTGCTGGCCCGAACGCCGTCGTCAAGGCGACGTCGGTAGCATCGCGCCCCCGCGCCATGAGGGTCCGACCGATGCGCGGTTTGTTGTGACGGGCGTCGTGGGTGTACCAGCTTCCATCGATATAGACGTCGAACCAGGCGCTGAAGTCCATCGGTGCGTCGGCGGCCGGAACCCCGATATCACCCAGGTAACCGGTGCAGTAGCGTGCTGGAAGGTTCATGCAACGGCACAGGGTGATGGCGAGATGGGCGAAATCGCGGCACACGCCCTGACGCTCCTGATAGCCGTTCCAAGCGGTTTTGTCAGACCGGGCGTGATGATAACCGAACTCGATGTGACGGTGAACGAAGTCGACGATCGCATCGACCCTGTCACGAGCATTGCTGTAGTGGCCGA
>JASGGD010000049.1:0-26515 GCA_047605225.1 Novosphingobium sp.
CCACTCGCCTGTGGGTGAGACTGTCCCCATCGCGTGGCCGTAGGCGTGCGTGAGTGCATCGTTCCAGGTTACGTGGTCGGCACGAAGATCCCAGTCCCATACCGCATCGTTGGTGGCGCGTCCGGCGAGGCGCAGCCGCTCGCTCACCTCGTGGAGCGCGGCGTGGGCCTCGCGGTCGCTGGTGACGTCCTGTACCGTGCCGATCAGGCGTACCGGTGCACGACCGTCGAAGAACGCGAGCCCATGGGCGCTGATGTGGCGCAGTTCGCCGTCTTCGATGCCTATGGTCCGGTATTCGACTTCGAAGTGGTGCGAACCGTCAGGGTCGAGCGATGCCGCCACCGCCCGGTCCGCCCGGTCGCGATCCTCCGGATGGAGGCCGGCGAGGAAAGCGGTTTCGTACGTCACGCTCACCCCCGGCGAGAGGCCGAAAAGCGCTCTGCAACGGTCGTCCCAGGACAGCGTGCCTTCCCGGGGGCGGTAGTCGAAGCGGCCCAGTTCGGCGGCGCGGACGGCAAGTTCCAGCTCCTCGCGGCTGCGCTCCAGTGCGCGCTCGGTCCGGCGCCGGGCAGTAAGGTCGGAAAAGAGTATGGCGACGTGGTGGCGCGCCGGGTCATCGACCCGATAGCCTTGTACCGCGTACCAGCGGTCGTCGAGTTCTTTCGCAGGAAGTTCGACGCGCTCGGGCACGCCGGTCTTGGCAATCCGGCCATAAAGGTCGAACCAGTGCTGCTCGTGGGCCGGTGCGATCTCTCGCATCCAGCGGCCGCGCGCATTGGTGATGCCGGTGTAGGCCTCGAAGGAATTGTTGACTTCGATGAAGCGGTAGTCGGTGGCCTTGCCTGAGGAATCGAAGGCGACCTCGACTACGCAGAAGCCCGCGTCGATCGAATTGAACAGGGAGCGATAACGCTGTTCGCTGATCCGTAATGCCGCTTCGCTACGGGCGCGATCGACGGAGTCCCGCGTGCGCAGCGCAACGTCCTCTACGTGTTGCACCTCGGCCTTGCTCCAGATGCGTGGGGCTGCGTCGTGGACATAGAGAACGCTGTCGAGTTTGCCGTCCCGGAAAATCGGGCAGACGATCAGGGCGCGGGTGTCGATGCTTCGCCAGCCTGCGGAGAAGTTTTTTGTCCGTGCGTCGAGGTCGCTGTCGATGATGACCAGCCTGTGGCCCCTACGCAGTTCCTCGATAATTTCCGGACCGAAGCTGTCGAGCAGCCGGGTTTCCCCGGTGAGGCTGGGCAGGGTGCTCGACCAGTCTGCATCGAGATGGGCTCGGGTGCCGTCTTCGCTGATCGTGCCGAAGCCGCAGCGTCCGGCAGACAAGTGCTCGCCCAGGAGTTGCGCCGCGGAGGCGAGGATGTCCTGTGCGTCCTCGCTGCGGCGCATGCAGTCCAGCAGGCGCAACTGGAACGCCTGACGCTCCAGCAATTCTTCGTGGCTGGGCGGACCGGGATGCTCGCTCATGCGCAGCCTTCGATGGGAAGGACTATGCGGCATACGATGCCGTCCGGTGCAAAGGCGACCGTGGCTCCGGTTCCGCCGCCCCGCGCGAGACTGCGGGTGATCAGGGTCTGCCCGAAGCCGTGGCATCTGGGTACCTCCACCGGAGGGCCGCCGCTTTCGGTCCAGGCGACTTCGTAAAGGTGCCCATCCAGCGGGCGGCCGGAAACCGTTACACAGCCGCTCTGTGCAGACAACGCGCCGTATTTCACCGCGTTGGTCGCCAGTTCGTGAATGACGAGGCCGAACGCGATGGCGACGTCGGGTGCGACCGACCGATCGAGTTCGGCAATTTCCATGCGGGGCCCCGAAGCGGAGATGTAGGGAGCGAGTTCGGCGCGGATCATCTCGGACAGATCTATACCGGTCCACGATGCATCGGCCAGCAGGTTGTGTGTGGCCGCCAGCGCCTGAATGCGGCGAGTGAAGCGCACGCGGAAATCATCAAGTCCATCAGAGCCGGAGAGCGTGCGGCTGCAGATCGACAGTACCATCGCCAAAGTGTTCTTCACGCGATGGTCGAGTTCGTGCATCAGCAGCGCCTGCCGTTTCTCGGTTGCCTTGACGGCACGCAGGCTCTCTTCAGCGTCGATCAGGCGGCGCCTGAGTTCTTCGATGGAAAGCGTGTCGAGCGGCGCATCGGCAGTCATGCAGGTTCGCCAAGTTGGAGATTTCCAGGCATCTTGCCCGTGTTCAGGGCTTTGCCGACGACCTGCATGGTTGCGGTCCCCGACTTCGGGGACTGCCCGGCTGCATGCTGGGGCACTTCGGGCGGCGGGCAGATGATCATGCCCTAGAAGCGCTTCGACCGCCGGCTGGTTCCGCATGATCGGTCGCGATCCAGGTTGATCTGACGCGGCGTGGATCGGCAGGTGCGTCGGCTTTGCCGGATCAGCATTCCACGACATTGGCGGCAAGGCCGCCAAGGCTGGTTTCCTTGTACTTGCTGGCCATGTCCACACCGGTCTGGCGCATCGTCTCGATCACCGCGTCGAGGCTGACGATATGGCGTCCGTCGCCCTGCAGTGCGAGGTAGGCGGCGTTGATCGCCTTGACCACGCCCATCGTGTTGCGCTCGATACAGGGAATTTGCACGAGGCCGCCGATCGGGTCGCAGGTGAGCCCGAGGTTGTGCTCCATGCCGATCTCGGCGGCGTTCTCGATCTGCTGGTTGGTGCCGCCCAGCGCGGCGACGAGCCCGGCGGCCGCCATCGAGCAGGCGACGCCCACTTCGCCCTGGCAGCCCATCTCGGCAGCCGAGATCGACGCGCGCTTCTTGTAGAGGAAGCCGATGGCGGCGGCGGTCAGCAGCAGGGTGCGCTCGCCTTCGCGGTCGGCACCGGGCACGAACTTGCGATAGTAGAGCAGCGTGGCCGGGATGACCCCGGCGGCGCCATTCGTCGGCGCGGTCACGACACGGCCGCCTGCGGCGTTCTCCTCGTTCACGGCGAGCGCGAAGAGGCTGACCCATTCGAAGGTTTGCGCCGGCCCGAAGCTGTCCTTCTGGGCGCGCAGGCGGGTGTGGATGGTGCGGGCGCGGCGACGCACCTTGAGGCCGCCGGGGAGCAGGCCTTCCTGCTTCAGTCCGCGCTGGACGCAGGCGTCCATGGCATCGATGATGCGGTCCAGCCCGGCCAGCGTCTCGGTCTCCGGTCGCCAGACGCCTTCGTTGCGCAGGACCAGTGTGGCGAAGCAGAGCCCTGTTTCCTCGCCCAGCGCCAGCAGTTCCGCACCGGAGGAGAAGGGGAAAGGCTGGCGCAGGTTGTGCCCGCTTTCGGGCGATAGCGGCGCAAGTGAATCCGCATCGCCTTGCACGATCGCACCGCCGCCGACCGAGTACCAGTGCTGTTCCAGCGGCTCCGTGCTGTCGGCGAACCAGGCCGTGAACCGCATCCCGTTGGCATGGGCGGGGAGGAACTCGCCGAAATGGAAGATGAGGTCGGTCCCCTCGTTGAAGGCGATGTCGGCCTCGAAGGTCCGGCTGGCAATGCGGCCATGCTCGCGAATGTCGGCGATGATCGCCGGGACCTGATCGGGATCGACCGCTTCCGGACGCAAGCCCGATAGGCCGAGCAGCACGGCGCCGTCCGTCGCGTGCCCACGCCCGGTCAGTGCAAGTGAGCCGTACAGATCGCAGGCCACGCGCGAAGGCGTTTGCGGCAGGCTCTCCATGAAGGCCAACGCCGCGCGCATCGGCCCGACCGTGTGTGAACTCGACGGCCCGATGCCGATCGAGAAGATGTCGAGGGCGCTGATCGCGACGGCCGACAGCTCAGCGTCGGAAGGGGGAAGGGCGGCTGTGTGCATATCGGTTTCCGCTGCAGGTATAGCGCAGCGGATCGGCAGCGGAAGGGGCCAGTTCCACTCAATCTGCTTGGTCCATATAAGGGGGCGGAACTTCAGCCCCCGCTTCACGGCAACGAGCGATAGAACTCCAGCTTCATGTCCTCGGCCACGCATTCGAGGATCGGCGGAACGAGCCGGTCGTGAAAGTCGATATGCATGTGCTTTTCGTAGGCCGCATCGTCGCGAAACGTGGCGACGACCTGAAACAGGTCGGGGTCCGCTTCCGACTGGAACAGTTCGTAGACCAGCGCATCGGGTTCGTTCTCGAACACCAGGCCCTTCAGTTCGGATTGCAGTGCGATCATGTCGCCGCGCTTTTCGGGGCGGGTGCGCAACTGGGCGATGAAGCTCTTGGCGGGCATCAGCTCAGGCCCTTTCGTGCGGGGCAAGGTCGAACAGGAGTTCGCGCTCGTAGGTGCCTTCCATGCAGCCGACGATCTTCTCGATCAGCGGCTTGTTGTGATCGTAGGCCATGTGCGCTTCGTCGGCGGCCTCATCGACGAAACTTTCGTGGACGGCGAACATGCCGGGTTCGGCAAGGCGGAAGAACTTGTAGGCGAGGGTGCCCGGTTCCTGCTTCGACAAGTCCTCCATCTGGCGGGCGAGGGCGATGAAGTCGTCCTGCCGGTCATTGCGGACCCGGAAGCGGGACAGGAAACTGAAGGCCATGAGGCAGGCTCTCCTTTCAGTGCGGCCACGATTCGCTCGCATGTCCGCAGGTTCTCTCCGATACCGCACCTGTTTCGGCGCGTGCTCCGGAAGAGCATATGCGATCACGATATAAAAACAATCATGAATGCACGTTATATCGCGTTTTCGCGCCGTCATAGGCATTTGCGGATAGCCATCCGTCGCGCCCGCCAGCAGCGCATTCACACCTCATCAAAAAAACATACATGAATGATTGCCAAAAGGCGTCTTCGTGATAATCCTTGGAGCAACCCGCAAACAAATGGCGGGGCACAAGGAGAGAGGCATGTTCACCAGGCAGCTTTACTGCTCGTCTTGCGCGTTCGCGCTCGTCATGGGACTTGGCACCGCACCGGCCTTCGCACAGGACACCGCGACGACAGACGCGGCAACTCCGCAATCCTCAGGCGGGCTTGCCGAGATTGTCGTCACCGCGACCCGCCGCGCCACCGATCTTCAGTCCACGCCGGTCTCGGTCTCGGCTGTCGACAGCACGCTCATCGCGCAGGCCGCCCCGCGCGACCTCGGCGACATCGCGGCGTTCGTGCCGAACTTCTCGGCGGCGACGATCGCCAACTTCAACGCGGCCAGCTTTGCGATGCGCGGCGTCGGGCAGACTTCGATCATCGTCTATTTCGAGCCGCCGGTGGCGGTGCTGGTGGACGACTTCGTGGTGCCCTCGGTCCAGACCCAGTTGCTCGACACATTCGATATCGCGCAAGTCGAAGTGCTGCGCGGCCCGCAGGGCACGCTGTTCGGCAAGAACACCACCGGCGGTGTCGTCACCGTGCGCACCAAGCGCCCGCAGATGGAGTACGTGGGCGTCGATGCCCGCGCCGAGTATGGCGACTTCGGCCAGAAGAAGGTGCAGGCCGCGCTCAACGTGCCGATCGGCGACATCGCCGCCTTCCGCCTCGTCGGCGGCTACGAGAAGTCTGACGGGTACTACAAGAACGGCGCCTGCTACGGCCCGGTCACGGGCTTCGTCGACAACAAGTTCCAGGGGCGCAGCGGTTGCCTCGGCGGGGAGACGATCGGCGGCAAGGACGTGTGGCAAGCGCGCGCGAAGCTGCTGATCGAGCCTTCGCCGAACTTCAGCGCGCTGTTCCAGTACGAATGGATTCGCGACCGGTCGGACTCGGTGCCGTCGGTGAACGAGAACTATCTCTATACCGGGACCAATCCCTTCGTCACCGACCTGGTCGGCCTGACCGATCCGAATGCGCAGGGCACCGATCCGCTCAAGCGGGCGGCCTATACCGGGCGGCATGACGGTCTGCTGTTCATGGACAAGGGGCAGCGCATCTCGGTCGACGGGTTCTACGCCAACCTTGAATACGACACCGGCATCGGCACCGTCACTTCGGTGTCGGGCTATCGCAACCAGCGTTCGCGCATTCCCAACTCCTACGCGGGTGCGACCGCAGTGGCGGAAGACGGCCAGTACCTGTCGTTCTTCGATGCGACGCGCGATGACAACCGCAAGACCTGGCAGCAGGAACTGCGCTTCGCCTCCGACCTGCAGGGGCCGTTCAACTTCGTCGCGGGCGGGTTCTACCAGCGCGACAAGATTGATTTCTGCGTGGCGCAGATCCTCGGGTTCCTCGACCTGACCTCCGGCCCGCTGCCGTTCGGCAACTGGAACGACACGCCCTACGTGCTGTGCAACGCGCAGCGGGCCAAGTCGCGCGCGGTGTTCCTCGAAGGCACGCTGAAGCTGGGCGAGAAGCTGACGATCGCGGCGGGCGGGCGCTATACCTGGGACGACAAGACCTGGCTCGGCCGCCAGCAGACTTTCATCCCGGCATTGAACGGCGGCTTCGACCCGACGATCACCATCAACGAGGCGCTGGACGCCAGCGTCTACAAGTACCCAGCGGGCGTCGTCAGCGTGAAGGGCAAGTGGCGCGAGCCGACCTACCGCGCCAGCATCAGCTATCAGGCGACGGATGACCTGTTCGTCTTCGGCGGCTATTCGCACGGCTACAAGGGCGGCGGTTTCAACGACCAGATCGGCGGCTTCGCGGCCTTCGGCACCGACCTCGACGCCTTCCGCGCCGCCGCACGGCCGACCGATCCGGAGCAGGCCGACAGCTTCGAACTGGGCTTCAAGTCGCAGTTCCTCGACAACCGGGTGCGCTTCAACCTCACCGGCTTCTACGTGAAGTACAAGGACCTGCAGAAGCAGCTCAACGTGCCGATCGTGGTCAACGGCCAGCCCAATCAAGTCACGCTGTTCGTCAACGCCGCCAGCGCCGACGTGAAGGGTATCGAGGCGGAACTCTCCGCCACGCCGGTAGAGGGGCTGACCCTGCGCGGTGTGCTCGGCTATCAGGACGGCAAGTACAAGACCTACACCGCCGAGAACGCGGGCTACGACCTTGCTTCCGCCCCGCTGGACCGTGCGCCCAAGTGGCAGTGGACGCTGGACGGCGCCTACTCGATCCCGTTGGGCAGCGATTACAAGCTGACGCTCAACGGCAACGTCGCCTACACCGGCCGCAACCTCAATACGCAGGCGATCGACGATCCGCTGGGCAACACCTTCCTCAATGCTAGGACGCTGGTGAACGGCTCGATCACGCTCGCGCAGGCGGACGACCGCTATTACGTGCGCCTGATCGGCAAGAACCTGACCGACAAGCGCTACCGCGTGGCGGTGCAGAACGTCGCGGGGCTGTGGCTCAACTCGCAATACGGGGCGCCGCGCTACTTCGGCGTCGAACTGGGACTGTCGTTCGGCGACCATCTTTGAGAGGTGCTTGATGTTTGAGGCAAAGGTGCTGCGCTGGGGAATCCCTCTTGCGCTGGCGTGGTCGCTCGCTGCCTGCGGATCGGCGGATCAGCAGGCGCTGGCAGGCAAGGGCGCTCCCGAAGGCTGGGAGCGCCAGCTCGACGACGGCAGCGACGGCGATGACTGGCCCGCCTTCGGCCGCACGTATGGCGAGCAGCACTACAGCCCGCTCGATCAGGTCAATGCCGGTAACGTCAAGGATCTGGGCCTCGTCTGGGCGGTGGACCTGCCGGCGGGCAACCCTGCCACCGGGCCGATCGAGGTGGGCGGCACGGTCTACCTTGCCAGCGGCTATTCCGTGGTCCGCGCGATCGACGTCGCTACTGGCAAGGTCAAGTGGGAGCACGATCCCAAGGCGCCCGAAGCCTCGGGCATCCGGCTGCGGCAGGGCTGGGGCAGTCGCGGCATCGCCTACTGGAACCACAAGGTCATCACCGCCACGCAGGACGGCCGCCTGATCGCGCTCGACGAGAAGACCGGCAAGCCGGTCTGGACCGTGCAGACGCTGGAGGAGGGCGCGCCGATGTTCATCTCCGGCCCGCCGCGCGTGTTCGACGGCAAGGTGATCATCGGCAACGCCGGTTCGGACGAAAGCGCGGTGCGCGGCTTCGTCACCGCCTTCGACGCGGACAGCGGCAAGCAACTGTGGAAGTTCTACACCGTCCCCGGCGACCCCGCGAAGGGCTTCGAGGACGAGACGCAGAAGATGGCCGCGAAGACCTGGAGCGGCGACTGGTGGAAGTATGGCGGCGGCGGGTCGGTGTGGAACGCCATCACGTATGACAAGGCCAACGACCAGATCCTGCTCGGCACCGGCAACGGCGCGCCGTGGAACCACAAGATCCGGTCGCTGGGCAAGGGCGACAACCTGTTCGTCTGCTCGATCGTCGCGCTCGATGCGAAGACGGGCAAGTACAAGTGGCACTACCAGATCAACCCCGGCGAGAGCTGGGACTTCAACGCCGCGATGGACATGGAACTGGCCGACCTGACGATCGACGGCAAGCCGCGGCAGGTGGTGATGACGGCGCCGAAGAACGGCTTCTACTACGTGATCGACCGCAAGGACGGAAAGCTGATCTCGGCCGAGCCTTTCGTCGAAGTGACATGGGCGAAGAAGATCGACCTCGCCACCGGCCGTCCGGTCGAGAACCCCGGCGTGCGCTACGAAAGCGGCAGGACCACGTTCCGCCCGACGCCGCTGGGCGCACACAGCTGGATGCCGATGGCCTACAGCCCGAAGACGAAGCTGACCTATATTCCCGCCATCGACCTGCAGGCCCACTTCGACGACACCGGCATCACGCGCGAGAACTTCAAGTTTGCCGAAGGGATGGCGCTGTCTCCGGGCGTCGGATACGCGATCGACGCAGGCGGCAAGGATGTCACCGGCTGGCTCATCGCCTGGGACCCGGTGGCGCAGAAGGCGCGCTGGAAGCTGCCGATGCCCACGCACGGCAACGGCGGCATCATGGCGACCGGCGGCAACCTGGTGTTCCAGGGGCGCCCCGACGGCGGCTTTTCCGCCTACAATGCCGAGGACGGCAAGCGCCTGTGGAATTTCGATGCGCGCGCGGGCGTGGTGGCGCCGCCGATCACCTACCGCGTCAACGGCAAGCAGTACGTCACGGTGATCGCCGGGATCGGCACCAGCGTCGGCCTGTTCGGTCCGATGTTCGCCAAGTACGGCATCGACTACCGCACGCAGGCGCGCCGGGTGCTGACGTTCGCCATCGGCGGCAAGCAGCAACTGCCACCCAGGGAGCCCTACAAGGCCGTCGCCTTCGAGGATGCGGACTTCAAGCCGGACGCCGCCAGGGCCGCGCGCGGAGAGGGTATCTTTGGCGGTCGCTGCGCGGTCTGCCACGGCACTTCGGTCATCGCGGGCGGCACTGCGCCGGACCTTCGTACTTCGCCGATCCCCGCCAATGCCGAGGCCTTCGCCGAAGTCGTCCGCAACGGCGCGCTGGTCCCGGCGGGAATGCCGAAATTCGGCGAATTCACGCCCGATCAGGTCGAGGCCCTGCGCCAGTACATCCGCACCCGCGCCGAAGTCCTGCGCAGTGGACGGCCCGACAGTGCGGTCGGCTCCGCGCACAAGACCGGAGAGTGAGGCGCACTCCGAGGAAAGGGCGCTCGGAAAGGGCGCCCTGATCCTCCGATCACGCTTCTCGGTTGGTATTTCTCAGCATTTTCTGGAGGTATGGAGGGGACTTACCTTCCTGTCCGGACTGCATGGATGGCTTGTCGTGCAAGCATTGATTCGTGCCGTTCGTCACCATCGCCGGGGGGCGATCAGTACAGGGGCTCTACAGTGCGCAACCAGACGTTGACCGCCACCGCGCTCGTTTCTCGCAGTTCACTGTCCTACATCCGCCAGGTTTTCGCGCTGTGCGAGGCTCGGCATGCCTTCGTCAACGTCCATGACGAGGCCCATGCCGCCACGCTGGCCGGGCTCGACATCGATCGCTGCATCGTCCCCGAGGAAGGCGGCGGCTGGTTCGAGGAAAGCCACCCGCTTATCCGCGACGATCGCCCCGCGCAGGTCACATATACGTCCGGCACCGAAGGCAAGCCCAAGGGCATCGTCCTGACTTACGCCAACCTCGCGGATGCGGCGGAGCGGATCATCGACCAGATGGCGCTGACCGAAGAGGTGCGCGAGTATGTCGGCGTGCCCGTCACCTACAGCTTCGGCAGCGGCCGCATCCGCGCGGTGAGCGCGGTCGGCGGCCGGACCTACCTGCCGCCGCGCGGGTTCGACCTGCTCGAACTTTCGCGCATGCTCAAGACGGGCGAGGTCAACGCCTTGTCCGCCGTGCCGACGCTGCTGCGCATCGTGCTCCAGCAGCAGGCGATTATCGGCGAGGCGGGTCGCAACCTGCGCTGGCTGGAAATCGGCTCGCAATACATGAGCGCTGCCGAGAAGCGCGGCATTCGCGCGCTGTTTCCCAATGCCCGGATCGTGCAGCACTATGGCCTGACGGAAGCCTCCCGCAGCACGTTCCTGCGCATTTCCGAGGCTCCTGATGACATGCTGGACTCGGTCGGAACGCCGGTCGGAGCAACCGAGGTCGCCATCTCCGACGAGGGCCGCATTCGTATCCGTGGTCCCCATGTCGCGCGCTGCCGCATCGGTGAGGGCGAACTCGTCGACTTGTGCGACGCCGACGGATGGCTGGAAACCAGCGACCTTGGCCATATGCAGGGCGACTACCTCCATTACGACGGCCGGGCGGACGATCTGATCAATTCGGGCGGCGTGAAGCTCAATCCCGACATGATCGAGGCCCGCATCGCCCAGCTTCTCGGGCAGAGCGGCAAGGTGGTTGTGGCCAAAGTTCCCGACGCGCTGCGCGGCGAAGGCGTGCTCGTGGCTTCGGAAACCGCCGCGATCGGCCTCGACCGCCTTCATGACGCTGCCGTCGAGGCGCTGAAGGATTTCGGCGTGGTCGCCGGAGATTCCCTGCATACGCGGCTGGTCCCCGCGATCCCGCGCACGGCGACCGGCAAGCCCCAGCGCCGCCTGCTGACACGGCAGTTCGTCGAGGAGCGCGAAGCACTGGCCAGCGAAAAGGCGGTGGAGCAGCCCGTTGAAGTCGCCGCCCCCGACGTCCAGGCCTTCTTCCGGCAGTTCTTCCCTGGACGGCGTATCGGCCCCAATGACAGTTTCGAAAGTCTGGGCGGGGACTCGCTCAGCTACATCCAGTTCTCGCTGGGGTTCGAGGGCCGCTTCGGTGCCCTTCCCGACGGGTGGGAGTCGCTTACCGTCGAGCAGCTCGAGAAGAGCGCGGAAGCCAGCGCCATGTCCGGCACCGGCAGCAGCTGGCGCAAGCTGGACACCGCGATGCTCACGCGCGCGTTCTTCATGATCTGCATCGTCGCGCTACACCTCGACACGTTCGTCTACAGCAAGAACTGGGGCGCCGCATATTTCCTGTTCATGCTGTGCGGCTACAGCGTCATGCGCTTCCAGTGGCCGGAGATCAGCCGCACAGGGAAAGTCGGTACGATCTTCGGGACGGTCCTGAGCGTAGCCGTGCCGACCCTGATGGTCACCGCGGCCATGCAACTCTGGGCAAGAACGTTCGAGCTGAAACCGCTGCTCCTGATTTCGAACTGGTTCGACCCGCATCAGTATCATGTCGCCTATTACTACTTCGCCGAACTGTACATGCAATTGCTGCTGATCGTTGCCGCGTTGTTCTCCATCCCGGTGGTACGTGGCTTCGTCAGGGCGAGGCCTATGACCTTCTGCACCACACTGCTCGTCGTCGCGACGGTGGGAAGCTGGCTTGCGGAACGAGTATGGGACACCAGCTACATCTTCCATCGTACGCCCGTCTGGTATCTCTGGACCGTCGCTGCCGGTATGCTCATGGCGAGCGCACGGGACATGCGCAGCCGGGCTACGGCGATGGCGGCCGTAAGCGTCGCCGTGCTGGTGCACCACGGGTTTACCTCGGCCAGCGCGTATATACTGGGCGGCGCGGCGCTGCTGCTGTTCGGAACCTCCATCAAGGTGCCGCCGGTGGCCAAGTCGATCGTGTCTGAAGTCGCGGGCTCCTCGATGTTCATGTACCTCAGCCACTATCAGGTCCGGTCGCTGGTGATCCGGCTGTTCCACGGGCCGAAGCCATGGATCGCGCTGTCCGTCGCGATCGGCTTCGGGATTGTCTTTGCCCACACCTATTCCTGGGTCGAGCGCAAGGTCCGCGCCTTCCTGAGCATGCGGGAAGGTCGGAAAGCCGAGGCCGCCTATCAGGGTGAGGAGGCGGGGGCTCTGGCGCAGGCGTAAAGCCGGGACAATCTCGTGTTCCTGTCGCCAAACTTACATCTTCGTCTCCTAGTCGCGGCGCGCCCTGTCCTTCAGTTCGAGCCTCGCCTTCGTGACCGCGCCCCAGATTCGCCCGATAGATCGCTGGTTCGTCGACGAAGTGCTGCCGCATGAGCGGGCCTATCTCGCCTATGCGCGGCGCACCGTGCGCAATGACGAGGAGGCGGGCGACATCGTGCAGGAAGTCTACGCCAGGCTGTTCACGCTCGACGGGTGGAGCGCCATCGCCAATCCGCCGGGCTACGTCATGCGCATGATCCACAACCAGGCGATCGAGCGCATCCGGCAGGCCCGCGTGGTCACGATGCAGCCGCTGCCCGCGCCGGTGCTGTTCGAGATCGCCGACGACACGCCCGACGCCTTTCGCGTCGTCGCCGGACGCACGCGGATGGCGCGCGTGCAGCAGGCCATTGCCGCGCTTCCCGAGCGCTGCCGCATCGCACTGGTGCGCCGCCGTTTCGCCGAGGAAACCCCGCGCGAGATCGCCAGCGACCTCGGCATCAGCGTCTCCACTTTCGAAAAGCGGCTGGCCCGCGCGGTGGAACTGCTCACTCATGCCCTGACGCCGCAGGATCGGTCCGAAAGCTGGAGCGAAGAGCGGGGCGGCGCGGGGCAATCGGCCGAGGCGCGGGAGAAGATGCTTCTCTGACGGGTGACAGCTTGATAGATGCGGGTGGCTCGACCGATCACCCGGTGGTCGGATACCAGATACTGCAGACGCCGCGCGACATGACGATTACCAAAGATCCTCTGGGTCAGGACGCCCTCCTTGCCGAAGCGTCGCGCTGGTTCGCGGCGCTGGATGCGGGCACGGTGCGTACCGAGGACTTCGAGGCATGGCGCCGCAGCGATCCCGCCCATGCCGTCGCTTATGCCCGCATCGTCGCCAACTGGGAGGGCATTCGCGCGGTCCCGGTCTTCGATGAGGCACCGATGCGCGCCAGCCGGCGACAATGGCTGAAGGTGGCGGCGGTCGGGGTTCCGGCTGCGCTGCTCGGCTCGGGTTTCCTTGCCGAACGGGCCTATGCCTGGGACAGCGCCAGTACCGGCGTGGGCGAGACCCGCCGCGTGCCGTTGCCGGACGGCAGCGTGGCCTACCTCAACACCGACAGCGCGCTTTCGTGGCGCTACCGGGGCGACGAGCGCCTGCTGCGCCTCGATCGCGGCGAAGTGGCGCTGGACCTGCGGCGCGGCGGCGCGACGGTGCTGCGGGCGAACGAGGCTTCGCTTCCCCTTGCGCGGGGCCTGTTCGATGCGCGCGTCACGGCGGGGCAGGCGGAGCTTACCATGGTGGACGGCGCCGCGATGCCGCTGCCGGGCGACGCGCAGGGCCTGACCCTCAGGCCGAACCTGTCCGTCGTGGTCGGCGATGCCGGTGCACCTCGGCTGCAGACGCGCAGTTCGGAGCAGGTCGCCTCGCTCATGGCCTGGCGGGCGGGCGAGATCGTCTTCCTCGACCAGTCGGTCGCCGAGGCTGCGGCCGAATTCAACCGCCACCTCACCCGCAAGATCACCGTGGCCAATGCCGATCTGGCGCGCGAGAAGATCGGCGGACGCTTTGATCTCGAACGGCCGGATCAGTTCCTGAAGGCAGTGTCGCTCAGCCTCGACGCCCGGGTAGTGACGACTGCGGACGGATATGAACTGACGCGCTGATCTTCCCCAGCGCTTCGCGGCAGGGACGGCAAATTTGCCCGAAAACACCCACCCGCAGATTTTTTTTTACTCCGACTTGGAGGCAAGTCCTCCCGATCCCGTCATCCCCGCGAATGGCGCAGGCGTTGCGCCATGTCGGGGGTAAGATTTCATGTCCGTGCGTACGTTCAATTCGCTTGTCGCCGCTCTCGTCGCCTCGACTGCGATGGTTGCCGCTCCGGCGCAGGCTGCTACCGTCTACTTCGACGTTCCCGCGCAGTCGCTGGGGCAGGCGCTGATCGCCTTCTCCAAGCAGGCGAAAGTCAAGATCGTCTATCCCGCCGGAGAAATCCGCGGCATGACCGCGCCGGCGGTGCGCGGCACGATGTCCCGCCAGGAAGCGCTCGGCCGCCTGATCGCGGGTTCCGGCCTGCGCGTGGTGGGCGACGACGGGCAGGTCGTCGCGCTGGCGCAGGACACGGTGGGAAACGCACCTGTTGCGGCGAATGAGCCGGAAGCCGATCCCGACATCGTCGTCACCGGCTATCGCGAATCCCTCAAGGAAAGCGTGAAGCAGAAGCGCGAGGCCAACGCCTTCGTCGATGTGATCACCGCCGAGGACGTCGGCAAGTTCCCGGACAAGAACGTCGCCGACGCGCTGCAGCGCATGCCCGGCGTCGTCATCACCCGCGACGGCGGCGAGGGATCGCGCGTCAGCATTCGCGGCCTGCAGCCGGGCCTGACGCAGACGCTGCTCAACGGCAACTTCCTTGCGGGCGCCGACAGTGGCGATCCGCAGCGCTCGTTCAACTACGTGATGCTGCCTGCGAACTTCATCGCCAGCACCGAAGTCTACAAGTCCTCCGAAGCGCGGCTTGAGGAGGGCGGCATCGGCGGCACCATCATCCTCAACACCCGCCGTCCGTTCGACGTGCCCTCGGGCTCGGGCTTCATCTCGGCGGAGGGTACGTACTCCGACAATAGCGAGAAGTTCGAACCGCAGATCGGCGCGCAGTATTCGTGGAAGAACGAGGACGAGACGATCGGCTTCCTCATCGGCGGCGTCTACCAGAAGCGCACCAACCGCGAGATGCGCTCCACGGCGGGGACGTGGCGCTGGTGGAGCGACCGGGGCGCGGACGGGCAGGTGCTCGAACGCGCGACCGACGTGAACGGCAACCCGATCGCCAACGACGCGGCCGTGTCCTACTGGACCGGCGGCGGCCAAAGCACGATCGGCGGCGATCACTACACCGGCTACTGGGCGCCCCAGTCTGTCCGCGCCGAAATCTTCGATCAGGACCGCGAGCGCTTCGGCATCCAGGCCACCGCGCAGTTCCGCCCGACCGACACGCTGACGCTGACCGCGAACTACTTCCGCTTCGAATACAGCAGCGACTACGTGATGAACCAGCTGACCATTCCCGAATGGGGCTACGGCAAGTTCTTCAGCGACGCGGTGTTCGACCAGAGCGGCACCGTGATGAAGTCCGCCACCTTCTCGGTAGACGGCGCACCCTGCCTTGAATCGATGCCGATGTGCACGATGGAGACGCCGCGCCTGACGGGTTACTACTCCAAGGAAAAGCAGCACTCGCAGACTTTCGAGGGTGAGGCGCACTACAAGCTCGACCGTTTCGACGCGGTGCTCAAGGCGGGCAAGACGGCGTCGCGCGGCGGCCCCTCGATGCGCTTCCAGGTGGCGGCCAAGCCGCGCATCACGGTGACCGGGCAGGAGCAGAACGGCAACTTCCTCAGCGCCTGGGACCTCTCCAGCAAGGGCGTGGCGATGGAGTTCTCGCCGGAACTGCAGCAGAACCTGATGAACGGGATCGCCCAGATCGACATCGGCGGCACCAATTCCAGCTTCACCAACAGCGCGATCGACCAGCCTTACGTCCAGTTCGACATGACGCGCGAGTTCGGCGACGGGTTCCTGCGCTCGATCCAGCTGGGCGGCAAGTGGCGCAAGCTGGAAGTCCACCGCGAGACCGGCCGCAACGAATGGTATGCCGATGCGGAGAACAAGATCCGCTACCAGAACACGCCCGAAGGCGCCCTCGCGCAGCCTGAGTATTTCTACTCGACGCCGATGGGCAACATCAACGGCGGCTTCAGCGCCAACCTCTATCCGGGCGTGGACTTCAAGCGCTATCTCGAGATCATCAACGAGCGCTACGGCCCCTCGGTGCGCGAGCCGGAGCCGAACAACGTCTACGACCTCTCCGAAGAAGCGCTGGGCGGCTATGCGCAGGCGAACTTCGCAAGCGGCGGCCTGCGCGGCAATATCGGCGTGCGCGTGGTCAAGACCATCCAGCGCGACGAGACTTCGGACCGCCTGCAGTACCTCGTCGACTACTGCGTCGACGGCCCGAACGGCCCGTTCGATCCGAACCGTCCGATCGGCGCCGACGGCAACTGCCAGGTCCTGCCGCTCGCCGACCGCGAGGTCATCGAGAACGTGCGCCTGCACGAGCGCAAGAGCTACACCGACGTCCTGCCCAGCCTCAACGTGTCCTACGACGTGACGCCCGACCTGCTGGTGCGCGGCGCGGTGGCCAAGGTGGTGGCGCGTCCGTCGATCTCGGACCTCGCCGGTGCCCGCTCGCTGACCTACAAGTCGGAAGCCTATGCCTTCGACCGCGACCAGTTCGGCGAATTCGCGGGCTGGTCGGGCAGCGGTGGCAACTCGCAGCTCAAGGCGTTCAAGGCGTGGCAGTACGACCTCGGCATCGAGTGGTACTTCCGCCCCGGCTCGGTGATCGGCGCCACCGCGTTCCGCAAGGACGTGTCGAACTTCATCGTCCCCCTCGTCATGGACGTGACCCGCGACGTGGCGGGCGAGCAGGTGGTGATCGAATCCTACTCCACCGTCGCCAACGGTTCGAGCGCGGTGTCGGAAGGCATCGAGCTCTACGCCCAGCACACCCTGCCGATGGGGCTCGGGGCGCAGGTGAACTTCACCTACAACCACACCTCGACGGCCGATGTGACGCTGGACGGCGAGAAGGTCGGCACCTCGCCGCTGGTGGGCAGCGCCAAGACGCAGTTCAACGCCTCGGTCTTCTACGAGAGCCGCCGCCTGCTGCTGCGCGCCTCGTACAACCGGCGCGGCACGGTGGTGGGCGGCCTGTCCTCGGGCCTCAACACCTATACCGCGCCTTACGAGCAGGTGGACCTCAACGCCTCCTACGAGATCCGCGACGGGCTGATGCTGACCGCCTCGGTGATCAACCTGACCAAGTCGCACGAATGGCAGTACCTGGGCAGCGATACCAAGGACCGCCTGACCAGTTCGATCTACTCGGGCCGCCGCGCTTACGTCGGCATTTCGTACAACTTCTGATCCTTCCCGAGGGGCCGGGCGCGACCAGCGCGCCTGGCCGTTTCGCATTCACGGGAACATACCGCATGACCAGACCCCTAATCCTTGCCCTGTCGCTGCTGGCGGCGGCGTATGCTCCTACGGCCCTGGCGTGGGGCGGGCGCGGCCATGCGGTGATCGATCAGGCCGCGCTCGATACCCTGCCTGCCGACGGGCCGGTGTTCCTGCGCGACTATGCCGAATACATCGGCGAGGAAGCGGGCGCGCCCGACACCTGGCGCTCCTCCTCCGAACCGTTCTCCAAGATCGACGAGGACCCCAATCACACCTGGTTCGTCGAGCGAGTGCGCTTCCTCGATCCCGTGCCGCGTTCGCGCTATGCCTTCGTGCTGGCGCTCTACCGCGAGCATGAGCGGGTCGCGAAAGTCGACCCCAAGGCCGCCGAACGCCTCAACGTGCGCTGGACCGGGACGATGCCTTACGCGATCATGGAAGGCTACGGCCGGATCGTCGCGGGAATGCGCGCGCTGCGCTCCAAGCGCTCGAAGGGAGAGCCCACCGCGAATATCGAGCGGACGCTGGCGTTTTACACCGCGTGGATGTCGCACTACATCGCCGACGGCACCAACCCGCACCACGTCAGCATCCACTGCGAGGGCTGGTTCGGCGACAACCCCAAGGGCTACAATCGCAGCGGCGGCATCCATGGCGGCTTCGAGATCGGCTATGCCGACGCGATCGACCTCCAGCCCGCCGACTTCGTGAAGCGCATCGGCACCCCGCAGCGGCAGGAGGGCGACCTGTTCACGCAAGTCCTCGCCTTCCTCAACGACAGCAATGCCGAAGTCGAGACGATCTTCTCCCTCGACAAGCGCGGGCTGCTGGCGGACCCGAAGAACCGCGAGGCGCGCGACTTCGTCTATCACCGCAGCGCGGCGGGCGCGGCGATGTTGCGCGACCTGCTCACCCGCGCATGGACGGAAAGTGCGAAGCCCGGCACCGGCGATCCGCGCCCGCAGGACCCGGCCAATCCGAACTACGACCCCGAAACCGGCACCGCGCCTGCGCCCTGATTGTCATACCTGCGTCAGCTTCTGCGTGAATGCAGGAGTGCGACGAACCAGCCTTCCCCTGAGAACCGGATACCGCCAGCCATGACCATCGACCGCCGCACGCTTGTCAAATCGGGTGCAGGGCTGCTCCTGTTGAGCGGCCTTCCGGCCCGCGCGGCGGTGCTGGCCCGGCCGCTGGGCGCTAACCCGTTCACGCTCGGCGTCGCGGCGGGCGATCCCTGGCCCGATGGTTTCGTGATCTGGACGCGGCTTGCCCCGCGCCCGCTCGACGAGCACGGCGGCATGCCGCAAGTCGCGGTGCCGGTCGCCTGGGAGATCGCCGAGGACGAGGGCTTTGCCCGCGTGGTCCGCAAGGGAGAGGCCCTCGCGCGGCCGGAACTGGGCCACTCGGTCCATGTCGAGGTGGGCGGATTGCGGCCGCATCGTCATTACTGGTATCGCTTTTCGGTCGCGGGCAGCGACGTAAGCCCGACCGGCCTTGCCCGCACCGCGCCCGCCGCCGACGCCGCGATCGACCGCCTGCGCATCGGCGTCGCCGGGTGCCAGCACTGGGAAGCAGGCTTTTACGACGCCTGGGGCGCACTGGCGCGCGAGCCGGACCTCGACCTCGTGTTTCATTACGGCGACTACATTTACGAAGGCTCGGGCAAGCCGGTCGGCGGGCATGTCGTGCGCTGTCATGCGGGGGACGAGATTTACAGCCTCGACGACTATCGCCGCCGCTACGCGCAGTACAAGTCGGACCCGCACCTGCAGGCCGCGCATCAGGCGAGCGCCTTCGCCGCCTCGTTCGACGATCACGAGGTCGACAACAACTGGGCGGGCGAGTTCGATCAGGACGGCACCCCTCCCGAAGTCTTTTTGCTGCGCCGCATGGCGGGCTATCAGGCATGGTACGAAAACATGCCCGTACGTCGCGCGCAGATGCCGGGCACGCAGGGGATCACGGCCTATCGCCGCCTCGACTACGGCCAATTGCTGCGCACCCATGTGCTCGACACGCGCTCCTACCGCACCGACCAGTCGTGCAACGACGTCGCCCGTTCCGCCGCCTGCACGCCCGAGGCGCACGCCAGTCCGGAAATGCTCGGCCGCCCGCAGGAGGCATGGCTGGACGAAGGGCTGGGCAACGATCGGACGTGGAACCTGCTGGCGCAGCAGGTCATCGTCATGCCGCTCGACGTGCGCGCGGCGGGCGCCGAAAAGCCGGTGTTCGAGACCGACTTGTGGGACGGCTACCGCCCCGCCAAGGCGCGCCTGATCGAGAGCATCCGGAAGCACGATCTCACCAACGTCGTCATCGCCACCGGCGACCACCACAAGCACGCTGCCGGTGTCGTCCCCGAACGCGACGACGCGCCTGAGGGCAAGGGGGTGGCGGTCGAATTCCTCGCCACCTCGATCTCGTCGGGGGGCAACGGCAATGGCGACGCGGGCCTTGCGCATATGCTGCAGAACAACCCGAACCTCGATCTCTACACCGACCGGCGCGGCTATCAGGTCTTCGACGTCACGCCGACCCGCTGGACGACCGACGTGAAGGTGATGGACCAGATCGAGAAGCCCGGCGGCAAGGCCAGCACGCTGGTGCGCTACGAGGTTACGCCCGACGCGCCGATGCTGCACCGGGCTTGATCGTCGGCTATGGTCCTGTTCCCTCCCCCGGGGCGGCTCGGCCTGGAGACAGGCGGAGCCCTGTGGCAATGGTCGTCAGCGCGGGTGAAACCCATGATGCCTGCAACTCGACACGGTCATCCCTGGAACGCCGCAGCACGGCACTGGCCGCGATGCGCTGCGGCGGCTGACGATCATGTATCATGACCTCTCACGTGCCTGGCCCGGCACGCCATAGGCAGCGAGTTCGTTCCGGACGATCTGCGCGCCTGCGCCCAAAGCATTCAGCTTCCCTTTCGCCACATCGCGAGACAGCGGCGCCATGCCGCAGTTGGTGGATGGATAGAGCTTGTCGGCGTCCACGAATTGCAAGGCCTTGCGCAGGGTTGCCGCCACTTCCTCCGGCGTCTCGATGGAGTCGCTGGCAACGTTGATGGCACCGACCATCACCTTCTTGCCGCGAATGAGTTCGATCAGGTCCAGCGGCACACGGGACTGATGGCATTCCAGCGAGATGATATCTATGCGGGACCTCTGAAGATTGGGGAATGTCTGCTCGTACTGCCGCCATTCCGACCCCAGGGTCTGCTTCCAGTCGGTGTTCGCCTTGATGCCGTAGCCGTAGCAGATGTGGACCGCCGTTTCGCATGTCAGCCCTTCGACGGCCCTTTCCAGTGTGGCGATCCCCCAGTCGTTGGCCTCTTCGAAGAAGACGTTGAACGCGGGTTCGTCAAATTGGATGATGTCGACGCCTGCCGCCTCCAGTTCCCGGGCTTCCTGATTGAGGATCGTGGCGAATTCCCAGGCGAGCTTTTCACGGCTCCTGTAATGGGCATCGTAGAGCGTATCGATCATCGTCATCGGGCCGGGCAGCGTCCACTTGATCGGCTGATCGGTCTGCGCGCGCAGATACCGGGCATCCTCGACGAAGACCGCCTGCGGGCGCGCGACCGCACCGATGACCGTGGGCACGCTGGCATCGTAGCGGTTGCGAATCCGGACGGTTTCGCGCTTCTCGAAATCGACGCCGCTGAGGTGCTCGATGAACGTCGTGACGAAATGCTGGCGGGTCTGTTCGCCGTCGCCGACGATGTCGATGCCCGCCTGCCGCTGATCGTCCACCGCCAGACGCAGGGCGTCCTGCTTTCCGGCGACAAGTTCCTCGCCTTCCAGCTTCCAGGGCGACCAGAGTTTTTCTGGCTCTGCAAGCCAGGAGGGCTTGGGCAGGCTGCCGGCGGTCGAAGTGGGCAACAGTGTTTTCATGAGGGATGACCTTGTGTGCTGCTGTGTCAGAGGGCGTGGCTGCGGGCGAAGCCGGCAGACCAGTGGTCCAGATCTGCCTGGTAAGGTCGGATGAAGTGCTCCTGCGCAAACCTGCCCTGTTCGATGGCGAGGCGACTGCGCTCTTCGCGGTCGTAGATGATCTGTGTGGACGAGAAGTCCTGATGGTTCAGGCTGGGCCGGAAGCATTTCCCTGCCGCCGAATTGGCGTTGTAGATCTCGGGCCGGTAGATCCGCTGGAAGGATTCCATCGTGCTGATCGTGCCGATAAGCTCGAGGCTGGAGTAATCGCTCAGAAGATCGCCCGTGAAGTAGAAGACCATGGGGGCCACGCTGCCCCGGGGCATGAAATAGCGTGCCTGCAGGCCCATTTTGCCAAAGTATTCGTCGGTCTGGGAAAATTCGCTCTGCCGGTATTCCACTCCCAGGATCGGGTGGTGGTTTTCCGTGCGATGATAGGTCCTGCTGCTCGATACGCTGAGGCAGATGACCGGAGGCTTCCTGAAATTGTCCTTGTAGGCAGGCGAGCCGAGGAAGTGCCGGAACAGATTGCCATGCAGATCGCCGAAACCGTCCGGCACGGTGAATGCGACCCTGCCTTTGTTATGTTCTGTCAGGAGCACGCTGAAATCGTAATCGCGCAAGTAGGAAGAGAAGTTGTTGCCGACGATGCCCTCGATGCGCGTATCGGTCTTTCTGTCGATGACGCCTGTCTTCAGCATCTCGATCATGGGGAATGCGCTGCAGCCACCCGAAGCGGCAATGGACATCTCGACCGAAATGATGTCGAGGTCGACACCATAGCGATCCCCGTCGGCATTATCCCAGTCCGCCAGATCGTTGAAGCGGTTGTCGATCATCCTCAAGACGTTGCGCAGGTTTTCCCGCCGATGTTCGCCTCTGGCCAGATTGGCGAAGTTGGTCGTTATGCGTGTATTGTCGGAAGGCCGGTAATCCTCATCGAAACGGACGCCCGTGATGGAGAACGTAAGATCGCTGTTCGTCATGGCGGGATTGGCGCGTGTTGCTGGCATACGAGGTTTCCTTCGGTCCGGCGTGAACGCCGTCCGTCGTTGTGGTTCGAAAAGGAATCGGGGTCTGCGGCGCGCCGCGTCAGGCGAGGCTCAGTCGCATGGCTCGGCGCGCGGGCGCATTCGTCGGTGTGCGAAGGGGCGGGACAAGATTGCGAACATCGACCGATCACCTGCTATTGCCGGGCGGAAGGGTCTAAGGAAGAACGCGCGAGGCATGAGTGGCCCGGGCGGCGGATATCCTGAGGGCCACGCTGCAAGCGCGATCCACCGGAGGAACCCCCGTCCGAGGAACGTTATGGCGCCGAAGGCAGGTCTCCTGGCTTGCGGGTCATCGCGGTGGTTCCGGCCTTCCCGAGCCTTGTGCGAGGCCCAGTGACACGAAATGGAACCGCCACTCGCCGCTTACAGTTGCGGGGGCAGCGCCGGACTCTGCCCCGAAGGGCACCACCGGCTTCCCGTCTTAGCCCCGCCGTCATGCCTGAGGCGGGGAACCTCGACAGGCTCTGTCAACACCATGGGACCGCCATTGTCAAGTATCATATAAAGATATCTTTATATGATTGGCGTCTGCATCGGGCCTTAAGTCTGCCGGGGTCATCCGGAACCTGTGAAACGGAGTTTCGCCCGACACTCCTGCCATTCGGCTGCAGGGCGGGAGTCCCGTACGATTCCCGATCCTACGCCGAGCCGCCACGATGTATTGTCGCCATCGAACTCAAGGCTTCGGATCAGTACGTTGAAGGCGGGCTGCCTTTCATCGGCCTGGCCCAGATGCGTTCGCGGTCGAGCGCGAAGAACAGTTCGGGTGAACACGATACCAGACCACCGTTCCCGGTCGACAGCAGGCCGCCCCAGCCCGCCTTCTGGGTGCGGCGCAGGCGGAGGAATTCAGCGAGGGGGGCGCCCATCTCGGTTCGGATCGTGAAATTGACCTGATAGCAGTCTCCCGCCTCGATCAGTTCAAGAATTTCTCCCACCATCCTGCGATAGCAGGACGCGGTGACGCAAGCCCGCGGTCTGCCGGTCGGTTTGGGCAATGAAGTGTCGGCAGGCGGTATCGTGACGGCAAGCGCAGCATCGAAAAGCTCGAACCACAGCAGCGGCTCCTCCGCATTGGGCCGATGAAGGGTGGTAAGCCGAGGCTGCAGCGCGGGAATGACTTCGTCCAGTGCCCGTGCATCGACGATCTCGATCGGATCGCGAAACAGCAGGCCTGCCGCATTGGCGCGCGCGTCGTCCAGCAGCACGAAGGGGTCGTCCATGCGCGTCGGGAATTTGCCCTGCCGCGGGACACCATGCAGCATGTCCGCCCAGCCGGACGGCGCGGCGGGCACGCCCGGCACCGCGCGCGGCTTTTCGATGCACACCACAGCTTCCATGACAAGATCGCAGGCGAGGCACTTGTGCGCGGCGAACTGCTGCCAGCGAAATCGCCCTGCTGCGTGCCATCCCGAGATGATCGACACCGCCACCTCGCACATCGGCTTTCGCTGCGTGTGGCGCGAGGTTGCGTCAGCGACCTGATTGCCACGGCAATTCGGGCAAGGCCGTCCGCTGTGTCAAAGCTCGTGCTCGTGGCCAAGCGAACCAAGGATGTCGCGGCGCAGGGCTTGCAGGGCGGAACTGTCCCGGCGGCGAGGATAAGGCTCCCCGACCGTCACCTCGCGCACGATCCGCGCCGGACGTGGGCTGAACACGACGATGCGTTGGGCTAGTAGCAGGGCTTCCTCGACGTCGTGCGTGACCAGCAGGACGGTGAACCCGGCATTGCGCCATAGCCGCAGAATTTCGGTCTGCAGGGTCATTCGGGTCAGCGAATCCAGCTTGCCGAATGGTTCGTCCAGCAGCAGCAGGCGCGGGTCGTTCACCAGCACGCGGGCGAGCGCCGCGCGCTGGGCCATGCCGCCGGAAAGCTCGCTCGGCAGGGCCTGCTCGAAGCCTTCGAGGCCGACGAGGCGCAAGGTCCGGTCGGTCCGCGCGGCGGCTTCCTGCGGGGCCACGCCTTGCGCCTCGAGGCCTAGCGCGACGTTACCGCGCACGCTGCGCCACGGGTACAAAGTCGGGTCCTGAAATACGAGCAGCCGCGATGGATCGGGGCCGACGATGCGGACTTTGTCTGCGCCCAACTTGCCTTCGGACGGCGCCTCAAGCCCCGCCAAAAGGCGCAGAAGCGTGGACTTTCCGCAGCCGCTGGGGCCGAGCAGGGCGACGAACTCGCCCGGCTCGATGTCGAGGGTGACGTCCTCCAGCACCGGCAGCGGGCCGCTTGGCGTGTCGAAGGCGTGGTGGACGCTGCGGGCCTGTACGGACAGGCCGGTGGTGGCGGGGGACTGGACGAGGGTTACCATCGAACGATTGCCTTCTGCCAGGCGAGCACGCGGTCGCGAACGGTGAAAAGGAGGGCGATCAGCCCCGAGAACAGCAGCGCCATCACGATCAGCGCGCCATAGAGGTTGGCGTAGGCCGCCCACCCCTGCGCCCACTGCAGATACCAGCCGAGTCCGGCTTTCACGCCCATCATCTCGGCCACGATCAGCACTGCGAACGATGCTCCCAAACCCATGAAAAGGCCGACGAAAACGTCCGGGAGCGCGGCCGGGATCGCCACTTTCAGGATCAGGAACCGCTCGCTCGCACCCAGGGTCCGGGCGATGTCGTAATACGCCGCATTGACGCCTTTCACGCACGAGGAG
The DNA here is from genome assembly GCA_047605225.1 of Novosphingobium sp. Classification (GTDB taxonomy): domain Bacteria; phylum Pseudomonadota; class Alphaproteobacteria; order Sphingomonadales; family Sphingomonadaceae; genus Novosphingobium. The sequence goes on from JASGGD010000049.1 coordinate 24,829, forward strand.
GTCAGCACCGCGACCGGGAAGGCGGTCGCCAGCGCGATCAGGAAGGTGCTCGCGCTCTGCGATCCGGGGAACACGAAGAACGCCAGCGGCAGCCATGCGGTGGCGGGCAGCGGGCCGACGAAGCGCAGGATCGGATGGCCCCAGTAGCTGGCCTGTTTCCACCAGCCGATGGCGACGCCGTTCGCGAAACCGACTGCTCCGCCGATCGCATAGCCCGGCAGCAGCAGGAGTAGCGAACGGGCCGCGCTTTCGAGCAGGCGGGCGCTGTCGTCGGTATAGACTTCGAGGATCGACTGGGGCGGCGGGAAGAACGGAAGCGGCAGAATTGCGGTCTTCGCGGTCAGGATCTGCCACAAGGTGAGCAGCACTGCGCCCGCGCCGAGCCACCGATCCCACGGCCGAAGCGCCGCCAGTCGGCCGCGATTTCCGGCGAATGCAAGGAGGCACAGAAGGGCACTCAACGTGCACTCAACGGCACCCAACAGCCCCGAACGCGACCATGGCGTGATGTCAGGCCACGTCCAGGTGACCCCGGCGGCGCCAGCCCATGCCAGTGCCGCGACAAGGCCGCCACGCCACACAGGCGCGCGCGGAGAAGCGGGTTCGAGCACCTCCTCACTGCGCGCGGCGAAGCCGTCCGACGATAGGGCGAGGGCGCTGCTGCTCATGGCGTGTCCTTCATGCGAAAAGCTGTTCGACGGTGCGGCTGGCGAAGGTCTGCGGATCGGTGGTCGGCTTCATCACGCCGACGTCGCGCAGTTCTCCGGCATAGAGCGCGACCTCGTTGTGGAGGTCGCGGCCGACAGGGTGGTGATCGTGCGTCTGCATCTTCAGCACGGCGACCAAATCCTCGACGCTGGCCTTGGCGTGAGGCGCGAAGGTGCGCGCCACCGCCTCGGGCTGCTGCGAGCAGATCGAGGCCGCCGTCGTCAGCGCCTGTGCCAGCGCGACGCCGCTGGCGCGGTCGCGGCGCAGCAGGTCGCCGCTGGCGCCGAGCACGCAGCACACGCGGTTCTGCCAGGGGGCCGAGAGGTTGGAGAGCACCTCCACCAGATCGCCGCCCGAGTTCTTCTGCAGCACGTAGGCGATAGGGTCGGAATCGACGAAGGCCTGGATCTCGCCCTTCTCGACGGCGGCGGCGAGGAGCGGTGCGGGGAATGCCTTCCACTCGACGTCGCGGTTCGGATCGAGGCCGTTGGCCTTCAGCAGCACCGCCAGCGCATTGCGCCCGGCGCCGGTGATTTCCGACAGGCCGATCGCCTTGCCGCGCAGGCTTTCCACCGCATTGGTGATCCCCGCCCGGCGCGAGCCGAGCACGCGGATGCAGCCGCCGTGGGTGCCCGCGATCAGGCGCACGTCGAACCCCTGTTCCAGCGGCTTGATCCAGCGCAGGATCATGCCGACCCCGGCGTCGGCCTTGCCGGTGGAGATCGCCTCCAGCAGCTGATCGGTGGACCCGGCGAAGTTCATCAGCTCTACGTCGAGGCCAAAGCGCTCGTAAATGCCCTGTTCCTTGGCCAGCAGCGCGGGGGCGAGGCAGATGGCGTTGGCATTCCACGCCAGCGTGATCCTGCGCTGCCCTTTCGCATTGCGCGGCAGCGGCGAGGGACGCGCGGCGGCATAGAGCCCGGCCGCCCCCGCCGCCGCGACCACGCCGCCCGCCCGCATGCGAAAGGGCAGCGCAGGA
>JASGGD010000050.1:0-26385 GCA_047605225.1 Novosphingobium sp.
CGGGGAGATGTCGATCACGGGCAGGTCTTCAACGGCCGCCGGCGCCAATGCCATCGGGCAGTCTCCTTGCAAAAATCGAAAAAGGCGGAGCCGACACCGCCGGCTCCGCAGGGTGGACTCTAGAAACGAGCGGTGAGCTTGAGGATCGCAGTGCGGCCTTCGCCGGGCATCGCCGAAGCCTCGGTCTCAGTGGAGCGCTGCGGGATGTAATAGCGCTCGTTCAGGATGTTGTTGACGTTCACCGAGACACGGAAGCGGCCGAAGTCGTAGTGGGCCGATCCGCGCAGCAGGAAGTAGTCCGGAAACACCGGCGCGCCGGGCAACTGACCGCTGGTCTTGTCGATATAGTTGCCGCCCAGCGTAGCGCCGAAACCGTTGCCCATTTCGTAATTGGCGAAGGCACCCGCCACCCAGCGCGGCTGCGTGCGGTCGACGTAGCCCGTCGCGGAACCGGCGAAGGAGCAGGTCGATGCCTGATAGGCAAAGCCCCAGCCGTCATTGTCTTCCAGCCCGAACTGCGAGGGCAGGATGACGAGGAACGAACAGCCCGAAACCTTGGTCTTCTGCCGCGTCAGCACGCCCGAAAGGCCGAAGTGCCGATTCACCGCCCACCGCAGTTCGCCCTCGAAGCCGCGCGTCGTGGCGCCCACGAAATTGCCGGTCAGCAGTTCCGACTGGCGGCGCTGCTGCTTGTAGACCGACGCGGCCAGGAACAACGCATCGTCGAACAACGACATCTTGATGCCGCCCTCGGTCAGCTTGGTGGGTGACAGCCAGGTGCCCGCCGAGACGTTGCCCGGCGTCACCGCGCCACCCTGCGAGGTCTCGGGCGCGAAGGAGCGGCCCTTGGTGACATAAGGCGTCAGACCCCAGGGCAGCTTCAGGCTGGCGCTGGCGGACCAGCTCACCACGTCCTGCGCGTCGTGATAATCGATATTGGTCGGCACCGCGAAGTCGACGAAGCCGGTGTTGCTCGCCTTGGCATTATAAGCATCGTAGCGCGCGCCGCCGGTCAGCATCAACGTGTCGAACAGCGTGGCCGAGCCGTTGAAGAACACGCCCAAATCCTCAACGCGCGAGTGGTAGAACTGGTCCCAAGCCTCGCCGCTGACATAGCGCGGGTTGAAGATGTCATCCGGCGTCGCGCCGACTGAGATGTCCTGACGATCGAGCACCATGTAGCCGCGCGCGAAGACGTAGCCTTCGTCCGCCTTGTAGTGGCGATAGCCGAAGCCGCCGACGTAGTTCATCGTGAACCACGGCGCCGGGTCGATCTTGCCGGTCAGGGATACGCGGAATTCCTTGGCCTGATCCCGGAGCGTCTTGGCGAAGCCATAGCTGTTGTAGGAGTCGGCGTTCAGATCGTCGAGGAAACCTTGGATCTTGAAGGTGCCGTGACCGACTTCGTGGGCAAGGTCGAAGTAGGCGGTCGTCGTCTCGGCCTTGCCGAAGTCGTAGTCGGAGGTGACGACCGCGCGGCGGGAGAGCTTGACCTCCTTGATGGTCGCGGGATCGAGCTGCGAATAAGCGTTGCTCGCACCGAAGTACTTCGTCACGCCGCCCGCGCGCACGATGTCGGCGGGGGTGATGTAGTCCGCGCCAGGCGAGACCAGCTGCGCGCGGAAGCTGCCCGAGGTGTAGATGCCGTCGTCCACCAGCTGCTGCGTCAGGCGGTTGACGCCGGTGGTGCCTTGCATGCCTTCCGCAGTGTAGTACTGGCCGCCCGCCTGGAATTCCCACCCGCCGGGCAGGTCGGTGGCGAAGCCGATCTGCGCGAGGTCGTGCTTGGGCTCGATCCCGTGAAAGTACTGCGATCCCTGAAGGTGCTCGTAATAGACGTCCACGCCCGCGTCGTAGTCACCGATCCTGAACGGCGTGCCATATTCGACCTCGCCCCGGAACATCTTGTAGGTGCCCGCCGCAAGATCGACCTGCCCGAACGCGGCCTGCCCATTCTTGAAGCGCTCTGCACGGCCGCCGCGCGGGTCGAAATTGACGTAGCCGCCCGCACGCCCGCCGCCGTAGGCCGGGGAGGCGACGCCGCGCACGACCTCAAGGCTCAGCGCGCCCTCGATCGGGGTTACGTAAGTCCCCTGGTTCTCCACGCGCTTGAAGCCGCGAAAGAAGTTGTCGGCATATTCCCCGCGGATGTTCACCGAACCGTCGACGCCGTAGAAGCTGGCGGTGAAGACACCCGGCGTCACCGCCGTCAGGTCGCGGATGGTTGTCAGGCTGTACTGGTCCATCATCTGGAGCGAGACGGTGGAGACCGAACGCGGGGTATTCACCGCATCGAGGTTCAGCCCCAGCGCGTCGCTGGTGCCTGGCAGGATCGCCGACTTGGTGCGCGTGCCCTGCACCAGAATGCCGCTCTCGGCCGCGTCGGTAGTGACTTTCGCGTCCTCGCCCAGCGCGTCCACCTGTGCTATGGCGGGCGCTGCGAACGCAGACAAAGCGGTAGCGATCGCGGCGCACGCAGCGCCGCGGCAGAACTGGCCGGACCTCATTTTACCGTTTCCCCTAACGTGTCGTTGCCTTGTGGCCCCGCCTGCGTCCTCTCCTCGCCCCACTGGGCGTCATGGTTACTTGAACATGGAATCGTAGAACTTGACGAAGAACCCGCGCATGTAGTCGTCGTTCAGGAAGGGCTCGTAGAGCGCCTGCCGCCCCTCGCCGACCAGCGACGCCACCGGCTCCACCACGACCTCGCGGTCAGGGTTCACGAACATCGTCGCCGAAAAGCGATCCTGCGGCTTGCGGCTGACGACGCGGTGGAAGGTCGATACGAACTGCCCGTTGGTCCAGGCCATCATGGTGTCGCCGATGTTGATGACATAGGCCCCCGGCACCACCGGCGCGGAAATCCAGCGGCCGTCGCGCGTCTGCACTTCCAGTCCGCCTACCTCGTCCTGCAGCAGCACCGTGAAAGACGATGCATCGCAGTGCGCACCTACTCCCACATCGCCAGCGCCCGGCACCGGCTGCGGATAGAAATTGAGCCCGAAAGTCGCCAGCGGGCTCCTGTGCAGGCACACGAAGTGCTCCTCCTCCAGCCCCAGCGCGATGGCGAAGGCGCGCATCAGTTCCGCCGCGAGCGACAGCAGCGCACGCTGGTTGACGATCATCGTCTCGACGAAGCCAGGCGCGCCCTCGGGCCAGCGGTTGCGCTGATAGATCGGGTCCGGGTCGGCGTAATGCGGATCGTCCGCAAGGCGCACGCGCATCATGTTGAACTGTTCGAGCGATCCGCCCGACACCGTCTTCGCCTTGCGCCCTTCCTCGGTCAGCGAACCGCCGGGCTTCGTCCCCTCCGCCGCGCCGCGCGCGGGCAGATAGCCGCACCATTGCCCATCGAGGATCGGTGCGCAGGCCATCTTCTCTTCGAACGAGCGGGCGAAGAAGTCCCGCGCCTCGGCCAGCACCGACTGGCGCAGCGCCTCGGGCACGCCGTGGTTGGTCAGGTAGAAGAAGCCGATGGTGCGGCAGGCCCGGTCGATCTCGGCGGCGACGGCGGCGCGGTCTTGCGGCGAGCCATGGAGGAACGGCGCGAAGTCGATCACCGGGATCTCGTCGACCGCAAGCGCCTCGGCCGTGTCGTACTGAAGCTGCGCGTTCATGCCGCCGCCCCTTGCCTGCTCGAAAGGCCCTGCACCCATGCCGCCAGCCTCCCGTCGGCGCGCAGCAGCGGCTCGACCCCGGCTGCCGCCACGATCAGCATGCCCACGCAGACCTGCACCCAGTTGCCCTGCACGCCCATCAACACCAGCCCGATCTGCAGCATCGAGACGATCAGTGCCCCGATCAGCGTGCCCGTCGCCGTGCCGACACCGCCGCTCAGCGCCGCGCCGCCGATGATGACCGCCGCGATGGTCGAAAGCTCTCCCCCGGTCCCGGTGTTAGGCGCACCCAGGCGCAGCCACCCGGTCGTCAGCGCGCCGACGAGGCCGCAGCACAGGCCGAGCGCCATGAACACCGCGATCTTCACCATGCCCGGCCGCAGTCCCATCTGCGTCGCTGCGCGCAAGTTGCCGCCGGTCGCATAGAGCCACGCGCCGAACAGCGTGTGATGCAGCACGAAGCCGGTCACCGCAAAGGCTGCCAGCGCCCAGAGCACTTGCGCCGGAACCAGGCCGATGCTGCCGCCCGCCAGTGCGAAGAACGTGCTCTCGATGTCACCGGGAATATCTATCGACAGCCCCATCGTCACCACCAGCGCGATCCCGCGCAGCAGGCTGAGCATGCCGATGGTCAGGATGAACGAGGGCACCCCCAGGCGCACCACCGCCCAGCCGTTCGCCAGCCCGACGCCCCCGCCGATGGCGATCGCCAGCAGCGCGGCGGCCCACGGGTTCCAGCCCCATTCCACGATCGCCATGCCCGTCACCACGCTGGCGAGGCCGAGATTGGAACCGATGGACAAGTCCACCTCTCCCGCGATCACCAGCATCGTGAGCGGCAGCGCCACCAGCAGCGTAAAGCCCGTAACGCGCAGGATCTCGAACTGCGTCTGTGCATCGAGGAAGTGCGGCGCGTTGAGCGCGAAACCGATGTAGAGCGCCACCGCAACCAGCGCGATCGCCACTTCCCGACGGAACAGCATGTGCGCGATCATGCGGCCTCCTCCGTGCCGCCGACGATGCTGGCGACAAGCTGCGTGCGGCTCGTCTCCGCCAATGCGAGGTCGGCAACCTTGCGGCCAAGACGCAGCACCACCGCGCGGTCGGCGACCTGGAAGACGTTCTCCATGTTGTGGCTCACCAGCAGCACCGCCGCACCGCTGGCTTTCAGGCGGGCGATGAGATCGAGCACCCGCGCCGTCTCGCGCACGCCGAGCGCTGCGGTCGGCTCGTCGAGAATGATGACGCGCGCGCCGCCCAACACCGTCCGCGCCACCGCGATGGCCTGCCGCTGCCCGCCCGAAAGATGGCGCACGGCAGTCCCCATTGGCGGCAATGCGATGCCGAGCCGCTCGAACACCGCGCTCGCCTCGCGCCGCATACGACGACGATCGAGCAGGAAGCCGAAGCGAACAGGCTCTCGGCCGAGGAACAGGTTCTCGGCAATGGAACGATCTTCCACCAGCGCCAGAGTCTGGAACACGGTGGCGATGCCGACGCCGCGCGCATCCGCCGGGCTGTCGAAGCGGCAGGGTACACCGTCCATCGTGATCGTGCCGCCGCTCGGCCGACGCACGCCCGACAGCAGCGCAATCAACGTCGACTTGCCTGCCCCGTTATCCCCCAGTAGCGCGGTGACCTCGCCCGGACGCAGCGCGATGTCCACGCCGTCGAGCGCAGTGACTCGGCCATAGCGGCATGTCAGCCCTTCGGCGACGAACAGCGGCTCGACGGCTGCAACGCTCACCGGAACGGGCTCGATGCCGCGCGGATCAAGACAGCCCATGGGCTCTCGCCGCCTCCTTGCGCTTGCGATAGCCCGCGATCGTGGCATCGACGTTCCCGGCCTCCACCCACGTGCAGCCCGGAGCAGTCTGGAGCGGCGCGAGCCCGCGCTCCATCGCCGACCATGTCAGCATGACCGCGCTGAAGCCCTGCATATAGAGGTTCTCGTCCAGCGCGAAGGCGACGCGGCCCTGCTTGACGAAGTCCAGCATCTTCAGGCTGCTTACCGTACTGGCGACGAGCGGCGCAGGTCCGCCGATCTCGTCCAGCGCCTTGAGGAGCGGCACCGCGCCCATCTCGCCGCTTGCCGCTGCATGGCCGATCACGTTGCCCGTCTCCTGGATCTTGGCCTTGTAGAGCGCCACCGAAGTCGCGACATCGGCGGCCGATCCATCAGCAAAGCTGACCATGCGCAGGCCCGGCTGCGCTTTCAGACCCTCGGCGATGCCGGCGATGCGCTGCTCGACGTTGAGCGAGCCGGGAAACGGGTTACCCACCAGCACCGCCCCCTGCGTCGTCCCGCGCTTGCCGAGTTCCTGCGCCATCCGCGCGCCGAGCAGGCGGCCGACGTCGGTCGGGTTCTGGCCGGAGAACGGCACGCCGTACTTCGCCATGGCATCCGCGTTGTTGAGCGAGTTCACCATCGCAAAGCGCGTACCCTGAGGCTGCGCGCGGGCGACTTCCTCGACCACGGCCTGATACCAGTCCACCGTGACCACCACGTCGTTGCGCGCGGTTACCGCCTGCCGGATCGCGTTGACGTGGGCGTCTGGGGTCGGCTGCGCATTGAGCACGCGGGTAAAGCGCCAGCCCAGCGCCTCGGCTGCGTCGGCACAGCCCAGCGAAATCTCGTGAACGAAATCGGACCCCGGCGTGCCGATGGCAAAGGCGACCGAGCGCGCCGCGCCCAGGTCCTCATCCGACTTGGCCCCGGATCGCGCGCAACCAGCCAGCCCGCCGCCAAGCACGGCAAAAGCAAGGCCGGAGCCCAGCCCCCTGCCGAGCAATGCGCGCCGGTTCACAGTCCCCCTCATGGTGATTGCCCGCCCTGTCGATTGATCCCTGCAGAATTTGTTGCAGGTGCGAGCGCTCTATTCCAGAGCAATTTTGCGGCATCGCAGATCGAAAAAAGGCAAACCACCGTCAGGCGGTCAGTTGTCGATCGAACCGTCGGCGAAGTGGCGCAGCATCAGCGCGGCAGGCGGCGACAACTGCCGCCCCGAGGCGCTGATGATCGAAAGCACCGACAACGGAATGCCCGAACCCGTCAGCGGCACGAACGTCAATATGCCACGCTCCACCTCGGACACGATATCGAGCGGGGTCAACAATCCGATGCCGATCCGTCCGACGACGAGCGCCTTGATAAGCTCCACCGAATTGGCGCTGGCGGAGAAGCGCGGCATTCCGTCGACGTTGGTGGACCATGCCTTGTCGATCACCGCGCGCAGCGAATGGCCTTCGTCCGGTCCTACCAGCGGATAGTCCGCGCATTGCGCCAGCGTCACCTCGCTCTCCCCGGCGAGCGGGTGGTCGGGCGCCAGTACCGCGCCGATCTGCGAGACGATGGCGCGCTCCACCCGCAAGTCCTGCCGGTCGGGCGGGTTGTAGGTCACGCCGACATCGACCTCCGACGACAGCACCAGGTCCACGATCGTCTGTGACGGAGCGATCCGCAAATGGAAGATGATCCCGGGATAGCGGTTGCGGAAAGACAGGAGCACACGGCTGACCAGTTCGGCGCTGCCCTCCGCCAGCGCCAGCGTCACCTCGCCGCGCCGAAGTCCGCGCAGCTCGTCTATCTGCGCCTGAGCGACCGCCAGTTCGCGGCGCCAGCGCCGCACCAGCCCGACCAGCACCTCGCCGGCGGCCGTCAACCGCAAGCCATGCGGGCGACGTTCGAACAGCGGCACATCGAGTTCAGCCTCCATCTTGAGGATCTGCCGATCCACCGCCGAGGAGGCTACGTTCAGAAACTCCGACGCACGCCGGATCGAGCCGCGCCGGGCGACTTCGTCGAAATAGATGGCGAATCTGGAAAGCACACGAGGATGTTCGCGAGGGTCGTCGACGCATGCAACGGGAAATCCGCACACTTGCGGCGCCATACATCTGTGCTACCGTGCACTTTCCTGCACGAGTGGGTGGACTCGCGACGACACAGACCTCGTTCCCGACCGGACAAGACCGCTTGACGGGTCCGGGAACGTGCATCGTCCCTACTTTTCAAATCGGCGCATTTCCAAGCATCGGCGCCTCCGCCACCGACCATTCCGTTCACGATTCCCTAATCCGTTTCGAGGCACTCTCGAAAACTCCGAAGAACGGGAACCCTGTTCAGAAGTCCTGTTAATTCCAAAGCAATCGCATACTCTTGAGGGGTGTCATGCTAATCAAAGGCGACCCGCCGCCGATCGGCCCGAAGCTGCATCAGCTTCGCAAGGAACAGGGGCTTACTCTTGACGCACTGGCCGCGACCTCCGGCGTGTCGCGTTCGATGCTCTCACAGATAGAGCGCGGCCAGGCCAATCCCACACTCGCAACGGTATGGCACTTGTCCAAGGCGCTCGGCGTCGAGATCGGCGAGTTCGTGGGTGGGAAGCATGTCGAACGACGCGGCAAGATCGAGATCACCGCCGCCAGCTTCGTGCCCGAAATCCGCACCGAGGACGGGCGCTGCCTGCTGAAAATCCTCAGCCCCGCGCACAGTGTCGGCCAATTCGAATTCTATCTCCTGACACTGGAGCCGCACGCCGAACTGGTCTCCGAGGCGCATACCGCCGGCAGCAACGAGCATCTGACGGTACTGTCCGGGGAGATGGTCGTGACCTGCGCGGAAACGACGGCGCTGGTTGGCCCGGGCGCGGTGGCACGCTATCCGGCCGACCTGCCCCACGCCATCCGCAACCAGACCGATACGCGAGCCGAGGCACTGCTGATCGTCATGTCCTGAACGTTCGTGCATGCTGCAACGCAGCGGGTTGCATTTGCACCGATGGTCGCGCCACTCTCGCGCGCGACCATCGCAGATAGGGGCTGAACGTTGTCGACGGCAGGACTTGGCAGGGTTGCGGAGCTCATACGACTTGGCCGCCTTGCTCATGCCCAGACGCAGATCGACATCATGCTGCGCGGCAATCCGCCCCGGAGCACGGCCGCGAGAGCGTGGCACCTGAAAGGCGTGATCGCTCGTCTGGGCGGCGACACCAGCAGTGCACGGCAGTTTCAGGCGCAAGCGCTGGTCACCGAACCGACGCTCGACGATGCTGCACTCGAACTCGCCCGCTTGCTCAATGCCGAGGGCAAGCATGCGGAGGCGATCCGCAGCACTGCAGCCGCTGCCAGTAATCCACGCCCTACTCAGGCTCTCCTCGCCGAGCGAGCGCGGGCATGGCAGATGCTGGACCGCCCCGACGAGCGCCTAGCCGAACGCCGCCGCATCGCCGCGCTCTATCCGGGCAAGGCCGTGAACAGCCACAACCTCGCTTCGGCGCTGGGTGATGCGGGCCATGCAGAGGAAGCCGAAGCCGAGGCCCGCAATGCCATCGCGCTCGGTAGCCAGGCACCGGAAACGCGGCTGGTGCTGGCTCGCGCACTGCAGAGCCAGAGCCGCATCGACGAAGCCGACGCTGCCTTTGCCGCCGCGCTGGCACTGCGCCCCGGCTACTTCGACGCCTTGCGCGACCGGGCGCAGCTGGCGTGGATGGCAGGCTCAGGGATCGAGCCGGTACTGGCGCGGATCGATGCCGATGCGCGCGGATTGCCGCCTTCGTCGGTCGCCATGCTCAAATCCGCGTTTCTCGCTTCAGCCGGAATGGCGCAAGAGGGGCATGACCTGATGCTGGCGGCAATGGATGCGACAGACCCGCAGGCGCAGGCCACCGCAGCGACGCTCGCCTTGCAATTCGACCCTGCACGCGCCCTCGACCATGCCCGGCGAGCATCGGCTCTTGCCCCGAACTCGCGCCCGGCAATGCGCCAGCTGGCGGATGCCCTGCTCGCCAACCGGCAGGCGAACGAGGCGCTCGCTCTGCTCGATCCATTACTGGCGCAGGCCCCGCTCGACCAGGGCCTGATCGCGGCGCGATGGGCGGCATGGCGGCTGCTGGGCGATGCACGGGCAGACGAACTCTACGACTATGACCGGCTCGTGTGTGCGGCCGCCATCGAGGCCCCGCCTGGCTGGGCGAATGTGGCGGAGTACCTCGCCAACCTTCTGCGCGCCCTGGAGGCACTACATGGTTTCCGCGCCCATCCGCTCGATCAGTCACTGCGCGACGGGACGCAGACCGCCAGCAACCTCTTGCTCTCCGACAACCCGGCGCTGCGCGCTTTTCCCGAGGCGATCGCGCCCGTGATCGAGGGCTATCTGAAAAGGCTGGGCGACGGGCACGACGTGCTGCGCGCACGGCGTGGCAATGGACGCAGGTTCGCCGGGATGTGGTCTGTAAGGCTGCGCCCCGGCGGGCGGCACCTGCCGCATGTCCACCCGCAAGGCTGGATTTCCTCCGCCTTCTATGTCGACCTTCCCGACGATGCGGCGGCGGAAGAAGACAAGGAAGGATGGTTGGCGTTCGGCCAGCCCGGCATGCTCGATCTGGATGCACAGTTCCATGTCCGCCCACAAGCCGGGACGCTCGCACTGTTCCCATCCTACATGTGGCACGCCACGGTTCCGTTCACCGCGAACGGCCTGCGCACGACAGTCGCGTTTGACATCGTGCCAGCTGTTCCCGGCGCGTAGCAGATGCCGCGAATCGCTCAACGCGATCTAAACGCAGCACGCGCCTTGGTCAGCGCCCCACGGAGCGACAAAAATTTCTCTTTTTATACAATGTATTTCGCGGAAAATCTCAAGGATTTCACCCGCAAATCCAGCATAGTGGACCACTAAAGAGAATTTCTGCTTGACATAAATTCCTCATAAGTCACTCTTGCAGCGGGTGGACAGTCCAGAAAATGAATACCGCTGGACTGACTTAGAAATATCCAAATCTCCATAGACAGAGCCGCCAAGGCCATCGCGAAACTGAACACGCATCGCCGTGATCAGAGCAATATATCGCGCCTATTTCAGATCACGTTATTGTGATTTTGAAGATGGATTCTCACACCTAAATCAAATCAATGAACACACACAGGGCATAACAACAAAAATACACCAGGAGAGGGTGTTCAGATCGTGTCGCTCAGCAAAAGGGGATGAGCTCATGATGAACAATCTCAATCAGCGCCATTGGCGCATCGATCGTCTGCGCACTGCACTATTCATCGCCGCGGGAAGTTCCGCTCTGGCACTGCCTCTCGGACACGCGGCCATGGCGCAGGAAGCACCGGCGGAGGAAAACACCGCCGAGGAAATCGTCGTCACCGGTTCGCTGATCGCGCGGCCGGACTACAAGGCCAACAGCCCCATCGTCTCGGTGGGCGAAGAGCAGATCGAGGCTACTGGCCAGCTCACCGTGGAGCGCGCACTGTCGCAGATGCCGCAGTTCGCGGGCGGTCTGGGCCAGAGCAACACTTCCACCACCAGCACCGGCCTGTCCGGCGGTCAGGCTTATGCGACACTGCGCGGCCTGGGCTCCAAGCGTACGCTGATCCTGCTGGACGGAAAGCGCATGCAGCCGTCCAATCCTGATGGCTCGGTCGATCTCAACACCATACCGGAAGCAGTGATCGGCAACATCGAAGTCATTACCGGCGGCGCTTCCACGGCTTACGGTTCGGACGCGACCGCAGGCGTAGTCAACTTCCGGCTGAAGTCGAACATCACCGGGCTCAACATCAAGAGCCAGACCGGTATTTCGAACTATGGCGACGGCCGCAACTTCCGTATTTCCGCAGTTGGCGGCGGCAACTTCGACGATGGTCGCGGCCGCGCCTTCGTCGCGCTCGACTACTCGAAGCGTGACCGTGCCAAGCGCCGCAAGCGCCCCTGGTATCCCGACCGCACGACCGAAACCGGCAACGCCGCCAATCCCTACGGCTCCGCGCTATTCACCGGTAACGAACCGACGCTGGAAGCCGTCAACTCCGTCTTCGCGGACAAGTACGGCTATGCCCCGTTCGTCGCGAGTAACGGCAGTCTATACTACAGCGGCGGCGCGCAGATCGGCTTCAACAACGACGGCACGCTCTACACCGCCAACAACGCGCCGGTGGTCAACTTCAAGGGCGTGGAGACGGACGACGCCTACTTCGTCAGTTCGGGCAATTCCCTCTTCGGTCCGGCGCAGCAGTTCAAGTTCGGCTTCACCGGCGGGGACATCCAGTCCGAGATGGAGCGCTATTCGGCGATGGGCCGCGTCGATTACGATCTGACCGACGACATATCCGCCTTCGCGCAATTCAACTACACGACCTATTCGCAGTATTCGATCGTCAATACGACACTGTCGAACAACGTCTACCTTCAGAACATTCCCTACGACAGCTACTTCATACCCGCCGATCTTCGCACAATCCTTGCCTCACGCCCCGATCCAACGGCCGATTTCCAGTTCTACAAGGCCTGGAATGCCATCGGCAACCGTGGCCAGACTTACGACTACGACGTCTGGCAGTTCATGGCGGGCCTCAACGGCAAGCTGGGTATCGGCGACCTGACCTGGGAACTCTACGGCAGCCGCAGTTCGTCCAACTTCCGCAACGGTCAGACCGGCGGCCTCAGCCTTTCCCGCATGGAGGCACTGCTGGCCAGCCCGACCGGAGGCATCGGCGACTGTACGGATTTCAACATCTTCGGCAACCTGCCGATTTCCGACGCCTGCGCCGACTACGTCAAGCGCGACACGCTCAACACCACGCGCATGGAACAGGACATCGTCTCGGCCACCATGCAGGGCGGGCTGTTCAAGCTGCCCGCCGGTGATGTGCGCTTCGCGCTGGGCGCCAGCTATCGCAAGAACTCCTTCACCTTCAAGGCCGACGACGGCCTCAACCAGCCCGGCGGCACCAGCGACGTCATCGGCTTCTCGGTGCTGCGCTCATCGGGCGGCAGCGTAAACGTGAAGGAACTGTTCGCCGAAATGCTGGTGCCGGTGCTGCACGACCTGCCTCTGATCCAGCAGTTCAATCTCGACCTTGGCTACCGCTATTCGGACTACAACTCGATCGGCGGCGCACATACCTACAAGGCCGACTTCGACTGGCAGGTGTTCGATCAGTTGCGCCTGCGCGGCGGCTACAATCGCTCGATCCGCGCACCGAGCGTCGGGGAACTCTACGCGCCGGTCTCTACCGGAAGCAGCAGCATCGGCCAGGCGGCCGCCAACGTGCTGGCGGGCGACCCGTGCGATTACCGCTCCTCGTATCGCGCCGGTGCCAACGAGGCGCAGGTCAAGGCGCTGTGTCTGGCGCAGGGCATGACGGAGAGCACTTACGGCGACTCCACATCCGGGTTCGTCGGTACGTCGCAGATCTTCCCGCTAACCGGGGGCAACCCCGATCTCGACGAGGAAACCGCCGACACGTGGTCTTTCGGTGCGGTAGTCAATTCGCCCTTCACCTCGCCGATCCTGAGCGGCATGAGCCTTTCGGTCGACTGGTACAACATCAAGATCAGCGATGCGATCGGCGTCCTGGGCGTCGCGCAGTCAGTACAGTACTGCTTCAACGCCGACGGAACTTCCAATCCCACTTACGACAACAACAATTACTACTGCCAGCTGCTGTCCCGTGCACCGGAAGGGACGCTTGAGCCGCCGACCAGCCAGCCGCTGCTCAATCTGGGAACTTTCGAAGTTCAGGGTATCGACGTCCAGTTCGACTGGCGGCTCGGCCTCGACGACATCGGGATCGCGTCACCGGGCTCCCTGCGCCTTCGCACCGTTGTCAGCTACCTCGACAAGTTCAAGGTCCAGACGCTGCCCGGCGGCCCGACGTACGACTATTCCGGAACGATCGGTTTCACGATCGAGACCGATGCCGGCATCTCGCACCCCAAGTGGAAAGCGAATACCACGCTGGGATATTCCGACGACCAGTTCGACGCTTCGCTGACCTGGCGCTTCATCGACAAGATGGACCACTCGAACTCGGTGACTTCGGCGAACGCGCCGCAAGGGATCGCCGCTTACCATGCCTTCGACTTCAACCTGGGGTTCCAGTTCGAAGGAGACGTCTCGCTGCGGATGGGCGTGACCAATATCTTCAACAAGGCGCCGCCGTCCTACTCCAACACCCCGGCGACTTACGATGCGTCAACTTACGACGTCCTCGGGCGCAACTTCTTCATGTCGATTTCCAAGCAGTTCTGACCTTGTCGGAGGCCGGGCTCCGCCGCCTGGCAAGAGCCCGGCCTCCTTTCCCCAACCGTTTCACAGATCGATGGAGTTAGTCATGATGCGTTCGGCACATAAGTCCCATCGCGGTTTCGCAAAGTCCGCAAGCCTCAGGTCCGGCACCGCAGCAGCTCTCTGCGCGGCAGCCATGGCGCTGACGCTGGGCTTCTCCGGTCCGGCAGCGGCGCAATCCGCCGTACCGACACCGGAAAGCTGGTTCGGCCACCAGATGGGCGCCGACCGCCAGCTCGAGCCCTACGCGAAGATGGTCGACTATTACCGCGCCCTCGAAAAATCGAGCGACCGGATAAAGGTCGTGGAACTGGGCAAGTCGACGGAGGGCCGCCCGTTCCTCGCCATGTTCATTTCCTCGCCCGCCAACCTCGCCCGGCTGGACGAATATCGCCAGATGAACCTCAAACTCGCCGACCCGCGCGGTGTGCCGCAGGAAGAACTGGAGCGCATCGTGCGCGACGGCAAGGCGATCGTCGTGCAATCGTACGACCTGCACTCCAGCGAGATCGGCTCGTCGCTGACGGCCGTTGAATTCACGCACGGCATGGTCACGCGCACCGACACCGATACCCAGCGCATTCTCGACAACGTCATCACCATCGTCATGCCCTCGCTCAACCCCGATGGGCACGACATGGTGCAGGACTGGTACATGAAGCATGTCGGCACGCCCTACGAAGGCGGCGCGATGCCGTGGCTTTACCAGAAGTACGTCGGCCACGATAACAACCGCGACGCCTTCATGCAGACGCAGGCGGAATCGAAGCTGCTCGGCTCGGTGCTGTTCCGCGACTGGATCCCGGAAGCCTACATCGACCATCACCAGATGGGCCAGTACTCGCCGCGCATCTCGATCCCGCCCTATACCGATCCGATCCGCCCCTTCGGCGATCCGCTCGTGTGGCGCGAGATGACCTGGTACGGCTCGAACATGGCCTATGATCTCGACAAGGCAAAGTTGTCGGGCGGTATCGGCGATGCCATCTATTCGGGCTGGGGGCACTTCGGCTTCCACTGGCTGACGCCGTTCCACAACATCACCGGGATGCTTGACGAATCCGCCAGCGCCAGCCTTGCAACGCCCCTCTACGTCCACCCCGACCAGCTCAAGGGCGGTCAGCGCGCCGTGCCGGACAACACGCCGCAGATGAACATGCCCGATCCCTGGCCCGGCGGCTGGTGGCGCTCGCGCGACATTGTCGATCGCCAACTCGTCACCTCATGGTCGCTGGTGGACACGGCCGCGCGCAACAAGGACCGCGTGCTGCGCAACATGTACCTCAAGGCGCAGCGGCAGGTGGAACGCGGCACGACGGGAGAGACCAAGGCCTACATCGTCTCCATCGACCAGCACGATCCGCTGACGGTCGACAAGATGATCAACGCGCTGCTGCTCCAGGGCGTCAACGTCTACCGCGCCCCCGCCGAGTTCGTGCATGAAGGCCGCGTCTATCCGGCAGGCAGCTTCGTGGTGCCGATGAGCCAGCCCAAGATGGGCGTGGTGCGCTGGTTGCTGGGCGAGACGCACTTTCCCGACGACGTCTACGCCCGCACCGCCGACGGCACGCCGATCCGGCCCTACGACATGTCCACCGACGCCCTGACCGAGTTCATGGGCGTGGAGAGCACCCCAGTCGGCACCGCCGTGACCGCCAGCCTCGAGCCGGTGTCCGCCATGCTCGCCCCAACCGGGAAAGTGGACGGCGGCGGGCCTTACCTGCTGAGCGGGGCGCTCAACGACAGCTTCCACGCGGTCAACCTCGCCATCAAGGCGGGCGCGAGCGTTACCCGCGTAACGGCGCCTTCGGGGACGGCGAAAGTAGGCGATTTCGTTGTGAGCGGCCTCTCGGCAGGCTCGGCGCAGTCGATCGCAGGGACCACCGGCGTCGATTTCGCATCCTCGGGCGGGGTCACCGGCTCTGCCCCTGTGAAGACCCCGCGCATGGCCATGCTCAAGCGCTATCGCGGCGGCAACATCGACGAAGGCTGGACGCGCTTCCTCTTCGAAAGCTACGCCTACCCTTACAGCTCGATCATGGATGCCGAGATCAAGGCGGGCAACCTGCGCAAGAAGTACGATGTGATCGTGCTGCCCGACGATGCCGTCTCGGCCATGACCGGCGTGCTCGGCAAGGGAGAGAAACCCAGCCCCTGGGACAGCATGGAGGGCGTGCCCGCCCAATATGTCAGCGGCTTCGGCGATGCGGGTACGAAGGCACTCAACGACTTCGTCAAGGCGGGCGGCCGCCTCGTCACCTTCGGGCGTGCCGGAACCCTGCCGATCGAGAAATTCGACTTGCCGGTGACGGACGTGCTGGCAGGGCTGCCCTCAAAGAAGTTCTGGAGCCCGGGCTCGACCCTCAAGATGAAAGTGGACACCGCCAGCCCCTACGCCATGGGTATGCCCGGCGATGCACTGGCGATCTTCACCGCAGGCAATCAGGCTTACGAAGTGAAGCCCAGCATCCACAACGATGCCGTGACGGTCATCGCCAGCTACGTCGACAGGAACGTGCTGCGCAGCGGCTGGCTGCTCGGCGAGGAGAACCTTACCAGCAAGGCCGCGATGGTCTCGGTCAAGCACGGTGCAGGCGAAGTCGTGCTGATCGGCTTCCGCCCGCAACATCGCGATCAGGCCCACGGTACGTACAAGCTGCTGTTCGACAGCCTGATCGCTCCCTGATCTTCCATACCAACTCACTCGGGCCACCCACTGGGGCAGGTCGCACCACCCGGCGACCTGCCCACTCTTTCCCGAGCCATTCGATCCAGATTGACGGAGTCCATCCGATGAAGACACTTGCCCTCCCGCTGTGTTCGCTGGTCCTTGCCCTTGCGGCACCGTGCGTGCACGCCCAGACCGCTGCCCCCGCCTCGCCTCCTGCGGTTCCCGACAAGGCCGCCGCGCTCAAGACCGACGTCATCGCCGGCGTCGACAAGCGCGCCAAGCTGGTCCAGGAGATGGTGGACTCGATCTTCAGCTTCGGCGAACTCGCCATGCAGGAGGTCGAAAGCTCGAAATATATCACTGCCATCCTCGAGAAGAACGGCTTCACCGTGACGCGCGGCTCTGCGGGCATGCCGACCGCGTGGACGGCCGTGTGGAAGAACGGCGAAGGCGGGCCGACGATTGCGGTCGGCTCCGACATCGACGGTATTCCCAAGGCCAACCAGAAGCCCGGCGTCGCGCGGCACGAGCCGCTGGTCCCCGGCGCTCCGGGTCATGGCGAGGGTCACAATTCCGGGCAGGCGGTCAACGTCGCCGCTGCGCTCGCGGTGAAAGACCTTATGATCCGGGACAAGATTCCCGGCACGCTCAAGCTCTGGCCCGGCGTCGCCGAGGAGCCGGTAGCGGCCAAGGCCTTCTTCGTGCGCGACGGCATGTTCTCGGACGTGGACGTGGTGCTGTTCACCCACGTCGCCTCCAACCTGCAGACCGCATGGGGCCAGCCGCAAGGTACTGGCGGGATTTCGGTTCTCTACACCTTCACCGGCGAATCCGCGCACTCCGCGGGCAATCCTTGGCGCGGACGCAGCGCGCTCGACGCGGTGGAACTGATGGATGCGGGGTGGAACTTCCGCCGCGAGCACCTGCGGCCCGAACAGCGCTCCCACTACGTCATCAAGGACGGCGGCGACTTCCCGAACGTCGTGCCCTCCACCGCGACGGTCTGGTACTATTTCCGTGAGCAGACCTTCGACAACATCCGCAAGAACTACCAGATCGGCAGCAAGATCGCCGATGCCGCAGCGATGATGACCGACACCACGGTGTCCAGCCGCATCATCGGCACCGCCGCGCCCCAGCACATGAACCGCCCGATGGCCGAGGCAGCCTACGAGAACATCAAGCTCGTCGGCCTGCCCACCTGGACGCCCGAGGAACAGTCCTTCGCCAAGCAGGTGCAGAAGCTGGTGGGGGGTGACGAGGATGGCCTCGACACCGAACTCAAGCCCCTCGCCCCGCCCGACAAGGAGCCCAAGAGCGGCGGCTCCGACGACATCGGCGACGTTTCGTGGACCCGGCCGACGATCACCGTGCGCTTCCCGTCCAACATCCCGAATCTGCCGGGCCACAACTGGTCGAACGCGATCACGATGGCGACGCCGATCGCTCACAAGGGCGCGGTCGCGGGCGCGAAGGTCATGGCGATGACGATGATCGACCTGCTGACGAAGCCGGAACTCGTCGCGGCGGCCAAGAGCTATTTCACGGACGTCCAGACCAAGGACACCAAATACCAGCCGGTCCTGACCAACGAAAAACCCTACATTGAGATGAACGCCGATATCATGGAGAAATTCCGCCCGGCGATGAAGAAGTATTACTACGATCCGAAGAAGTACAAGACATATCTCGACCAGCTCGGCCTGTCGTGGCCCCCTGCTCCCGAAGCCGTTGCGTCGGCCGCAACCCCGGCCAGTCATTGATCGGGGCAGCGCAAGGGCCGGAGTGCACCATGGACGTGACGTTGGCGGACGTCGAGACGGCGGCGCGCAGGCTGGACGGAGCCGTCCTGCGTACCCCGTTCCTCCATTCGCAGACACTTTCGCAACTTACCGGCGCTCAGATCTGGCTGAAGTTCGAGAACCTGCAGTTCACCGGATCCTTCAAGGAACGCGGCGCGCTCAACAAGCTGCTGACGCTGGGATTGGATGCGCGGCGGCGCGGGGTCGTCACCGTCTCGGCGGGGAACCATGCGCAGGGAGTGGCGCTGCACGCCCGCGAACTCGGCATTCCCGCCACCATCCTGATGCCCGAGAGCACGCCGACGGTTAAGATCAAGCGGACCGAGAGCTTCGGTGCGACGGTCCGTCTGGTCGGGCGCGACTTCGACGAGGCCAGCGCCAGCGTCGCCGAATTCGTACGGCAGGGGCTTACCTTCATCCACCCCTTCGACGACCCGGAGATCATTGCCGGGCAAGGAACCATCGGTCTGGAACTGATCGCGCAAGGCCCCGCGCTCGATGCAGTGCTGGTCTCGGTCGGCGGCGGCGGGATGATCGCGGGCATCGCTTCGGTCTTCGCCGCGCTATCGCCCGCCACACGGATCATCGGCGTGGAGAGCGAACTCTATCCCTCGATGGCGCGCGCCACCAACCGCTTCGCCGGCCCTGTCGTCGGCGGCGCGACCATCGCCGAGGGCATCGCGGTAGCAAAACCCGGCACGCTGCCGCTGGAGCACGTCCAGCGCCTTGTCGATGACATTGTCATCGTCCCGGAGGCGGTGATCGAGGATGCAGTGGCGCTGCTCCTGCAGATCGAGAAGACGCTGTGCGAAGGCGCAGGCGCTGCGGGCCTCGCCGCCATCCTCGCCGATCCTGAGCGGTTCCGTAGCCAGCGCATCGGCATTGTCCTGAGCGGCGGGAACATAGACATGCGCGTGCTGACAGCAATGCTCCAGCGACATCTGGTGCGTTCGGGGCAACTCGTACGCCTGCGCGTACCGATGCTCGACAATGCCGGATCGCTCGGCCCCGCCGCGTCGATCATCGGGGAGATGGGTGGGAACATCCTTGAAGTCACGCACGACCGCATCTTCGACGGCGCCTCCGCCCGCTCGGCCAATGCGGTGTTCACCGTCGAACTGCCGGACAGCGAGCGCAACGGCCTTGTCCTGAAGGCCTTGCACGAAGCCGGTTTCGCCGCCGCCGTGGTCGCCGTCCATGCCCCAGGGTGAGCCGTCGATCATGGCCAGCCCCCTGAGCGACGCGGCGGCTGAGCCGGATACCGCCAGTCGCATGGCATGGATCGACGTGTGCAAAGGCGCGATGATCCTCCTGGTCATACTGCTCCACGCCACATCCTGGTTCAAGGCGCAGGGCGGAGACGTGCCCGCCATCGCCACCGGGGCGACCGGCTTCTTCGCGCCGATCCGCATGCCAACGCTGATCTTTCTTTCCGGGCTGCTGGCCAACCGGGGGCTGCGCAAGGGCCCGGCCCGGTTCCTGCTGCACCGGCTGCGGATCCTCATCTGGCCCTTCCTGGTCTGGACCGCGATATGGGCGCTGGCCACCGGCAAGACCAAGGCTCTGCTCCTTCCCGAAACGTATCTGGGCGGGTGGTACTTGTGGTTCCTGCTATTCATCGCACTGTTCTCGATGGTCATCGCCCTGATACCGTCCCGCTTCCACCTCGCCGCAGCGGTCTATTCCTACGTCGGTTCGCTCATCTGCGAGGATGGGACCAAGTACGGCGAGCGACTGCTGTTCTTCCTTGCGATCTTCCTGCTCGGCGCGGTCCTCGGGCGGGACCGGGGACGGCTGCCGACATGGCTGTCGGACCGTGCCGCGATGCTGGCGCTGATTCCCGCCGTGATCGCGATCTGCGCCTTTTCCGCGCTGGAACGCACGATCCGCTACTCCCCGCACGACGCCCTGCCGATCCTTGTCACGCTTGCCGGAACGCTGTTCGCCGCTATGCACGTCGTCAAGGTACATCCGCTGCCGCTGCTACAAGCGATCGGACGGGAATCGCTGACGGTCTACCTGACACACATGCCGATCATCGCAACGGTCCTGCGCGTCCTGCCTGAGTTCGGCATCACGACGTTCCTGCCGACCTTCGTGATCAGCCTCTCCGCCGCGCTGTCGGGCTCCCTCGCTTTCGTATACGCCCGCCGACGCTGGGCGATAGTCGACGCGCTGTACGTCCTGCCTTGCCAAAGGCGCTGAACGGGCTTGGTTCGGAGCCAGACAATGTCGGCAATCGATCAGGGCCTATTCATTTGAATCCTGGCACAAAGTAGCGGCTCCTCCGTCAAAGCACAGCAATTCTGCCCGATCCCGCGCTTCAGCAACACAAGAGCGCAAATTATTGCGCGAAAACTTAAGTATCCATAATGGATCATACTGTTATTGCTCAAAAAATCCGTCAGCTTCTAAAGCCTGCTCTGCGTGCGACGGTACTTCTGATCCCCCCTAGCCGCAAATTCGGTAAAGCTACTCAGATTAAGAAAAGGGGCAAATCGGATGGCACTCCGGAACCGGAACTACGCCAAAATCGGACGCGAGTATCGCCTGAGCACTGCGCCTTTGGCTCTTCTGGTCAACGCACGGTCTGCAATCGCCACGATTGCGTCAGCAGGCCTGGTCTTGAGCGCTGGCATTGCCGACGCGCATACCGATGCCTTGGGTTATCTCGTGTCGGATGGCTCGGCAGCGGGATTGTTCGATGTTCAGGTCATCTATGGCAGTTGGCATGGCGGTAACGTTTCGGCGGAAGGGGCCGTGCAACTCAACGGCGCCGATAATTCGGTGATCGGCACGCAGCCATTCTCTATTTTGCTCAGCAATGCCGCCAATGGCACGCTTCCTGCCGGACTGACGGCGGGGCAGAACTTTTTCTACATCAGTCCGGATGGGAACTCGCTGGTAGCCACTGACACCGCAAACTACGGCGTCTACAATTTCCAGGCAGCGACGTTCACTGACATCGCTGCGGGAACCTATACTTTCGCTTATGCCAGCACTAGCGGTCTTTCCCAGGTGTGGACACCGGCCGGAAATGCAATCTCGTCCGGCACCTTCACCGTGACATCGGACGGTGGCGTGACGGTGCCGGGACAAGCCAACGACATCGACACCGCAAGTCCAAACTACGGGTCAAGCAATCTGGGAACCTCCGTCAACCCGAGCTTCGCGGGCGGCACCCTTCTGATCGATGAGATAGGTCAGACTTACCCGAACACATTCACGCTGGACGATACGGCCACCAATACCATCGATATGAACGGCAATACGACTGTGCTGTCCGGCGCGTTCTCGGATGGCACGACCGGGACGCCCGGCGTCATCACATACGTCGATTCCGGTACCGATGGGCAGGTGACGCTCACTGCACAAAGCGCTTATACCGGCACCACCACGCTGGAATCCGGCACATTAGTGCTCTCCGGGAGCGGAACGCTCGGTGCGGATGTGGCATCAACGGTGGTGAACGGTGGAACACTGGACCTCGGTGATACCCAACAGATACAGGCCTCGCTTACTCAGACTGGTGGAACCGTTCAAAACGGGACTTTCTCGATAGGCACTTACACGTTGACAGGCGGAACTCTCGCCGGCGATGCGACCCTGGACGTCGGCTCGACGATCGCCGCGCAGGCGGGCACAGTCGATGGCGTGCTGAACGGTTCGGCCACACTGACAAAGTCGGGGAGCGGCACGGTCACGCTTGCCGGGGGCAACAATTACACTGGTGGAACCGTCGTCAACGACGGAACCCTCGCGCTGGTTGGCGCCGGAACTCTGGGATCGAGCGACGGTGCAACAACGATCAATGGCGGCACCCTCGATCTTGGCGCAGGTAGCCAGGCACAAGCCTCGCTCACGCAAGCCGCAGGAACTGTCCAGAACGGCACGCTCACGATCGACACGTACACGCTGACGGGCGGCACCCTCGCCGGCGATACCACGCTGGACGTCGGCTCGACGATCGACGCGCAGGCGGGTACAGTCGATGGCGGGCTGAAC
The DNA here is from genome assembly GCA_047605225.1 of Novosphingobium sp. GTDB lineage: Bacteria > Pseudomonadota > Alphaproteobacteria > Sphingomonadales > Sphingomonadaceae > Novosphingobium. The sequence continues at coordinate 22,175 of JASGGD010000050.1, forward strand.
GGTTCGGCCACACTGACGAAGTCGGGGAGTGGTACGGTCACGCTTGCCGGGAACAACAGCTATACCGGCAATACAATCGTCAACGACGGAACCCTCACGCTGGCCGGTTCGGGCACTCTCGGCGCAACCAGCGGTTCGACGACCATCAACGGCGGGACGCTTGACCTTGGTGGCACGAACCAGACCCAGACATCGCTGACTCAAGGCCCCGCCACAATCCTTAACGGGACTCTGGCGCTTGGCACCTATGTCATCTCGGGGGGAACTCTTACAAGCACTGCGGCCGCCAACGTCAGCAACACGATCGATGCACGGGCCGGTATGATCGACGGCGTGCTGTCCGGCACCGCCGCTCTCATCAAGACCGGTAGCGGCGAAGTCACGCTCACCGCAGCCAATACCTTTAGCGGTGGCACCACCATCGACGCCGGCACCCTGTTTCTCGCAAACACCGGCGACATCGTCGCATCGGTCGCGATCGGCACTGCGGGCACGCTCGACATAAGTGCAGCGAACGGCGACCGCGATCTTGACACGGTAACCGGCGCAGGGACCATCGCACTAGGGGTTAACACGCTGACGCTCACGCAGGCCGCCGGTGCCTATGCGGGATCGATCAGCGGCACGGGCGGACTGATACTTTCGGCCGGCCAAGGTTATGCCCTGAATGGCGCGAGCACCTACACCGGAGGCACGGCGCTGCTTACAGGTTCGCTTTCGCTGGGGAACAGCGATGCGCTGGGTACGAGTACACTCGCGATGAGCGAATTCACCGCGATCAACCTCACCCAAAGCGGGATGGTGATCGGCAATGACATCACTGTCAGTGGCGACCCGACCATCTTCGTCCCCACAGGCGTTACGGCAACTGTCGCCGGAACGATATCAGATGGCAGCGAACCAGGTGATATCGTCAAGACGGGTGGTGGCACGCTGGTTTTCACCGGCGAGAATACATATTCCGCAGGCACAGCCATTTCAGAAGGCACGCTGCAACTTGGCGATGGCGGAACCAGTGGCAGCATCATCGGCAACGTCGCCAACGACGCGGTCCTGGCGTTCGACCGCTCGGATGCGGTGACATTCGCCGGGACGATTTCCGGTACGGGTACGGTCGTGCATGCGGGTGCGGGGACGACCACGCTGTCCGGTGTGAACACCTATTCCGGCGGTACGACGATCTCTGCCGGTGCTCTGCTAGGCTCCGCCACCAGCTTCGGCAGCGGCGCAATCCTCGACGATGGCTCGCTGACACTGATCCAGACTACCGATGCGACTTTCGCCAATGCGATTAACGGTAACGGCACGTTCACCAAGCAGGGAGCCGGCATGCTCACGCTTACCGGGACGAGTGGCCTGACGGGCGCAACGACTGTGGCTGGGGGTGAATTACGGATCGCCGGCTCGCTCGCGGCCTCGCCGGTCCTTCTTGCCGGAGGCACTCGCCTTTCAGGCACGGGATCGGTCGGCGGTATTGTCGCGGCGGCGGGTTCAACTATCGCCCCTGGCAATGGATCGATCGGGACGCTGTCGGTGAATGGCAACCTTATCCAGCAGGCTGGGTCCGTCTATGCGGTTCAGGTCACTGCGGGAGGATCGCTTTCCGACAGGATCAGCGCAACAGGGTCAGCGACGATCGCCGCAGGATCGACGCTGGAGGTCACCAAAACCGATGCCCCCACCCCCTACGCGCTTGGCCGTCGCTACACCGTGCTGACGGCAACACAGGGAGTGACGGGAACATATACGCTGACCGGCGACACGGCTGTTTCGGCCTTCTACGATCTTATCGTCGGGTATGATGCCAGCAACGTCTACCTCGACGTTGCCCAGACGAGCAGTTTCGTCTCCGCAGCGTCCACCCCCAACGAGCGCAGCGTCGCCGGGGCGTTGGATGCGCTCGACCCCGCCGTCGGTCTGCGCAATGCCATGGGCTATCTCCAGACGTTTGAAGAAGCGCGCAGTGCATTCGGGCAGTTGTCAGGCGAAATTCACTCTTCCGCCAAAAGCGCGCTGATCCAGGACAGCCAGTATCTGAGAGACGCAGTGTCGATGCGTCTTAATTCCGGGATTAGCGGCCGGGAAGCGGAACGCCCCGGAGTATCGCTGTGGGGGCACGGATATGGCTCATGGGGGTCGCTCTCGGGGAATGGCAACGCAGGCCAGCTAACGCGTTCGGCCCGAGGCTTGGTGGCAGGTGCAGACCTGCCTCTCGGCGATGTCGCCCGGGTCGGCGTGATGGGGGGCTACAGCCGTTCGAAATTCAACACCGCCGGACACCGCGATACGGGGCATAGCGACAATTATCACCTGGGCATCTATGCCGGTACAGCCTTCTCCGCGCTTAGTTTGCAAATCGGTGCAGCTTATACGTGGCACAGACTCGATTTCGATCGCTCGGTGGCATTCACGGACTTTGCGGATACCCTCTCATCGCAATACAAGGGGAACAGCGCTCAAGTCTTCGGAGAGGCAGGCTACCGGATAGAGGTAAACCATGGGCGCTTCGAACCCTTCGCCCAGATCAGCTATGTACGCCTTCATACCGATGGTTTCGTCGAGAACGGCGGCGATGCATCGCTCGTCGGGCTGGCGAACAACACCGAAGTGACCATTTCGACCCTGGGCCTGCGCGGCACGCTTGATCTGGCGAGCGAAGGCACAACGCATCTGTCCTGGTCGACCGGGTGGAGGCACGCCTTCGGCGACCGCACACCGTTCACCGATCTGCGCTTCAATTCAGGCTCGCAAGTCTTCGATGTTTCGGGCGCGCCAGTCGCTCAGAATGCCGCTGTGCTGCAGGCCGGGATCGAGTTGGACATGGGCGCGGGCCTCAGCATCGGCGCATCCTATTCCGGCCAGATCGGTCGCAATGTGCAGGATCACGGCGTGAAGGGCAGCCTGACGTGGCGCTTTTGACGATGCACAAAGGACCTTGCCCGTGACAGTCGACGACCGTGGCTATACTCGCGGGTGGCACATTCTGGCAAGTATGGCGGCGGTTTTCCTGACGAGCGGAATGGCCAATGCGATAGAACCTTCGCTCGCCCCACCGCACGAGCGCTTTGGCGACTGGGAGGTGGTCTGCACCAAAGTGGAGAAGGCCAACCGATGCTCCGCTGTGCAACGGCAGATGACCACAGCGAGCTCGGGTAGCAGCATTCAGCGCGTACTGACAGTGGAACTGGTTTCCAGCCCGGATGGCGTAGTGGGTTCTATGCTCACGCCGTTCGGGGTAGATTTGCCCAGCGGTGTTGTTCTTAAACTGGGCCGGTCAGGCCCACCGCTACCGTTCAAGACATGCCTTCCCACCGGCTGTGTAGTTCCCCTGCAATTCGGCCAGGAAGCGGTTGGAATCATGCGAAAGGAACTGCTGTTGCATGTGTCGTTCGTGACTGCAGGGGATGGGCGCAGGATTGACCTGCCCGTTTCCCTCAAGGGACTTGGCCAAGCACTCGATCGAGCGAGAACCCTTGACAGCCACATGCAGCACATCAAAGTTACCAATAAAACCGATACTTTAAAGTAGCGGAGCGACAATCGACGTACGCATTTGAAGCAGATCAAGCCAACATTCGGTGTGCAATGCAACCCGAAAACCTATCGTACCATACCGATCGCTATGCCCTTAGGCGACAATCGTTGGCTGTTAATTCGTTCGCGGTCCTGAAAGGGGCAGTCCGGGTTACGCCATCAACGTCGCACATCACCTCCACTTGCAGAGAAGGTCTCCAGCTCCTCCGGCCCGACGAGGCACATGTCGCCGGGCACGGTGTGCTTGAGCACGGTATAGGCCAGCCCCGCCTGCGCGGTCGCGATGAGGTCCGCGCCTGCGAGCCACTTGTGCAGAACCCCCGCCGCAAAGGCATCGCCGGTACCGATGCGATCGACGATGCCGGTGACGTCGACCTCGCTCGTCTGGTGTGCCCCGTCCCTCGCATCGAGACGCGCGGCGATGCGGTGGTGGCCGGAATTCACCACGTGCCGCGCGGTCGAGGCGATCAGCTGCAGCTTCGGGAATGCCTCGAAGGCAGCCTGCGCCGCCTCGCGTCGCCGGTCTGAGCCGTCGCCGGAGAACGCCTTGCCCAGCAGCAGCGAGATATCGCGGTGATTGCCGATCATCACCGTCGCCGACTGCATCAGGTCCGTCAGGACCGCACGCGGGTCGCTGTCCCACGCATCCCACAGCAGCGCACGGTAATTGCCGTCGA
>JASGGD010000051.1:0-25820 GCA_047605225.1 Novosphingobium sp.
TAAGACCACCTCACGATTCGGTCAAACACTAATTTCAAAAAAAGTTCATTCTCAAATCAAAGCACGAAATCGCGCCGGTTCGGAGGGATCACGCCTGACAACGCACGCATTCGAGCGCTGGAGTGCCGTGTAAGAAGCCCATGAGGTTCAAGCCCGTCCCCCGCATCCACGGCTTCCTCATCCCAACGCTTTCTTTACCACGGCAGGCCTAAGGGCTGATCTGCAAGCGCGCTCCCCGGCGCGCGGCCTTTATGGGGAATCTGTTACCTACATGCCGACACCGGCGATCAGCGTGGCCATGAGCGTCTTCAACGGCGAGCGCTTTCTTGCATCCGCGATCGAGAGCGTTCTCTCACAGGACTTCGCCGACTTCGAGTTCCTGATCATCGACGACGGCTCCAGCGACGGTTCGGCAGCCCTCATCCGCAAATACGCCAAGGACGATTCGCGCATCCGCCCGATCCTTCGCGAGAACCGCGGGCTGGTCGCCAGTCTCAACGAGATGATCGAGGTGGCCCGCGCCCCGCTCATCGCGCGCATGGACGCCGACGATATATGCAGGCCTGACCGTTTCGCCCGGCAGATCGGATTTCTTGCAGGGCATCCCGACTACGGCGTCGTCGGCAGCTGGAGCGAGGATATCGGCGAGAACGGCGAGAAACTCATCCGCTCCGGAGCCGACCATCCCGAAACTCATGAGGAACTGCTCGCCGCGATCGAGGTGGGAGGGCAACTGATCTGCCACCCCGCCGCAATGTATCGTCGTGACGTCGTTCGTTCGGTCGGCGGCTATCATTCCGCGTTCCGGCATTGCGAGGACCTCGACTTGTGGCTGCGCCTTTCGAGTGTCACGAAGCTGGGCAACATTCCCGAGCGGCTGCTGTGCTATCGGCGCTATCCTGGACAAGTCTCCTCCCGCCACGCTACCGAGCAACAGATCGGCACGGCTGTCGCTCAGGCGGCCTGGCGTGAACGCAAGGCCGGGCGTCCCGATCCTACCGCCGAACTGGAGCGCCTGCCGCCGATCGCCGAACTCGACACCCTGTTCGGTCGTCCCGGCATTGCCCGGCAAGTGCGAGAGCAAGTCGCGCTCGGCCTGCTCTATTCGGCCAGTGCCATGCGTGACGAAGGGTTCGATCTACTGGTGAGCCACTTGCGCGACGGCGGACGCCGCGACGGCATGTGGCGCACGGTCGCCCGGCTGGTGCGCTTCGGCGAGCCGGCGCGGGCACTGCGCCTTGCCGCCACGCTCACGACCTCGACTTCGGCCTGATCATTCCATGTCGGTCGAGATCGAAGCGCCGTCCGCCGCGACCTCCGTCACGGATGCAGGGCGGGGCACCGGCAGCGTAAAGTCGGCAGCGCTCTGGGCGGCGGCGAGCCAGTACACGCAGTTCGTGCTTCAGTTCGCGACTTCCGTGATCGTCTCGCGGTTCTTCCTGAAGCCTGAGGAGATCGGCCTGTTCTCCGTCGCGCTGGCGGCGGCGATGATCCTTTCAGTGATCCAGGACTTCGGATTGACCCGCTATCTGGGACGACACCCCACCGCCGACGAGAACACCGTACGGCATTGCACCGTGATCGCGGCGGGCTTCTCGTTCCTGCTGGCTGCGCTGATCCTCGCGATCGCCTGGCCGGTGGCGCGGTTCTATAGCGAGCCGAGGCTGTTCCCGATTTTCGGGCTGATCGCGGCATCCTATCTGCTCAATCCCTGGAGCATCGTGCCGGTGGCTCTGCTGTCGCGGCGGCTCGACTTTCGGGGCACGTTCATCGTCAACGCCACCGGGTCGGTGACGAACAGCGCCTGTGCGCTGACTCTGGCGGCGCTGGGGTTCTCGGCGGCGTCGCTGGCATGGGCGATGATAGCGCAGGCCGGCGCTCGCGCCGTGGCGGCGCAGATCCTGCGCCCGACCCCGCCAAGCCTGCGCGTCAGGCGAGAGCGAGCGCGGGAGATCATCGGCTTCGGATCGGGCAGCGCGCTGCTCTATCTCTCCGGAGGGGTCGGGATGCGTACGCCCGACCTGATCGTCGGTCGTATGCAGGGCATGACGGCGGCGGGCCTGTTCAGTCGGGGCGTGGCGCTGGCCACGCAGCTTCACTACCTCGTCGCGGGAGCGGTGAGTTCGATCTACTACCCGACTTTCGCCCGACTGCGCGACGAGGGCAAGGATCTCGGCCCCTATTACGAGCGCGTGGTCGCGGCACATGGCGCGATCGTCTGGCCCGCCATGGCGCTGCTGGCAGTGCTGAGCGAGCCGGTGATCCTGTTGCTCTACGGTCCGGGCTGGGCAGAGGCGGCGCCGCTGCTCGCCTTCGTCGCGCTCGCCGAGTGCTGCTTCGTCGCGCTGCCGCTGCATATGGACCTGCCGATCCTGCTGGGTCGGCTGAAGGTGCTGCTCTGGTTCAACCTCGCGGACACCGCATTGTCGGTCGGTACGCTGGCGGCAGGAGCGGCGATCGGGGTGGAAGCGGCGGCTGCATCCCGGATCGTCTACGGCCTCGGGTGGTTCTTTCTCTATGCCTTCTGGCTGCAGCGCATGGTCGGCTTTCGCTGGCGCGCCGCCGTCAGGGTCTATGCATCGTCCGCGCTCGTGGCGGTGGTGACGATCGCTCCGGCACTTTATGCCGTGACCATGTGGAGGTCGCCCGCAACGCTCGGGTTCATTGGGCTTGTCGTCGCCGGTACGACGTCCGTAATGGCGTGGATGGCCGCGATCATGCTGTTGCGACATCCTGCTCGGGACGACATAACAGGCATGGCGGGGCATGTTCTGGCACCGATAAGGGTGCGCCTGCGCCGCCAGCAAGGGTGAAACATATAACTGTTTCACGTAGCGTTCCACGCAATATCATGATACTCTAGGCCCTCTATAAAGAACGTGAGGCGCGAACCTCGCGGGGAGGATGCGATGTCGGGAATGAGCATGGCGCTGGCGATGCTGATCGCCAATCCCGTTATCCTCGGGGCAACCCCTGCCCCGATCACGCAGCCCGCCACCGAGCCGCAGGGCGACGTGGTGCAGGGCGATGCCGACGCCCATTCGCGCATGACCGTCGCCGTCGCCGTCCACGGGGTCGGCCCTTATCGCTTCCTCATCGATACCGGATCGCAGCGCACGGTCGTCTCCACCGCACTGGCGGGCACGCTCAAGCTGACGCAGGGACCGCAGGTGCGCGTGGTCGGCATCGCCGGGGCGCATGATGTGCCCACGGCCCAGGTCGAATCCATCATGGTCGGCCCGCGCGCCTTCTACGACCTGACAGTGCCCCTCCTCGAACGCGCAAACATGGGCGCTGACGGCATTCTCGGCACCGACAGCCTGCAACACCAGCGCGTACTCCTCGATTTCGCGCGCAACACGATCACTATCGGCAACCTCGCCGAGACCGGAGGAGCGCGCGGCTTCGAGATCGTGGTGCGCGCGAAGGAGCGCTCCGGCCGCCTGATCCTGACCGACGCGCTGATCGACGGCGTGCGCACCGATGTCGTCATCGACACCGGCGCCAGCGGCACGATCGGCAACCGCGCGCTGCAGACGGCACTGGCGAAGCGGCAAAGGCAGGCCATGCTCAAAGGCGCGGTATCGAGCGTCACCGGGCAGGAACTCGCCGTCGACCTCGGCGTGGCGGGGAAGCTGGAGCTGGGCGGGATCGGCGTATCAAATGTCGTCATCGCCTATGCCGATGCCCCCGCGTTCAGCGAACTGAAGCTCGGCCGCAAGCCTGCGATCTTCCTCGGGATGCGGGAATTGCGGGCGTTCAAGCGCGTCGCGATCGACTTCACGAAGCACAAGGTATCGTTCGATCTGCTCGGCACGCGCTGATGCGCCCCCGCGCTGCCAGATTGCCGCATTGCCGGATTGTTTCGTGCCGTCGAGGCCCTAAATAGCGCCGATGCCTCCCGATACCGCCGTTCGCGATTCCAATGCCCGCCACGATGGCTGGCACACCCTCCTGCGCTTCCTGCCGTACTTGTGGCCGCGCGACAATCGGGCGCTGCGCTGGCGGATCGTCTGGGCCTGCGTGTTCATCGTGCTCTCCACCGCGACGCAGCTGGTGCTGCCCTACATGATGAAGTGGGCGGTCGACCTGATGGGCACGACCGGGCCGAAGCTGGTCCAGCTGACCATGCTGATGGTGCTCGGCTACTCGGCCGGACGGCTGGCCCAGACCGGCTTCGACAACTTGCGCAACATCGTGTTCGAGAAGGTCGGGCAGGACGCGACGCGCCAGCTGGCGGAAAACGTGTTCGGCCAGTTGCACCGCCTGTCGCTGCGCTTCCACCTTGCCCGACGCACCGGCGAGGTGACCAAAACGATCGAGCGCGGGACCAAGAGCATCGACACAATGCTCTATTTCATGCTGTTCAACATCGCGCCGACGGTCCTGCAGCTGCTGGTCGTCGCGGTGATCTTCTGGATCAACTTCGGTCCCGGCCTCGTTGCCGCGACCGCGCTCGCGATCGCGGCCTACATCTGGGTCACGCGCGTCATCACCGAGTGGCGCACCAAGCTGCGCGAGCAGATGAACCGGCTCGACGGACAGGCCCTCGCCCGCGCTGTCGACTCACTGCTGAACTACGAGACGGTGAAATACTTCTCGGCCGAAAAGCGCGAGGAGGAGCGCTACGCACAGGCCACCCGCGCCTATTGCGCCGCCGCCGTGAAGAGCGAGAACTCGCTCGGCCTGCTCAACATCGTGCAGGGTGTGGTGATCAACCTGCTGATGGCGGGCGCGCTGGCCTGGACGGTCTATGGCTGGTGGCGCGGCAATTATACGGCGGGCCAGCTGGTCTTCGTGCAGACCTACCTCACGCAGCTGTTCCGGCCGCTGGACATGCTGGGCATGGTCTACCGCACGATCCGGCAGGGGCTGATCGACATGGCCGAGATGTTCCGCCTGCTCGACACCTCGGTGGAAGTGCCCGATGCGCCGGGAGCGCCCGCGCTCGTCATCCGCAAGCCTTGGATCGTGTTCGACGATGTGATCTTCGGCTACGAACCCGACTGCACGATCCTCCACGGCCTGTCGTTCGAGGTGCCCGCCGGGCAGGCCTTCGCCATCGTTGGTCCGTCGGGCGCGGGCAAGTCGACGATCGCGCGGCTGCTCTATCGCTTCTACGATCCGCTTTCGGGCCGCATCCTGATCGACGGGCAGGACATCCGGCAGGTCACGCAGGCGAGCCTGCGCGGCGCGATCGGCATCGTCCCGCAGGATTCGGTGCTGTTCAACGACACCATCGGCTACAACATCGGCTACGGCCGCGACGGCGCCGAGGCCCACGAGATCGAGACGGCGGCGCGCGGTGCCGCGCTGATGGGCCTGATCGACCGGCTGCCGCAGGGCTTCGACACCGAAGTCGGCGAACGCGGCCTCAAACTGTCAGGCGGCGAGAAGCAGCGGGTCGCGATCGCGCGAACGCTGGTCAAGAACCCGCCGATCCTGATCCTCGACGAAGCCACCAGCGCGCTGGACACCCGCACCGAGCAGGACATCCTCGCCACCCTGCACCGCGTGGCCGAGCACCGCACCTCGCTGTCGATCGCCCACCGGCTTTCGACCATCGCCGACGCGGATCGCATCCTTGTCCTCAACGAAGGGCGGCTTGCCGAGAGCGGCACGCATTCGGAACTGCTGCGCCACGACGGCCTCTATGCCGAGATGTGGGCGCGTCAGGCTGCCGAAGCCGAGGCGATGATTGAGGCGGCGGAATAGCTCAGTAACCGGAGGCCTTGCACAACGCCTCGAGTTTCTGGACCTGCGGATCGTCCTCGCCATATTGCCGACGATAGATCGGACGGTTGTCGCAGGCCTGCTTCTGGAACTCGGGCGTCCCCGGCGCGGGGCGCCCGTCGGACGGCGCATCGCTCGACGCGGTCTGTTCCGCGCCTTTCTCTCGCTGGCGGCGCGCCTGTTCCTCCATCCTCGCTCTGTTGAACACGCCTTCGGCAGCCTGTCCGGGCGAGATGATCGGGATGATGTCCTGCGCCATAACCGGCGTGGCCAGAAAGGCCATGGCAGCCAGAGGGGCGACAGTCTTGTGGACCATGTCGTTCTTCCGCAAATTGCTCGTTGGCCCGAAAGAGCATCGCGATGCGCTCCTTTCGGGCAAGGCGAAAGCCTGCGGACCGTGCCTCAATCACGGTGAACCCGTCATGGAACCCTTTGAACCTTCAGCAGTTCGTCAGGGAACAGTTCTGTCGGAGACGTGATTCGATGAAGTTAAGCTTTGCGGGTATCGGTGCCATTGCCCTTGCGGCAACGCCCCTCTGCGCCATCCCGCTGGCCCTGCCCTCAACTGCGGCGCAGGCGAAAGCCGAGCGGGTTGCCGAACGGTCCCCGACAACGGATCGGGCAGAACAGCGCCTCTTGGCCCAGAGGGACTAAGCCCAGCGCTGGACGCTACTTGACGACGTCCGCCTCGTGCCAGACCACGGCCTGCGCCGCCTTCATGCAGTTTTCAGCGGTATCCCACGCCAGAGACGGCGAGCCGTAGAGCCGCCAACCCTGCGCCAGAGCTTCCGACACACGCTCGCAAAAGGCGCGATCGTCCGCTCCTGTCAGCAGGCGATACACGGGGCGATCTTCCGGGGTCTGGTACATGCTGGGCACTCTTGTAATACGATTTCAGATGCCTAGCCATTCCAGCCTGAACGGCAAAGCCCCGATTGCATAATCGACCTGCAAAACCCTCCGTCTGCGGCCCGGCCGTGCGGCATTCGAGGCATGCAGGATCGGCCTCATCCCGGATAGCGCTCGAACTCCGGCAGGCTGGCCGCGTCCTTCATCCACCCGATGCGCTCGGCGACCTGGATGTGTGCCTGTGGCTTAAGGGCATCGGGATCGTCCAGCGTCGCGACCTGAATATCGACCAGTCCGGGCAGGACCGCTTCGTTGACGTAATAGAGCCCCGATCCGCAAGTCGGGCAGAAATGGCGGATCGCATCGCCGTTGGAACTGTAGGAGGTCGCCTTTCCCCCGATCACCGCGAACTCGCCGGTCGTAAAGGCTGCCCATGCGACAGTCGGCGCGCCTGACGACTTCTGGCAATCGGCGCAGTGACAGAACGCGACGTGTTGCGGTTCACCTTCGACGCTGTAGCGCACCGCGCCGCACTGGCATCCACCTTCGAGCTTCATGGCGATTCTCCTTCGCCGGAGAAGCTACGCGATCTTTAGGAACATTCAAGGAACAAAAAGGCGCGAGCAAGCTGCCCGCGCCCCCTTCAGTCCATTCTTGAATTGCGCTCAGAGAATGTACTTCGAAAGATCCGCGTTGCCTGCGAGGCCTTCCAGCTTTTCGCGCACATAAGTCTGGTCGATCGTCACCGTCTCGCCCTTGCGGTCCTCGGCCTCGAAGCTGAGTTCCTCCAGCAGCTTTTCCATCACCGTCTGCAGGCGGCGGGCGCCGATGTTCTCGACGCTCTCGTTCACTTGCGCGGCGATCTTCGCGATCTCCTCGATGGCGTCGGCAGTCACCTCGACCGTCACCTGCTCGGTGCCCAGCAGCGCCTTGTACTGGGCGATGAGGTTCGCGCGCGTTTCCGACAGGATGCGCACGAAGTCCGCCTCGGTCAGTGCCTTCAGCTCGACGCGGATCGGCAGGCGGCCCTGCAGTTCGGGCAGCATGTCGCTCGGCTTGGCGACGTGGAAGGCACCGCTGGCGATGAAGAGCACGTGGTCGGTCTTCATCGGGCCGTACTTGGTGGCGACCGTGGTGCCCTCGATCAGCGGCAGCAGGTCGCGCTGCACGCCTTCGCGGCTGACCGAACCGCCGCGCACGTCCGAGACGGCGATCTTGTCGATCTCGTCGAGGAAGACGATGCCGTTGTGTTCGGCGTTGGCCAGCGCGACGCGGGCGACGTCATCCTGATCGAGGCGCTTTTCCGATTCCTCGTCGACCAGCTTGTCCCAGGCGTCGGGCACCTTCATCTTGCGGCGCTTCATGCGCTGGCCGCCGAGCTTGCCCATGATATCGCCGAGGTTGATCATGCCGACCGAACCGCCCATGCCGGGGATTTCCATCGGGCCGGAGGGCGCGTCCTCCACCTCGATCTCCACCTCGGTCTCGTTCATCGCGTTTTCGGTGATGCGCTGGTGGAACGCGGCGCGCGTCGCTTCCGAAGCGCCTTCGCCGACAAGCGCGTTCAGCAGGCGGTCCATCGCCGCCTTGCTGGCCGCTTCGCGCACGGATTCGCGGCGACGCTCCTTCTCGATGCGGATCGCTTCCTCGACGAGATCGCGGGCGATCTGCTCGACGTCGCGGCCGACGTAGCCGACTTCGGTGAACTTGGTGGCTTCCACCTTCACGAAGGGCGCGTCGGCCAGCTTCGCCAGACGGCGACTGATCTCGGTCTTGCCGCAGCCGGTCGGGCCGATCATCAGGATGTTCTTGGGTGTCACCTCGTCGCGCAGGTCAGCGCCCAGGCGCTGCCGGCGCCAGCGGTTGCGCAGGGCGACGGCGACGGCCTTCTTGGCCTCGGTCTGCCCGACGATGTGCGCGTCGAGCGCGGCGACGATCGCCTTGGGGGTCAGGTTGTCGTTCATGTGGGGTTCCCGGCTCAGACGGTCTCGACCGTCACGCGGTCATTGGTGAAGACGCAGATGTCGGCGGCGACCTGCATGGCCTTGCGCGCGATCGTCTCTGCGTCAGTTTCGTAGGCGTCGATCGCGCGGGCGGCGGCGAGCGCGTAGTTGCCGCCCGAGCCGATCGCGGTGATCTGGCTGTCGCCGCCGGCCGCGCCTTCGGGCTCCAGCACGTCGCCGTTGCCGGTGAGCACCAGCAGGGTGTCGGCGTCAGCCACGATCATCAGCGCTTCGAGGTTGCGCAGGTACTTGTCGGTGCGCCAGTCCTTGGCGAGTTCGACGGCCGCGCGCATCAGCTGGCCGCGATACTGCTCCAGCTTGCGTTCGAGGCGCTCGAACAGGGTGAAGGCGTCGGCGGTGGCGCCCGCGAAACCGGCGATGACCTTGCCGCCTTCTCCGATGCGCCGGACCTTGCGGGCGTTCGGCTTCATCACCGTGTTGCCCATGGAAACCTGACCGTCACCGGCGATGACGGTCTTGCCGCCCTTGCGTACGCCGATGATGGTCGTTCCGTGCCACTGAATGAGGCCGTGGCTCGCCCCGTCGTTGTTCATGAGCGCGGATATATGCCGCGCTCCGGATGGTTCAAGTCAGGTCGAACACGGGGGGCTTCGACAGGCTCAGCCTGAGCGGAATGGAAACGTCGTCCGCCCCGCTCATCCTGAGCTTGTCGACGGATCAGCTGCCGTTCGGACCGGGGCCGGTGTTCGAGCCGGTGTTGCCACCCATGCCGCCCGCGCCGACCGCGCCGATGTTGCCGAACAGATCCTCGAGCAGGCTGCGGTGACGACCCAGCGTCGGCGTGACGTGACCGTCCGGATCGATCCGGGCGACCTGCTCCGCGCCGCGCTTGTCGACGCCGACAACGTTGTTCGCCGCGTCGAAGCGGACGCGCAACACCGTCTGGCTGTCGGTGCGCGGCTTGCGGAACGGCGGGGTCTTCACTTGCTGCGAGACGTAGTACCAGTCCTTGGTGCCGAACTGGCTTTCGAACGTCGGACGGCCGAGGGTCTTTTCCACCGAAAGGCGGTTGTCGATGCCGGGCTGCACCGCGTCGAGCAGCGACTGATCGATCAGGTAGCCGCGATGGTCGCGAATCGACGTACAGCCGCCGACCAGAGTGGCGACCGCCAGCGCAATGCCTGCCGCTGCCACCTTGAGACCCACCTTGCGCATTTCAACACTCCAAACCGCAGGTATGAAGACTGCAGGCATTGCCAGCCGCGCCCATACCCATATATCGCCAGACGGCCTTAAGGCCCCATCCGCGCCCGCGCAATGGGCGTTGGGGCAGACCGGTTGAATTGCTCCTTAACGGAAACCCTCGAAGAAAGGCCCGTCGTTATCGTGTCCCTCCTCTCCCGCCTGCTCGGCAAAGGCGCCGATTCTCGTGAGGCCGTGCGGCCGCTGTGGCACCGCGTCGTCGAAATCGCGCGCGAAAAGGCATGGTATGCCGAGTGCGGCGTCGCCGATACAGTGCCCGGTCGTTTCGACGCGGTGACGCTGGTGATGGCGCTCGTCATGCTGCGGGCCGAGCGGGACAAGGCGACCGACGATACCCTGATCAACCCCTCGGTGCGGCTGACCGAGCTGTTCGTCGACGACATCGACGGCCAGTTGCGCCAGTCCGGCGTCGGCGATCTCGTCGTCGGCAAGCGCATGGGCAAGCTGATGAGCGTGCTGGGCGGCCGGATCGGCGCCCTGCGCGACGCGCTGCCGCAGGACGACGCTGCGCTGGCCGCCGCGCTGGAGCGTAACGTCACGCTGACAGAGGGCGCAGATACCGCGCGCCTCGCCGCCCGCGTCTGGGTGCTTCATGCGCAGATCGATGCCCTCTCCAACGAAGACCTGCTTGCTGCTAGGATCGCACGATGACCCCTGAATTCTCCCGCCTGCTGGACGTGCGCCAGATCGAAGGCAAGCATGTCCGCCTTTCCCCTAACGAGGCCGAACGGGCTGCGCTCACCGAACGTTTCGCTCTGGTGCGGATCGACGAACTCGTCGCCGACCTCGACCTCTCCACGTCGGAGCGGGACGGGGGTTTTCGCGTGGAAGCGCGCGGAACCCTGAAGGCGGAGATCGTCCAGCCCTGCGCCGTTTCGGCCGAGGACATCCCGGTATCGATCGACGAGCCTCTGTTCTTCCGCTTCGTGCCCATGGCGACCGACTACGCGCCGGACGAGGAAGTGGAACTGACCGCCGACGAACTCGACGAGATCGAATACGAAGGCACGCACGTCGACATCGGCGAGGCGGTGGCGCAGAGCCTCGCCCTTGCGATCGATCCGTTCCTGACCGGACCTGACGCCGACGCGGCGCGCAAGGCGGCAGGCATCGGCACGCCGGAAGATAGCGGCCCGTTCGCAGCGCTCAAGGGCCTGAAGCTGGGCGGGGGCTGACTTCGGAACTTCGCCCCGAAGCGAACTTCGCAGCACCGGCCCACGCGCCCACCGGCCACCCACGGAAGTATACTTGATGGGTGGCCGGGTGGGGGCGTGGGCCGGTGCCGCAGCGAAAATGCCCGCAGCGGCATTTTCTTAAGATAAACGTCACGCGCCTTTCACCGAACCGCAACGCCAGTTTCACACGGCGCGCCTAGGGGCGCCGTCAGGACCACGTTGCGAAAAGTTCGGGGGGAACGCGTCGCATGAAGAGCCTGACGAAGATGTCGCTTGCGACGGCTGCCGCGGTCGTCGTGCTGAACCTGTCGAAGCCGTCTCCGGCGGCGGCGCCCGAAGGTCCGTTCGTCACTTCGGTGCGCGACGACGGCACGCTTTCGGTCATGACCTACAACGTGAAGGGCCTGCCCTTCCCGCTCGCCTATGGCCGCGCCGATGCACTGGAGGCGATCGGCAATCGGCTTCGCAAGCTGCGCGCCGAGGGGCGCCAGCCCGACGTCATCCTGCTGCAGGAAGCCTTCATCCCGGAGGCCAAGGCGATCGCGCAGCGCGCGGGCTATGCCCACGTCCTGCTCGGCCCCGGCGTCAAGGATGCCCCTCGCAGCGCCGCCGAGACCGATGCCTTCGCGCAGAAAGCCTCGTGGAGCCGGGGCGAGACGGTCGGGCCGCAAGTCGACAGCGGGCTCGTCATCCTGTCCGACCACCCGATCGTCAAAGCCAGCCGCATGGTCTTCCCGGAGGCGATGTGCGCCGGGTTCGACTGCCTTGCCAGCAAGGGCCTCGTCATCGCCTGGATCGCAGTGCCCGGCCGTGCGAAGCCGGTCGCGGTGGCCGACACGCACCTCAATTCGCGCAAGGCGTCCGGCGTGCCGGTCGCGCGCGCCAATGTCGCCTTCACGCGGCAGGTCGAGGCCATGCGCGCCTTCCTGCGTCGGCAGGTCGATCCCCATACCGACCTGATCCTCGGCGGGGACTTCAACATCGGCAAGGACGCCGAACGCATCGCCGCCACGCGCGAGATCATCACCGGCGGACGGGAGGCCACCCGAGCCGCCGACGGCGCCCCGGACCAGCAGCGCGACCTTTCCGCCATCCGCGATCGCAACAAGGACAAGCTCTACTATCGCGGCGAGATGCGCCTGCGCAGCCTCGAAGTCCCGCTGGGCCAGGGCACCGGCGAGGACGCCTTCTCCGACCACCTCGGCTACGTGGCGCATTACAAGCTGTCCTGAGCGCCCCGACTCATCATTTCTAGCAAAACGAAGAAACCCGGAAAGGAGCACTGCGCTCCTTCCGGGTTTTTGTCGCAACGGGCAGTCGTCAGGCCGTGGCGGTCCCTTTGCATGGACCACCACGGCTTGCGTGGCAGTTTACATCTTCGCGGTCAGGGTCAGGACCGCCGAGCGGGCATCGCCCGGAGTGGCCCAGCCGTTGTTGCGGATGCGGGTGAAGTACAGCTTGTCACCGATGTTCTTGACGTTGAGCTGCGCCGACAGGTTGGGCGAGAACTCGTAGGACAGGTAGCCCTGATGGACCAGATAGTCCTTGGAGCTGATCGCATCGGTCGTCGGGGTCGCGGCGGTCAGCAGGAAGCTGCCCTGATACGTGAACCCGTAGCCGACGGTCAGGCCGAACGGCAGACGGTAGGTGGTGAACAGGCTGGCCGAGTGCTTGGGCGTCTGCGGCAGGTACTGCCCCGCACCCGGGTTCGGGTTCGCGGCGGTATTGGTGCAGGTCCGCGTGCCCGTCACCGCGCCGGGGTTGGCAAGGCAGAAGTCGGAGACCGACTGGATCAGCTTGGCCTTGAGGTAGGTGTAGTTGGCGGTGATCGTCCATGCCGGCGTGATGGTGCCCGAAGCGCCGATCGCGATGCCGTCGACCCGCGACTTGCCGTCGAGCTGCTGGTTCGGCACCGTCGGGTCGCCCGAAACGACTGCGTACTTGTCGCGCTCGTTCCGGAAGGCTGCGGCAGTCAGCAGCAGGCCGCCGTCGAACAGTTCGGCCTTCGCGCCGATCTCGTAGTTCTTGGCCGATTCCGGGCTGATGTTGCAGGTCGTGTTGACGACGCCCGGCGCGTCGGCCGTGCAGGAACCGTTGACCGAGTTCTTCGACGGGGTCCGCGAATTGCCATAGGCGACGTAGAGGCTGACTTCCTCGACCGGCTTGTAATTCAGGCCGACGCGGTAGGAGAACAGCGTGTCGGCATTGCGAGCCTCGACGCCGGGGGTGACGTCGCCCTGCGTGGCGGTCGCGGTGGTCGTGCCCGCGATGGTGTCGGCGCGCGAGGTGCCGGTGTTGCGTTCGAGACGGGCGCCGCCGCTGAGTTCGAACTTGCCCAGCTTCATCGTGTCGAACAGGTAGCCCGCCACGTTGGTCTGCTCGCCGATGGTGTGGCCGGTGCGGATGAAGTTGACCGCGCCGGTGTAGACGTTGCTACCGTAAGTGAACGCCGAAGTCGCAGGACCGGTGATCACCTCGTTGGGGTTGTCGATGTTGATCAGCGGCAGGCGGGTGAAGGCGTTGGTGCCGTCGGCATTGCGCAGCACGTTGCCGTTGTAGAGGTCGTACTTCTCCCAGGTGACGGCGCCACCCAGCGTGATCGTGTGCTCGATCGCGCCGGTGTTGAACACTGCCTTGAGGTCGAGCTGGTCGAACATCAGCTGGTTGCGCGTGTCGCGCGTGGTGCCGCGCGGGCCGGTCGGGTAGTAGTAACCGGCGGGGACGAGGACGTTGTTGGGCGCAGCCGTCGTACCGATGTTGACCGTGCAAGCGGCGCCGAGCGGGGTCAGGCCGCTCGACAGGCAGTACGTGCCCTGCGGCGGATTGACCTGGGTGAGCTGGCGCGAGTCCTGCCAGCGGGCAAGGTTGCGGATCGAGACGGTGTCGCTGAATTCATGCTCGAAGATCGCGGTCAGCTGGTCCACGTTGATCTTCTGCTTGTCGACGTTGCGGAAGCCGAAGTAGTCGCTGCGATGGACGCCGGAGATCAGACCGCCTGCCGCCGCATAATAAGGCAGGCCGTACTGCGGGATATTGTCGTCTTCCTGGTGGCTGTACTGCAGCGTCAGACGGGTCGGGCTTTCGATCCCTATGGTCACCGAAGGCGCGATGCCCCAGCGCTTGTAGTCCTCGACGTCGCGGCCGGGCACGTCGTTGCGGTGCCACATGCCGTTGAGGCGGAAGGCGACGAGATCGCTGACACGCTTGTTCAGGTCGACCGTGGCGCGATAGTAGTTGTCGGTGCCGATACCTGCCGTGGCGACGTACGCATCGTCGGCCTTCGGGCGCTTGGTGACGATGTTGATGTTGCCGCCGACCGAGCCTGCGCCCGAGATCACGGAGTTCGCACCGTTGGTCACTTCGACCTGATCGAGATTGAACGGGTCGGTGCGGGTGATCTGCGCGCTGTCGCGCACGCCGTCCACGGTGATGTCGTTGGCGGCGCTATAGCCGCGGAAGGTGATGTTGTCGCCGGGACCGGTGCCGCCCTCGCCCGCGCCGAAAGTGATGCCGGGGACGGTGGACAGCACGTCGCGCAGGGTCAGCAGGTTCTGCTGCTCGATCACTTCGTTGGACAGCACCGTGATCGTCTGCGGCGTGTCGCGGACGGGGCGCGTGCGCTTGGGGGATTCGAGCTTGCGGCCGGGCACTTCGGTGATCGCGGTGTCGGAGACGGTCACGCCGCCGAGGCTGCGCTCCGCATCGGCCGACTGCGCCATGGCGCCGCTCGCGGCGAAGGCGGGTGCGATACACGAAAGCGCAAGGAAAGTGCGGCGGGCAGCCGCCTTGGACGAGTTGACTGGCATGTGTTCCCCCTCATGTGGACGAGGGGCTGATAATGCGACCTACTCTCAATAGCAATATATGTATCGAAATATTTCATGTAGATTTCATAGCGTGACATTTATGCCGATTTTCCAGTCACTTCCCCGCACGCCAGCGCGGCCGGCCCGCCTATGGGACCGACCGCGCCGATGGGCCTTTGCCGGAATGCCTGAGTGTCGTTCTGCGCTGCGAACGACTCGGCACCTTACCGCCTGTGAAGCGTCACTTCGTCCAGCGGCATGCCGCGTGCGGTGTAGGCGCGATAGGTCAGCTGGTCCGCCGCAACGTCGATGACCTGATAAGCCTGCGTGCGCGAGGCCGATTTGCGTGCCCAGGGCAGGCTGGCGACGTCGTACATCTTCGGACCGGCCACCGACACCGCATAAGTCGATCCCTCGGCATCGTTGGTCGGACCATTCGGACCGATGGCGCCGCGGGCATAGCCGTGGTCATGTCCCTGCAGCACCAGATCGACCTTGTACTTGTCCACCAATGGCTTGAGCGCGGCCCGCACCCTGGGATTGTCACGCTCCGGCTCGCTGGAGAACAGCGGGAAGTGCAGGAACATCACCGTCCAGCGGCTCGGGTTGTTCGCCAGCACGCCGTCGAGCCATTTGACGATCGATTTCCTCGCCTTCTCGTCGCGGTCGACCTGCATGGAATCGATCGAGATCAGGCGCAGGCCCTGATAGTCGGTGTACCAGTTGGTCTCGCGGCTGGCGGGCACGTCCGCCGGGCCGTCGTCAGGGAGGGTGAACTGGCGGCGCCACTGACCGGTGATCGAAGAGCCCGCGCGGGCGGCCTCGTCCTTCACGTATTCGTGGTTGCCGGGCGTCGGCATCTGCGGCGTCTGCGCGTAGAGGAAGCCGCCGGCCGCGAACCACTCGCCCCACTCGGCGTCGCTGTCGTGACGGTTGACGAGATCGCCCGCGTGGATCGTGAAGGCGGCGTCGCCCGCCTGCCGGAAAGCCATGCGCAAGGTGCGCGAGGCTTCGGACAGGATCTGGTTCTGCATATCGCCCATGTAGATGAAACGGAACGGTTTCATCTCCCTGGCGGCAGTGCGGAACTGGAACCACTCGGACCAGTGCGCACCGTCGCCGACGCGATAGGCGTAGACGGTGTCCGGCTGCAGCCCCTTGAGCACCGCCGAGTGATAGGCGGCGCGGAAAGCCGGGTCCTCGCGCACCGGCAGGGTGGCATCGTCGGTCGTCGCGGCCAGCATCGTGGGCGCCTTCACGAAGTCCGGGCCGTCGGTCGCCACCGCGTACTGCACCTGCCCGGCCGAACCGGGGGCCGAGCGCCAGGTCACGGCCATCTCGGTCGCCGGGTCGGCGGTCAGGTTGAGCACGATCCGCTCCGGTGTCACGCCGGCCGGAGCCAGCGTAACCGCAGGAGAGGGTGCGGCGGGGGCTGCGGAGGCCCCCGCCGCGCTGAGGGGAAGCGCGCCGGTCAGCAGCAGCGCGCCCACGAAAAATCGGGTCGCAGTCATCTTCGTGCCCCTCAGAATATCAGGTTGAAGCCGAGCGACATGCTGCGCCCGTTCTTGATGTAGGCGCGGCTGGCGCCGGTGCCGGACGAAACCGTCTCCCAGTAAGTGTGGGAGTCGAAGAGGTTCTGGACCTGGAACTGGATCGAGGACTTCTTCATGAACGTCTTGCGCAAGGTCAGGTCGACGAAGCTGTAGGCCTGCTCGTACGGGTCGTTGCCGAAGTCCTGGATGCCGCCCATGAACTTGCTCTGGTAGTTCCACGCGCCGTAGATTTCCCAGCCCTTGCGCTCCCAGAAGATCTGGAGGTTGGCGATCGTCTCGGGGGTTTCCATCAGTGGCAAGGTGTAGCCCTCCGGGTGCCACGACAGGCCGGTGACCGCCTTGGAGCGCTGCAGCGTCAGGTTGCCGCCGATACCGAGCGAACTCAGGATGCCCGGCAGCCAGTGCAGCTGCTGCTGCGCGCTGAATTCGATGCCGTAGACTTCGGCCCACTTGCCGTTGTTGGGCATGGCGATGGCGACGCCCGCCGGATCGACGTTCTCGCCCAGCGTCCCGTCACGGATGTTCGAGGACGAGGAACGGAACAGGAAGTTGGTGATGTGCTTGTAGTAGATCGCCACCGAATAGGCGCCGGTATTGCCCGCATAATGCTCCAGCGACATGTCGAGGTTGGTCGAGCGCATCGGCTTGAGGTTCGGGTTACCCTGCTCGATGCCGACCAGCACCCAGTCGGCGGTCGGGTTCTGTTCGCCGTCGCCATCGGGGTCGGTATCGTAGCTGTATTCGCGCGCCGAACTCATGCGGGCGATGTCCGGGCGGGCGAAGCTGGTCCAGGCAGCGGCGCGCAGTTTGGTCTTGCTGTCGAAGTCGTAATTGACGTGGAGCGAGGGCAGGACGTTGGTGAAGCTGGTGCGGTCGGTGGTGAAGCGCTCGCCCTGTACCGCGTCCATCAGCCAGGCTTCGATGGTGTTGCGCGTGGTCTCCACGCGCACGCCGCCGATGATCTGCGCCTTGCCGATCCGGGCCGTTGCCATCGCATAGCCGGAGACGACCCGCTCGTTGAAGCGGAAGCTGTCCTCGTCGGAGAGTTCGGCATCGTTGGGATCGACGGCGTAGCCCTCGAACATCGTGCTCTCGCCGTTCTCCGCGCGCTGCAGTTCGGCGAGCATCGCCTCGTTGTCGAGCGTCTGACCGAGGCGATAGACCCCGCTATAGGCGCCACCGAACAGGCTCTTGATGTCCTTGCCGTAGAACGCCGAGAAATCGGCCATGGTGCCGTCGGTCTCGAGGTTCAGGAACGAGCCCGAATACGTCCGGCGCCGCGAGTCGTAGAACTTGCCGCCCGCCTTGATCGATTCCAGCCAGCTGCTGTCGGGCTTCCACTGCAGGTTCATCTGGCCCTGCCACAGCTTCTCGCGGCTGCCGCCGACTTCGCCTTCGAGGCTGCTGAACGCATACTCCGAAGGGTCCTGCACGGCGGCAAGGCCCGCCTCGTTCAGCAGCCACTTGGGAAAGCGCGAGTCCCCGGTGGACGAGAACAGCACGCCGGTATTGCCCAGCCAGCCGTACTTGTCGCTGCGGAACTCCATCGTGTAGCCGTCGTCGAGGTTGTCCTGCGCCTGCGAATACGAGACGTCGTAGTCGACCGTCAGCTGGCCCAGCCGCGACACGCCGCCGAAGTTCGCCGAGGCGAGGTTGCCGCTCTCGTTCGTCGCTTCCCAGAAGCGGCGCAGGCGAAAGCCCTGCGGGTCCCAGGTTCCCGAGCCGCCGTTGAGGCTGTAGAACGAACGGGTCGAGCGATCGGCATCGGTGATGATGCCGTCGCCATCGCGATCGACGATCTGGTCGGCGGTGTAGCCATAGATGCGGCCGAGATCGTCGTCGTAGCCAGTCACCATGTCGTCGGGCTGGCCGAGGCTGGTGTCGTCGGTGTCCACCTGCGACAGCCGCGCCGAGTTCTGCGCGGTGTCGTTGCGGAAGTTCAGGCGGTTGGTGAACTGCTTCTTCTGGTACTTGTTGTACTGCCCGCGCAAGTGGATGTCGTGGTTGTCGGAGCGGTAGTCGATGCTGGTGTTGCCGCCCCAGCGCTTCACGTCGGTCTCGCCGAAGGCCAGATCCATGCCGCGCATGACAAAGCGGTTGGGGTCCCAGCCCAGCGTCTCGCTGTCGTCGTACCAGGTGTCGGGCTGGTTGTCGCCGTCGACGCCGTTCTGCTCGTACTGCGACTTGCGGCGGCTCCAGCTGGCCGAGACGAAGACGCCGAAGTTGTCGCTGAACTGGCGCGAGAAGGCGCCCGAGACTTGTCCCGACTTCTTGTGATCGTACTTGTCGAGCATGCCGCCTTCGGCCGAGAGGCGGAAGTAGGTCGGCGCCTGATCGAACGCGGTCGGCGTGGAAATGTCCACCGAGCCGCCCAGCGCATCGCCATCGCGGTCGGGCGTCAGGGTCTTGAACACGGTGATCTGCTTGATGCCGTCGGGCGGCAGGACCGAGAGGCGCACCCCGCGATAGAAGTTGTTGTCGCGCGAACCCGCGCCGCCCACGCGCACGCCGTTGATCGAGTAGTTGTTCAGTTCGGTCGACATGCCGCGAACGGTGATGCGGTCACCCTCGCCGGTCGCGGAATCGCGCACCGCGTTGACGCCGGGCAGGCGGGCCAGCGCTTCGGAGACGTTGTTGGCGGGCAGCTTGCCCATGTCGTCGGCGGTGACCGTGTCCGACACGGTATCGGCGTTGCGCTTGGTTTCCAGCGAGCGCTGGACGGCCTCGACGTAGCCGGTGACGACGATCTCGCCATCGGCCGGTTCGTCGGCCGCCATCCTGGCTTCGGCGGGCTTTGCCGCCGTCGCGCGCGCGGTGCGTCGGGCAAGGCCCGCCGAAGTGCTGCGCGCGGCGAGCGGCTTGACGATGATCGTGCCGCCGCGCCGCTGCGTATCGACATTGGCGCCGCCGACCAGCCGCTGCAGCGCGCTTTGCGCAGACATGGTGCCCGATACCGCCTGGCTGCGACGACCGCGCAGGGCCTCGGGCGAGGCGGCGACCGGCGTGCCGGTCACGCGCGAGAATTCCTGCAGCGCATGGGCAAGGTCCTGCGCCGGAATGGCGAACGTGTACCGCTGCTCGGCGGCCCCCGCCGCCGGTACGGCAACAACGCTCGCAACAGCCATGGCCAGCGCCGATACGGCGGGCCGGTTCACAAGAAACATCGAAGAATACCCCCAGTCGAACAATCCGTTCGAGGGGCAGACGCGCCACGGGAGCAAAACCCGACAAATATTTTTTCTTACATTTTCATGGAGTTATTATGAAACTTCGATGACGCACGAAGACGCGGACGGTCAGCGTTCCAGCACGTAGCGGTTGCCTGCCTCACGCCAGTTCAGATCGTGGATCGCCGCCACCGCGTCGAGCACGCCCTTCGGGTCGTCCATCCGGAAGCGCCCCGTCACCAGCAGTTCGCCCAGCGCCGGGTCGGCCAGCTCGACCAGGTGAGGCGAGGCGCGGTTGAGCTTTTGCACCAGCTGCGAAACCGGCGTGTCGTTCGCCTCCAGCCAGCCTTCGCTCCAGCCCGGACGCGCGCCGTCCACGCCCTTCAGGCTGCGGACGCGCCCTCCGGCGAGTTCCAGTCCGCTCCCGGCGGGAAGGCGCCACTGCCGCCCTGCCCCGGCATCGACGCTGACGAGGCCGCGATAGACCTGGATGACGCGCGTATCCTCGTCGACCCGGTCGATGTCGAAGGCGGTGCCGAGCACCGAGACGCTTGCGCCCCCGGCGTCGACGGTGAAACCGCGCAGCCGCTCGTGCGCGACATCGAAGAACGCCTCGCCCCGCTGCAGTTCGACGTGGCGCGACCATGGCGTGATCCGCACCGCGATGCGCGTCTCGCCGTCCATGTGGACGGTCGATCCGTCGTCGAGCGAGACCGTTCGCATCTGCCCGTGCCCGGTCGCGAAGCGCGCCTCGGACACCAGCAGGCGCGGCCCGGCGATCAGGGCCACGGCGAGCAGGCACAGCGCTCCGCCCGCCTGCAGCACGCGCGCCCACCCCCGGCGCGATGCCCCCGAGGTCGCGTGCGTCGGGCCGTCGTCATTGCTGGCGCGGGGCAGCGTGCCGCTATTTCCAAGCGCCGCGTCGAGCCCGTCCGACTGCCACAGCGCCGCCATCCGCGCGTAGCTTTCGACGTGGCGCGGGTCTTTGAGTATCCAGCGGTCGAACGCCGCCGCCGCATCGCTGTCGAGCACCGGACGGCTCATGCGGTCCACCCATTGCGCCGCCTGCCAGTCGATCGAGTGCAGTTCGTGGCCCATCAGTCCTGCCCCACCAGATCGATGCCCGCCTGATCGAGCGCCCGCCGCAAGTCGATCATGCCGCGCGTGATGTGCTTCTCGACGGCCTTGGCGCTCATGTGCAGGTCGTCGCCGATGGCGCGGCAGCTTTCCTGATTGAGCCGCCGCCGCACCAGCACCTCGCGGCGCAGGGCGGGCATCCGCTTCAGGCAGCGGTCGAACACTTCCATCGCCCGGCGGGAATCGAGCACGCGGTTGAGCGAGGGTTCCTCGCTGCGAAAGTCCTCGTCGATCTCGGCCGTCAGGCGACTGTTGCGCCGGTGCATGTCCACCAGCACGTTGTCGGCAATGCGGAACCCCAGCGCGAGCATGCTGGCGATCTGCTGCGTCCGCGCGAGTTCGACGAGCCGCGCCAGCGTCTCCTGCGCGACGTCGTCGGCTACGTCGTCCTGCGCCCCGCGCGCGCGCAGATAGCGCCGCAACGCGCCGCGTATCGCGTCCCAGTCATGGCCCTGCAATTCGGGGCCCTGCGATTCGAGGCCCAGCGGTTCGGCCTCTGCGGGCTGACCCTTGATCGACGACAGCACGAAAGACTCCCCCATTGGGCCTGAGCTTGGGTTCGAGTCGTGCCGCTAGAGCGCCTGCATGACATTTCCATGTCGGCGTTGCCCTTCAGGTGCCTGCCAGTTTCCTTCGGATCAGCGCCTTGATCTTCCAGTCCTCCAGAATCCGGCCGCCGACGTAGAGCGCCGCGAAGATGCCCGCGAAGACATAAGCCGAGGTGGGCGAGTGCTTGTCGTCCTTCTTCTCTTCCTTCTTGTCCTTGGCGTCCTTCTTGGGCTTTTCCGGAGCAGGCGCGCCGAGGAACTTGTCGATGGGATTCATCGGCACCTCGGCCTTGTCCTTCTTGTCGTCCTTCTTCTTAGATTCCTCCGACGCGGGCGTTTCCAGCTTGCCGAGCGCGATCGTCAGTTGCCCGAAGGCGAGGAACAGCAGCGGCGCGAGGAAGCAGAGCAGCAGCGCCCGGCTGGTCATGTGCCAGCGCAGCACCGATCCCGTCGCGCCGTTCTCGATCCTGAGGGTGCCGCCGTCGAAGACCGACATCTTGTCCTGCGCCGCCTGATCACGCTTGGTGAAGGTCAGCGTGTCGCCGCCGCGATCGTGGCTGGTGCCGCTCTCGAAGAACAGGGGGGTGAGGCGGTCCAGGGCATCTTCGCGCGATTGTCCCGGCGCGAGCGGCAGGCTGCCCCTGACATGCCAGATCCAGTCGATGAAACGCGCGTTCATGGTATTCCTTTCGGCACGACCATAAGGGCCGCCCAGACCGGTGGACTGCATGTGCATGGGATGAGAGCCGCGCCCGAAGCGCCGGATCACTCGGCCGGAACGGCGGTGATCGGCTGGCGCCCGAAGCGTTCCTTCAGCGTCTTCCAGCCTTCGGTGAAGGGGAAGGTCATCTGCTCGCGGATGCCCATGCGGCGGCCGCCCTCCATGCCCAGCAGCTCCGCTTCGCCATCGACGCAGGTGCCGAACATGCGGTCGATGAAGATGTAGGTGTTGGTGAAGTTGCTGCGGCTCGCCTCGAAGTCCTGCGAGTGGTGCAGGCTGTGATGCTCGGTCGTGTGGAACAGGTAGCGCCACCAGCGGGGCGAATTGAAGCGCACGTTGATGTGCTGGTAGCTGCCGACCGCCATGCCGATCGCGCCTGCCAGCAGGAACGCGCGCGGCAGGAAGTCGAAGAAGCCGCCGACGCCCAGCCCGATCAGGAACAGCTCGACCGGATTGCCGACCGCGCCCTTGTTGATGTTCAGCTGGGTGATGTAGTGGTGCACCGAATGCGGCAGCCACAGCGGATACCAGTTGTGCATCCCGCGATGCATCCAGTACTGCCCGAAATCGAAGATGAACGAGATAAGGAACGCCTGCAGCAGCAGCGGCAGTCCGGTGAACCAGGCGAACTTGTCCCAGTGGAACGCGCCCTGGATCGCCTCGATCATCACGCCGTCGCCGATGTAGCCGTCGATGATGCGCAGGATGGTGTAGCCGAGGCCGACGTAGAACAGATCGGTCGCCAGTTCCTTCCAGGTCAGGTTCCAGCTCTCGTAGCGGGGGAAGAACCATTCGAGCGCGAGGAGGAACAGGCGAAAGCCGATGCCGATGCCGATTGCGGTCGATGCCTTGGCGATGGAATTGGGGGCGTAGTACCAGAAGGCGATCAGCGCGAAGAGCACCGTGGGCTGGAACCAGGTGAAGACGAACTGCTTCACCGGGCCGCCCTCGACCCTGCCGATATTCTCCCAGCCGACAGTGACTGGGGCCTGTGTACCGATCAGCCTGTTACCTACGCGAACTCCGTTCATGCGCACGCCCTCGTAATATTTGACCACCCATGTCAGTAATACTTATTTTCAACATGGTAATACGGGATGGCGGCGGCGTCCATGCCCTTTCTGCGATGCAGCAGGAAAGGCGCAATAGTATGGGTCTGAATGTTCCGCCGGGATCCCGCTTGGCCCATTACTTCGGGGCCGCAATATAGCGCTCACCGGACCGCCCCTCAAAGAGATTTCTCCCAGAAATCCCGGCGATCCACAGCCACATCGCGATTATGGAAATTGAATAATGACTTAGCGATGACCGGCAATCCCACCCCACCGGCATTGCCGCGACATGCGATCATTCATCTCGCCATTGCGGGAAAAACGAAGCAACCCGGGACAGCATGATGCCACCCCGGGTTGCCTCGCTTCGCCCGCAATGGCGAGTCGAGGTCGGATCAGAAGTCCTTGCGCAGCATGATTCCGCCGTAGCGCTTGTCGTCGCGCGGGACGAAGCGGACGGTGCCCGCAAGCGCACCGTTGGCCAGCAGGGTCGCATAGCTCTGGTTCGTGATGTTCTTCACGAAGCCGCGCACCTGCCAGCTATCGTCCGCACCCAGCAGCGCCACGCTGGCGTTCCAGATGACGTAGTCCGGCTGGACCGTGCTGGGCGTCTGCGTCAGCGAATACTGCGTCTTGCTCTTGAGCGAGACGTCGCTCTGGATTTCCAGGTTCAGCGAGTCCGTCAGCGCGAAGCGGTACGAGGCGTTGCTGTAGAGCTTCCACTTCGGCGCGAAGGGCAGCGGCTGGCCGTCGATATCGCAGCTGGTCGGCGCACCGACCGGGCAGTTGAAATGGACCACCTTGGCATCGGTATAGGCCAGCGAGGTATCGAGCGAGAGGCCCGGAATCGGGTGCAGGCCGAACTCCAGCTCCACGCCCTTGCTCTCCACGGTGCCCGCGTTGATCAGGCGGGTGACCTGCGCGCCGCCGACGACGTCGTTGTAGTTGGCCTGATAGTTGTGGAACTTGGTCTGGTAGACCGCCAGCGCATACGTGATCTTGCGGTCGAGCGCGGTGCCCTTGATGCCCGCCTCGAACGAGTCCGAGGTTTCCGGCTTCAGCACGATCTCGTCCAGCGGCGTCGTCGCGTTGAGCGAGCGCATGTTGAAGTAGACGTTGTAGGCCGGTCCCTTGTAGCCGCGCGCATAGGTGAAATAGGCGTGAGTGGTGGGCGTCACGTCGAGCTGGATGCCGCCGCGATAGGAATCGCCGCGCTGCGAGGTCGAACCCTGTGCCTGATGGTAGGCACGGATCGAGGTGATATCGAGCGACGACGCCCCCGAATTGGTCGGATCGTTGGTCGAGGTGCGCTCGTGGTAGAAGCTCAGGTCGTCCCAGATCGAGCGATAACCCGCGAAGGCGCGCAGCCACGAGGTGAAGTTGAAGTTCGCCTCGCCGAACACCGCATAGTTCTTGCTCAGGATGCCGTAGTCGGCGACGCCGGTGACCGGGACTTCGCTGCCGGAGATCAGGCGGGTGACGGTACGCTCATACGTCTCGTCGGTCTTGGCGCGCATGTAGTAGGCGCCCACGACGTAGTCGATGAAGTTGCCCTTGGGCGAGGTCAGGCGCAGTTCCTGCGAGAACTGGCTGGAGGCCAGCTTGCCCTCGTCGTGGATCTGCGGGAACGTGGCGGTCAGCGCCGAGAGCCCGTCGTTGTCCTGGAACTGGTGGTTCTTCCACTCGCGATAGGCGGTGATCGAGGTGACGGTGTAGTCACCCAGTTCCAGTTCGCCGGTCAGCGAGCCGCCGTAGTTCCTGTCGGTAACGTGCGTGTCGAAGCTGGTGCTGGCCTTGCGGTTGGACGCACTCGGCGTGATGCCCACGCCCGACAGGAACGCGCCGAGCGGAGCCGAGGTGGTGACGGTGCCGGTGGGGTAGGCGGTCTGCGAGGTGCTCGTGTAGACGCTGGTGGCATCGTCGTAGGAGTGCAGGTAGTCACCCGCGAGGGTGATCTTGAGTGTCTCCGTCGGGCGCGCCTCTATCTTGCCGCGCGCACCGTAGCGCTCGTAGCCGTTGACCTTGCTCCCGGTGTTGAGGTTGCGCACGTTGCCGGCGTAGTTGGCGTAGAGGCCGTCGATGCGAGCCGTCACGTTGGAGGCGATGGCGCCGGTGACGCCGGCCTTGAGGCGGTATTCCTCATCCGTGGTGGCGGTGCCTTCGGTGTAGGCGTGGAAGGTGTCCGAGGGCGCAGCGGTGACCACGCTGATGACGCCCGCCGAGGAGTTCTTGCCGAACAGCGTGCCCTGCGGCCCGCGCAGCACCTCGATCCGCGACACTTCGCCCACATCGAGCGTCGCCTGTCCCGGACGCGAGAGGACGACGCCGTCGACCACCGTGGAGACCGAGGATTCCACACCCGGCGAGGTGCTGATCGTGCCGACGCCGCGCACGAAGACCGAGCGGTCCTTGTTGGACGCGCTGGTGCGGAAGTCGACCGAGGGGACGGTGGCGGACAGGTCCTGCAGGTTGTGGATGCCGCGATCGTTCAGCGACTGGCCGCTGACGGCGGTGATCGCGATCGGCACCTGCTGGATGGATTCGTCGCGATAGCGGGCGGTCACCACGATCTCACCGGAGACGGGTTCAGGCGCTTCCTCGGCCTGCGCAACCATCGGGAAAACGGCCGCAGACGCCAGCAATGCATGACGGACGAAGCGGTACGAGATATCGGTCATCGGAAACTCCCTGGAATGGGAGCGTTGATAGTCAACCAATTCAGTTGAGAAAGATAGTTTTCCTTTAGCCCCCTATGAAACTTCCCCTAGGCGCGCGCTTCCATCGTCCCCCCAATCGTCATTGCGAGCGCAGCGAAGCAATCCAGGGCAGTCTTGTTCCGCCCTGGATTGCTT
>JASGGD010000052.1:0-25026 GCA_047605225.1 Novosphingobium sp.
CGTAGAACACCAGCGCCACCTCGCCGATCCGTGCCGGGCCGGTTGCGGGCGGAATGACTTCGTCCGTGGTGCCGTCCGCCAGCTTGAACAGGCCGATCATGCCGTAGTTCGGACCGGGGCGCTTGACGATGCGAATCTCGAACGGGCGCGGGTCGTCGAAGCCCAGGATTTCGGTCGCCGAAGGGTGGCTCAGCTTGCCCTCGAAGTAGGTCTCCGTAAGGCCGATCGCGCGGTAGAACTGCGTCGCCTTGTCGAGATCGCGCACGAAGATCGTCGCACGCACGAGGGCTGAGGAGGGATGCTCGGTCATCGGTCTGCCTTTGCTGGTTCGCACCGATAGTTCCCGTCCTGCCGCGCCGCCGCGAGTGCGCGGCCGCCAATAGTCGTCAGGTGGACAACGAGCCGGGTGCGGACTTGCGGAAGGTCGGCTCGGAGCGCGATGAACGGGGGTGAACGAGGGCATCAGCAGCCCCCGATCCGCAAGGGCGACACGATCTTCCGGCCAGGGTTCTGCCGGCCCGTCTGCAACTCTTTCGGAGAGCCCGCTCTCCAGCTGCGTGGGATATAGGAAATGACGGATTCTCTCGGTTACCGCATGAAGTTCGCGGTGGTCGCCCCCTCGACCAACACCAGCGTCGAGCCCGAGTACGCGGACATGCGCCCGCGCGGCGTGACCAACCACTTCTCGCGCATTTCGATTCCCGACACCAAGGTCGTGGACGACGCGACCTTCGTGGAGATGCTGGAGAACATCCGCAGCGCCACTTTCGATGCGGTCGACGTGTCGATGTCGATGGACCCGGGCTGCGTCATCATGGGCATGTCGGCCGAGACCTTCTGGGACGGTGCCGAGGGCGCCGAGCGTTTGCACCAGCGCATGCTTGAGCGCACTGGCGGCGTGCCGGTGATCATGGGCTCCACCGCCGTCGACGCCGCGATCCGCGCCTACGAAGAGGCCGACGGTAAGAAGATCCGCAAGATCGGCATCCTCACCCCCTATGCCCCGGTGGGCGACGCCAACGTCAAGAAGTTCTTCGAGGATCAGGGCTACGAGGTCGTCCACATCGAGGGCCTCAAGTGCCAGTCGCCGATGCTGATCGCGCACGAGAGCAAGCAGACCCTCAAGCGCACCGCCATCAAGGTGAGCGAAGGCGTCGACGCGGTGATCCAGGCAGGCACCAACCTCGCCTTCGCCGAAGTCGCCGCGATGGCCGAGTTCTGGCTGGAAAAGCCGGTGATCGCGATCAACACCGCGACTTACTGGCATGCCCTGCGCACGATGGGCTTCAAGGACCAGAAGGAAGGCTTCGGCCGCCTGCTTTCGGAATTCTGATCCGACACTTGCAAACCAAGCACTGGCGATCAGGCTTCGGCGCTCTAAGCTGATGACGGGTCGAGAGAAAAGTTTACGGAGTTCATGATGGAATACGATTACGTCCCGATGCCGCAGCGCCAGCCGCTCCAGTGGCCGGACGGCAAGCGCGTGGCGCTGCTCATCACCTTCAATCTCGAGACCTGGGATCTCACCAAGGACACCGACAAGCCCTACTACGCGGGCGGCCCGGCGATCCTGCCGGACATCCTGCCGGGCAACACGCCCGACTTCCCGAACTACACCTGGCGCGAATACGGCCAGCGCGTGGGTATCTGGCGCCTGTTCGAGCTGTTCGACGAACTGGGCGTGAAGGCCAGCTGCACCACCAACGCCGTCACCTTCGAACGCCGCAAGGCGATGACCGACGCAGTGCTGGAGCGTGGCTGGGAACTGCTGACCCACAACTGGGAGCAGGGCGAACTGCTCACCACCTTCGCGCACGAGCCCGAGAAGGAGCGCGACATCATCATGCGCTCGCTCGAACAGTTCGAGAAGTACACCGGCCGCAAGTCCAAGGGCTGGCTCTCGTCCTCGCTGCGCGGCACGATGCAGACGGCGGACATTCTCGCCGGTGAAGGCTGCACCTTCTACTGCGACATCATGAACGACGACCAGCCGTACCTGCTGCGCACACCGAACGGTCCCATCGTCTCGGTCCCGTATTCCAACGAGATCAACGACTTCACCTTCATCACCCGCAAGAACTTCACCACCGACCAGTTCCGCGATGCGCTGATCGAGGAACTCGACGTGCTCTATGCGGAAGGCGCCAAGAGCGGCCGCATCATGAACATCGGCCTGCACCCGCACGTCGCCGGCCGCGCCCATCGCGTCCGCGCGGTGCGCGAGTTCATCGAGCACGCCAAGTCGCTCGACGGCGTCTGGTGGGCCACCCGCGAGGAAATCGCCGAGTGGTATCTCCAGAACCACGAGAGCCACATCCCCGGCCAGCTTGGCTGATTGGGTTCGGGGGCTCCTTGCGGGGCCCCCGTTTTTGCGTTCGACCGGATCGAATGCCGCAGTTTTTGGGAGAAGGCGCGGGATGACATATCTTCGCCGTCATGCGGGCCGCATCGTCTATCATCACGCCGACGGCCCGCAGGGGATCGAGGACTTCGGCATCGATGTGCGCGCCGATGGCCGCACGGTCCGCGCCTATTGCGAGATGGGCGACGGCGCCCTGACCCGCGATGCCTCGTGGAGCCTCGATAACGATCTGCGCCCGGTCGAGGGGCAGGTGCGCGTCGTCCAGTACGGCAAGCTGACCGGCAGTTCGTGGTACTATTTCACGCCCGACGCGACGCATTGCGAGTCGCTGACTGCGAACCTCGGGCGCACCAGCCAGACCTTGCCGGGGCGCGTCGACTATCTCGGCCTGCATCCGCTGGCGGGCGACGGCGCCATCGCGCTCGCACGCGGGACCGATGCGCCGGGGACCGAGCGGATGATCCCGAGCGTCACCTGTTCCTACGACATCAACGGCGAAAGCTCGCTCGTTGCGCTGCCGATCACGATCGGCGTTACGTATGTCGGCAAGGAAGACGTGACCGTTCCGGCGGGGGCTTTTATGGCCGACGTCTATGAATTGCGCTGGCAGCCGCACTGGCCTCCCGCGCGGCTGTGGGTGCACGGCGAGGATGCGGTGTTCCTGCGTCTGACCTGGGAATTCTCCGGCCTCGACAGCCAGTTGGAGCGTTACTCGACGACAACCGGCGAGGAAACCGCCTGGTTCGCGGCCTGACGTCGTCCCGGACTTGATCCGGGACCGCTGGCGGTTTGCCGCGGGGGCTTCGACAAGCTCAGCCTGAGCGGTGTTGAGAGCAGGTCTCCAGATCCCGCTCAGGCTGAGCTTGTCAAAGCCCCCGCGAGCAAGGTCGCGCCTAAAGACAGCCACCGGTCCCGGCCTGCGCCGGGACGACGTATGCCTTCGACGCCTGCCTTCAATGCCGCTCGATCGAGACGTGGCGCAGTTCATGAACCGGCGTCAGGCGGCGGCGCAGTTCCGCGTGGTCCTGCACCGAACTGGCCGAAATGATCGCGGCATGGGCGTCCGGGCCGATGCGCCAGACGTGGAGGTCGGTGATGCGCGCATCGCCGGGGCCTTCGATGGCCTCGCGCACTTCTTCGGCAATGTGGTCGTCGGTTCGGTCGAGCAGGATCGCGGCGGTGTCCTTCATCAGCGACCATGACCAGCGCGCGATGACCACGGCACCGACCACGCCCATCAGCGGGTCGAGGAAGGTCCAGCCCAGATAGCGCCCGGCCAGCAGCGCGACGATCGCCATGACCGAGGTGAGCGCATCGGCCAGCACGTGCAGGTAGGCCGAGCGCAAGTTGTTGTCGTTGTGCGCATGCCCGTGATGATGCCCGTGATCATGAGCGTGGTCATGGTGGTGCCCATGCCCATGGTGGTGATGGTCGCCCGAGAGGAGCAGGGCGCTGACGATGTTCACGATCAGGCCGATTACCGCCACGACGGTCGCGTCCCCGAAAGCCACCGGGCCGGGGGTGAGCAGGCGCTCCACCGATTCCACCCCGATCCCCACCGCGAACAGCGCCAGCGCCAGCGCCGAGGCGAAGCCTGCGAGGTCGCCGACTTTGCCCGTGCCGAAGCTGAAGGCCGGATTGCGGCGGTGTCTGCGGGCATAGCGATAGGCCAGCGCAGCGACGCCGAGCGCTCCGGCATGGGTCGCCATGTGGAACCCGTCGGCGAGCAGCGCCATCGATCCGGTGGCATATCCGGCGACGATCTCGCCCACCATCATGACCGCGGTGAGGGCCACTACCCACTGCGTGCGGCGGGCGTTGGCGTCATGCGAGGCGCCGAGGAAATCGTGATCGTGAACGGAAGGGGGAGGCAGGGAGGCCATGGGAAATGCGGTCTTTCTACTTCGCGTAACGGCGGATGGCGGCGATCACGGCCTGCACGCCGTCCTCGCGCTCGGCGTCGGAGAGGTCGGGCGCGGAGACGTGGGTGCGCAAGTGATCCTCGATCAGTTCGTCGATGAAGCCGTTGACCGCGCCGCGCACCGCCGCGCTCTGCAGCAGCACTTTCGCGCAGTCCTCGCCTTCGACGAGCGAGCGCTCGACCGCCTGCAACTGTCCGACCATGCGACGTATCCGCATGATGAGCGCCTGATTGTCCTTGCCGAGATGTGCCATACCCATACCCCCATAGGGTATATGTCGGGCAGTCGCAAGGTTTGACCCGTCCGGCCTCAGCCGATACGGGAACAAATCCGAAGGCCGTTCATTTCACAGGTCCGCGCCGACGCTCCGTGTCCCTTCGTGAGCGTCGCCCATCCGCCGGTTCGGGTCGCCATCCGCAGCCGACGCAACAGACGCAGGATCACGAGCACGCGATGAGCGTAATCACAACTATCGCCGCAGCGGCAGCCGCGCCGGCCACCACTCCGGCTCCCGCAAAGTCCCCCATTCCCGACGTTTCCGTACAGATTCGCGACTTGTCGAATTCGACTTTCGCGTGGTTCCAGGCCTACTGGCTGCAGATCATCATCGCGGTGGCCATTGCCGTCGCCATCGTCTCGGCGCTCTACGCGCTGCGGCGGCTCGGCGCGCGGCTGTGCCGGGAGGAGCGCGGGCGCGGCGACTGGCTCACCATCGTCGGCCGGGTGATCACCAAGACCACCAACTACTTCATCATCATGGTCGCGATCCGCGCGGTCGACGGTTACGCGCAGACGCCGCCGATGCTCGACAAGCTGGTGACCTTCTTCTTCACCCTCGCCGCCGTCCTGCAGGGCGCGATCTGGGCGCGCGAGTTCATCCTCGGCGCCATCGAGCACAAGACCTCGGCCGAGCACTTCAAGGGCGAAGCGATCATCAACGCGATGGGCCTCATCCGCCTGCTGGTGAGCGTGGTGGTCTTCGCGGTGGCGGCCGTGGTGCTGCTCGACAACATCGGCGTCAACGTCACCGGCCTCGTCGCGGGTCTTGGCGTGGGCGGCATCGCCATCGGTCTGGCCGCGCAGGGCATCTTCGCTGACCTCTTCGCGGCGCTGGCGATCATCTTCGACCGCCCCTTCAGCAAGGGCGACCAGATCAGCTT
Source organism: Novosphingobium sp. (assembly GCA_047605225.1). Classification (GTDB taxonomy): domain Bacteria; phylum Pseudomonadota; class Alphaproteobacteria; order Sphingomonadales; family Sphingomonadaceae; genus Novosphingobium. The sequence continues at coordinate 5,445 of JASGGD010000052.1, forward strand.
CGGCACCAGTTCGGGCGTGATCGAGGCGATCGGCCTCAAGTCCACCCGCATCCGCGCCTATACCGGCGAGTTGCGGATCATCTCCAACAAGAACCTGCTCGACAAGGAAATCCTGAACGTCAGCGGGCGCGATCACATCCGTCTGCCGTTTACCATCGGCGTCGCCTACGAGACCCCGCCAGAGACGCTGGCGCGCATTCCGGGCATCCTGACCGAACTGGTCGAGGTGGAAGGCGGCAAGGCATCGCGCGCCGGGTTCGAGAGCTTCGGCGCCAGTTCACTCGATTTCAGTCTGCTGGTGGACGTGCCCGGCAAGGACTGGAGCATCGCGCACCCCTTGCGCGACCGGTTGATGGTGGCGATCGTCCAGAGGTTCGCGCAGGAGGGAATTTCGATCCCCTATCCCACGCAGACGACCTTCACCGCCGCGCCCGACGGCACCATGATCATGCCCTATCCGGACAAGGCGACCTGACGACGACGAAGACGGCGGCGGCAGGGCGCAGTACGCCCTTCGTCGAAACCCCGGATGCGTTTGCGGTGAGAATCGGCTAAACGGTCCCGGCAATGGAGCTTTCCCGCCATATAGCCGCCGACCCCCGCGAGCCCGAACTGGACAACGTGCTCGTCGAGACCCCCTTGCCCGAAGGCAGGGGGTGGCGCACTTGGCCGCGTCGCATACTCGGGTGGCTGTGGCGGCTTCTGCCGTGGCATCGCTGGACGTGGAAGCAGCGCGTGGTCCGCACGTTCGCAGGGATTCTGGCGCTGTTCGTGCTGACCGTGGGCTATCTCGCGGTCACCGCGCCGCTGTCCAAGTCGCTCCAGCCGATCGCCCCGCCTGAGATCACCCTGCTCGCCGCCGATGGCACGCCGATAGCCCGCAACGGCGCGATCACCGACGATCCGGTCAAGGTGAAGGACTTGCCGCCGCACGTCGTGCAGGCGTTCCTGGCGATCGAGGACCGGCGATTCTACTCGCACTGGGGCATCGATCCGCGCGGCATCGCCCGCGCCGCGCTCAGCAACGTGACCGGCGGGAATACGCAAGGCGGCTCCACGATCACGCAGCAGCTGGCCAAGTTCACCTTCCTCAGTTCGGAACGCAGCCTGACGCGCAAGGGGCGTGAGATGCTGATCGCGTTCTGGCTGGAGGCATGGCTGACCAAGGACGAGATCCTCGAACGCTACCTCTCGAACGCCTACTTCGGGGACAACACGTACGGCATTCGCGCGGCCTCGCTGCACTACTTCCACCGCCAGCCCGAGAAGCTGACCGAAGGGCAGGCGGCACTGCTGGCGGGGCTGATGAAGGCCCCCTCGCGCCTCGCCCCGACCAACAACTTCGCCGCATCCGAGAAGCGCATGCGGGTGGTCCTCCAGGCGATGGCCGATGCTGGGTACATGACGTCGCAGCACGCGAAGGCGGTTTCCACGCCGCGCCTCGACGTGCGCAACCGGGCCGAGCTTCCCACCGGAACCTACTTTGCCGACTGGGCGCTGCCGCAGGCGCGCCAGTTCGAAGCGGCGGGGCACGCCGAATCCTATCGCACGACGCTGGATTCGCGCCTGCAGGCCGCAGCGCACCGCGCCACCCGGCAGGTTGCCGCAGGCACGCAGGTCGCGCTCGTGGCCATGCGCCGCAATGGAGAGGTCGTCGCCATGGTCGGCGGGCGGGACTATTCGCAAAGCCCGTTCAACCGCGTCACGCAGGCGCGCCGCCAGCCGGGCTCGACCTTCAAGCTGTTCGTCTACCTCGCCGCGATCAAGTCCGGCATGAGCCCCGAGGACACGATCCCCAACACCCCGATCGAGACCGGCTCCTACCGCCCGCAGAACGCCGGCGGCGCCTATTCGCCGACGATCACGCTGGAGGATGCCTTTGCGCGGTCCAGCAACGTCGCGGCGGTGCGACTATTCAACAAGGTCGGCGACGAGTCGGTGATCGACATGGCGCGGCGGCTCGGCGTGTCCTCGCCGCTGCCGATGGGCGATCCCAGCGTTGCACTCGGCACCGCGACCATGACGCTGCTGGAACTGACCTCTGCCTACGCGGGCGTTGCCGCCAACAGCTTCCCCGTCGAGCCACGCGCCTTCCCGGTGCCGGAAGCGGGCTGGTTCGACTGGCTGCTCGACGGCAAGCGCTCGCTGTCGAAGCATGATCACGAGGCGATTGAGGGCATGCTGCGCGCCACCGTCAATCGCGGCACCGGCCGCGCGGCGATGCTGCAGGCGCCGAACTTCGGCAAGACCGGCACCAGTCAGGAGAACCGCGATGCACTCTTCGTGGGCTATTCGGGCGACCTCGTCGTCGGCGTCTGGGTCGGCAAGGACGACAATTCGCCGCTGAACGGCGTCTCCGGCGGCACCGTCCCGGCACGCATCTGGCGCGACTTCATGCGCGAGGCGCTGGGCGAGAAGGCTGCGCCGCCGCCGCGCAAGGCCGCCGATCCCGACGGCCCCGTCCAGCCGCTCGACGTGCCGGACCTCGGCGATATTCCGGTGGGCGACGACAACCATATCCGCATCGAGAACGGACAGGCGGTGCTGAGTACCAGGGTCGAAGGGGTGCCGCTGGACGTCACGCTGGACGGGCAGGGCCTGCGCATCGAGCCGACCGGCAGCGCGTCCCCCGCACCGAGATCATCGGTCGCGCCGAGTCCCTCGGCGGCGCCCTGACAATTCGTCGTCCCGGACTTGATCCGGGACCGCTGGCCATGAACAGCCCACATGAGGGGGCAGCGTCTTGCTGACAGCGTTAGCCTGGCGCGCTATGTCGCTTGGTTGCAACGCGCAGCGTCATTCCCGCGAAGGCGGGAACCCATCTCCTGATGCTTCCTGTTGCCTAGGCATCAGATGGGTCCCCGCCTTCGCGGGGATGACGACGATATAAATGGAGGTCAGATTACGCTGGCTGCAAAGCGCGCCATCACACCGGGATCTTCGTCCGGTACACCACCGGCCTCAGCGCGAAGCTGGTTGTGACTTGCGAGACGCCCTCGATCCGCGTCAGCCTGTTGCGCAGGAAATCCTCGAAAGTCCCCAATGAAGGCACCAGCAGCCGCAGCTGGTAATCCGCCTCCCCGGTCATCAGGTAGCATTCCATAACCTCTGGAAACTGCATGATCGCGGTTTCGAACGCTTCGAGGTGGCGGTCGTCCTGCTGGTCCAGCCGCACGCGCACGAAGGCGGTGACGCCAAGGCCCACCGTCTCGGGATCGACCAGCGCGACGTAGCGGGTGATCACGCCTTCGCCCTCCAGTTGCTTGAGGCGGCGCAGGCAGGGGGAGGGGGACAGGCCGACCCGCTCCGACAGTTCCTGATTGGTGATGCGCCCGTCCGACTGCAGTTCGTCGAGAATCCGGCGGTCGATCGAGTCCAGCGCTGATGGCATGATTATGGCGTCCGTTGTGTATATATTGGCAGGTTATGCCAATGGATAGGCGCCGAGAGGCCGAACACGCAAGGACATGCGCTGCCCTGCAGGCGTATTCTGCCGCGATGGCGCTCATGCGCCACGCAGGGAGCATGAGCAGATGGCCGATACGATCACCCAGACCCGCGCTGACCTTGTCGCGACGCTGGAGGCGCTGGAAAAGCGCCTGCTGTGGCTTTCGGCATGGACGATCCACAATGCGAACCACCTGCGCCCCAAGCGCGATGGTCTGAAGGTCGGCGGCCATCAGGCCAGCTGCGCCTCGATGACCGCGATCATGTCCGCGCTCTATTTCCATGCGCTGCGCCCGCAGGACAAGGTGGCGGTGAAGCCCCACGCCGGGCCGGTGCTCCACGCGATCCACTACCTGCTGGGTGAACAGACGCGCGAGAAGCTGGAGCGCTTTCGTGGTCTCGGCGGTGTGCAGAGCTACCCCTCGCGCACCAAGGACACGATCCCCGTCGACTTCTCGACCGGTTCGGTCGGCCTCGGCGTCGCGGTGACGGCGTTTTCGAGTCTGGTGCAGGACTATCTCGTCGCCCACGGTCAGGTGCGCGAAGAGGATGCTGGCCGCATGATCGCGCTGATGGGCGATGCCGAACTCGACGAGGGCAACATCTACGAATGCCTGATCGAAGGCTACAAGCATGACTTGCGCAACTGCTGGTGGATCGTCGATTACAACCGCCAGTCGCTCGACAGCACGACGGCGGACCGCATGTTCCGCCGCTTCGACGACATTTTCGAGACCTGCGGCTGGCGCGTCGTCACGCTCAAGTACGGCAAGCTGCAGCGCGAGGCATTCCAGCGCCCCGGCGGCAAGGCGATCGAGGAATGGATCGACCAGTGCCCCAATGCCGACTTCGCGGTGCTGACCTATCAGGGCGGCGCGGCCTGGCGTGAGCGGCTGATGGCCGACATCGGCGGCAAGGCGCAAGTGCGCAAGCTGCTGGGCAGCTATGACGACGATGCACTGGCGGCGCTGATGACCAACCTCGGCGGCCATTGCATCGAAAGCCTGATCGACGCCTTCGATGCCTGCGACGATGACCGGCCGACGCTGTTCATCGCCTATACCGTCAAGGGTCATGGCCTGCCGCTCGCGGGGCACAAGGACAACCATTCGGGCATGATGAACCCGCCCCAGATGGAGCAGTTCCGCACCCGCATGGGCATTCCGGAAGGGCAGGAGTGGGAGCCGTGGGGCGGCCTCGGCGACAATGCCGCCGCCGCGCTCGACGCCTTCGTGAAGGACAGCCCGATCGCCCGCAAGCCCGCCGAGCCGCTGGCGCCTGCCGTCGCCGTGCCCGCGCTGGCAGCCCCTGATGGCGCGGAGCAATCGACGCAGGCGGCCTTCGGGCGCATCCTGCTCGATATCGCCAAGTCGGGCGAGGAACTGGCCGACCGCATCGTCACCACCGCGCCCGACGTCACGCAGACCACCAACCTCGGCGGCTTCGTCAACCAGCGCGGACTGTTCCGGCGGCAGGAACTGGCCGACGTGTTCCAGAAGGCGAAGATCCCCTCGGCGCAGAAATGGTCGGCTCACGCGGCAGGCCAGCATATCGAACTGGGCATCGCCGAGAACAACTTCTTCATCATGCTCGCCTCGCTGGGGCTGGCGGGGCCGCACTTCGGCACGCGGCTGCTGCCGGTGGGGACGGTCTACGATCCGTTCATTTCGCGTGGGCTCGATGCGCTGAACTACGGCTGTTATCAGGACTCGCGGTTCCTGCTGGTGGGCACGCCCTCTGGCCTGACGCTGGCGGCGGAGGGCGGCGCGCACCAGTCGATCAACACGCCGCTGATTGGCATGGGCCAGCCGGGGCTGACCGCTTTCGATCCGGCCTTCGCCGACGAGCTGGCGCTCATCATGGGCTGGTCGTTCGACCACATGCAGCGCGAGGACGGCGGCTCGGTCTACCTGCGCCTCTCGACCCGCGCGATCCCGCAGATGACGCGCGAGGACGACGACTGGCAGGCCGATGCGCTGAAGGGCGGGTACTGGCTGCGCAAGCCGGGGCCGGACGCGCAGGCGGCGATTGCCTTTTCCGGCGTCGTCGCGCCCGAGGCGCTGGCGGCGTGGGAGCAACTGGCGGAAGACCTGCCCGGGCTCGGCCTGCTCAACGTGACTTCGCCGGACCTGCTCCATCGCGGCTGGTCGGCGCGTCGCGCGGCGCGGTGGAACGGGCAGAAGCAGGCGCCGTGCCATACCGAAACCTTGCTGGGCGCGCTGGCTCCGGGGGCGGGGCTGGTGACGGTGCTCGACGGCTCGCCCGGAGCGCTGTCGTGGCTGGGCGGGGTCAGGGGCATGCGCGTCAGCCCGCTCGGCACCGACCGCTTCGGGCAGACCGGCGACCTTTACGATCTCTACCGGACCTACCGCCTCGATGCGGATGCCATCATCGACGCCGCAGCCGAATTGTTCCTGGAAGACTGAGCGCCGTCATCGGCGAGGCGGCGCGGTCGATCCCCTCGTCACGAGGGTGCAGTCGAAGGTCTTCTTGCCGACTTCGCTGGTCTTGCGGAAGTCGAGGAGCAGCCGGACGGCTTCCTCGGCCATTTCGAAGATCGGCTGGCGCATCGTCGTCAGTTCCGGCCAGACGCTGCGCGCAATCCAGCTGTCGTCGAAGCCGACGACCGAGAGGTCGTCGGGGATTTTGACGCCGAGCTGCGCGGCGGCGGCGAAGACACCGGCGGCCATGTCGTCGTTCTCCGCGAAGATCGCGGTCGGCGGCTCGGGCTGCCGCATGATCTGCAGCCCGGCGCCGATCCCGGAGGAGAAGGTGAACTCGCCGGTGGCGGTGACGATGTCGGACGGGGCGTGGCCGCGTTCTTCCAGTGCGGCAACGAAGGCCTCGCGGCGCCAGTGGCTCGCGCCGTGCGTGGCCGGGCCGTCGATGAGGCCGAACCGGCGGTGGCCGAGGCCCCAGAGGTGGCGGACGAGGTCGTGCACCGCCGCCGCGTCGTTCGAGCGCACGCTGGACACCTCGGGATTGTCGCGGATCGGGGCGAGCAGGACGTAAGGCAGCTGTCGTGCTTCGAGGGCAGCGATGACGGCCTCGTTGTCGCAGGCGGGCGGAGTGACGACCATGCCGTCGAGGCGGGCGCTGCGCAGCAAGTCGTCCATGACCTCGCGGATGTCGCCGGCGGAGGTATCGACGCTCTCGATGACGAGCTGGAAACCGGCGGCGCGGCAGGCGGCGTAGGCGCCGTTGAGGATCTGCAGCGTGTAACCCGGGCTCGGGTTGTCGAACAGGATGCCGAGGAAGAACGAGCGCCCTGCCGCCAGCGCGCGCGCGGCGAAGTTGGGACGGTAACCGAGTTCGGCGACGGCCTTGTCGACTTTCGCCTTGAGGTCGGGGCGCACGCTCGCTTCGTTGTTGATGACCCGGGAGACGCTTTTCATCGAGACGCCCGCCTGACGGGCAACGTCCGTGATGGTGACCTTTTTCATTTCCCCCGGAACGTCCTCAAATTGGCTTTTTGCAAGGTCCCTGTTTCACCAAGCGCATCCGAATGCAAGGCAATCGCCATCATGCGCGAACCAGGCCGAGTGTAAAGACAGCGTTGTACACGAACGCCTTGTTAGCGGTCACCTTCCATCACGAAAAGCCAGCATCTTTTTTAATGACAGCGCTGTTTTTTGGAAATACATATGCAGCGTAACAAGCGTCAGGCGCAATCTTCAAGCGCGCCGGCAGAGCGGGAGGGGACAGTGAGCGAATTCCTTGCAGTCGCTTCGGCGCAAAAGCCGGGCGAAACCGTGGCGGCGCGGCCGGGCGGAGAACTTTGGGAGGGTTGATCCTCCCAGCAAGGCCGGTCGCACCCTCCTCCGCGACCGGCCTTGCAGAAACCCCCGCTTCATCTACGACCGAGCCCGACAGGCATCTACAAGGAACCACAGACATGGCCATGGCGCCATCCACCAGCAGTGATCCGCAATTCGCCGAGGAAGTCCCCGGCGGCTACGTCGATGCACCCGAACTGCGCTATTTCGTGATGGCGCTGTTCTTCATCTTCGGCGGCATCACCAGCCTGAACGACGTGATCATTCCCAAGCTCAAGGAGCTGTTCACGCTCAGCTACACGCAGGCGATGCTGGTGCAGTTCTGCTTCTTCACGGCCTATGCGGTGATCGGCATTCCGGGCGCGATGCTGGTGCGCAAGGTCGGCTACATGCGCGGAGCCGCCGCCGGTCTGGTGATCATGATCGCGGGCTGTCTTGCCTTCATTCCGGCCTCGCAGACCGCGAGCTACTGGCTGTTCCTGGCGGCCTATTTCGTGCTCGCGGCGGGCGTGGTGATCGTGCAGGTCGTGTCGAACCCGCTGATCAGCCTGCTCGGCAAGCCGGACACCACCAGTTCGCGCCTGACCTTCGCGCAGGCGTTCAACTCGCTGGGGACGACGCTTTTTCCGATCGTCGGCTCGGTGCTGATCCTCGGCAGCCTGGCGGCGGTTTCCGCGCATGAACTGACCGGCGAGGCGCTGGACACCTATCGCCGCGAGGAAAGCGCCGCGATCGTGCATGGCTATCTCGGCATCGCGGTCGCTCTGGCGGTCGTCGCGGGAGCGGTGTGGATGTTCCGCAATCGCCTGCCCGTCGAGAAACACGGCGACACCGGCGGGTTCGCGGGCTTCGACCTGCTGAAGCGTCCGCGCTTCGGCTACGGCGCGCTCTGCATCTTCCTGTACGTCGGCGCGGAAGTCTCGATCGGCTCGATCATCGTCAGCTACCTGATGCAGGACCATGTCATGGCGCTGCCCGAGCAGTCGGCGGGCAAGCTGATCGGCCTCTACTGGGGCGGAGCGATGGTCGGCCGCTTTATCGGCTCGGCGGTGCTGCGGGTGCTGAACCCCGGTATCGTGCTCGCCTTCAACGCCTGCGCGGCGATCGCTCTGATCGCGCTTTCGGTGACCTCCAGCGGCCATGTCTCGGGCTATGCCCTGCTTGCCGTCGGCCTGATGAATTCGATCATGTTCCCGACCATCTTCAGCCTCGCCTGCGACAAGCTGGGCATGCGCGCGGCGGACGGGTCGGGCATCATCAACGTCGCGATCTGCGGCGGCGCGATCGTGCCGCTGGCGACCGGGGCGATCGCCGACGCGGCCGGGGGTAATCTCGGCGTGGCGCTGGTGCTTCCGGCGCTGTGCTACGCGATCATTGCGGGCTTCGGGCTCTTCGCCCGCAAGAGTGCCGCTCAGGCCTGAGCCAACGCCTCCACGATGCATTCATGGCCCGTCAGCCTTCGCTGGCGGGCCATTGTCGTTGGTGGTACTCTCCATAACGCACTCAAGAATGAGGCGGCATGGAGAGAGACTATGGACGGCCTGGAATCCGTATTCTGCGTCTGCGAATTCCGCATCTTGTGCGTTGCGGTGATGTGCACCGGCACGATCGCAGCCCTGACGGTGGCCTTACTGACCTGAGCCCGCCCCCGGAATGAGGCCGACCGGCGCGCCCATTTCGATGATCCGCTCGTTCAGCGTCTTCAGGATGCGCAGAAACTCGACCATGTCCGCCGCTGGAAGGGTCTCGAAGAACTCGGCGGCAAAAGCGTCTCGATAAGGCGCCACTTCCTGCACCACGACCTCGCCAGCCGGCGTCAGGCTTATCCGCTTGGCGCGGCGATCGTTCGGATCGGGCGTGCGCATCGCCAGTCCATCGCGTTCCAGAGCATCCACCGCCTCGGTCACCGTGCGCGGCGCCTGATTGAGAGTGTCGGCGATGTCGGTCGAGCGGATCGGCCCGGCGCGATGCAACAGCATCAGTAGCTTGAGTTGGGCAAGCGAAGTCCCTCGCTCGCGCACGCGATCGTTGAACAGGCGATGCATGCGCTGATGGAGGTCGCGCATCTCTTCGAGAATTTCGTGCTCGATGCTCATGACAGGAAATAGTGTGGGACCATATAAAATGGTGTTGCCATACATCGCGCTTAGGTGCAAGTGCGAGGCTTATCGCCGCTGCGATGCAGCAATAACGGTATGGATTTCGATTGATGGCAACGGATTTGAGCGAATCGCAGGGGCAATCTGCCGCGAATCAGCCTGAGCGCGTACCGCCGCTCAAGCGGCCCGGCGTGCGGCGCGGTCTCATGGCGGCGGGCGTTCTGCTGCTGGTCGCAGGCGGCATCTGGCTGGTCCAGTACCAGATGTACGGCAAGTTCGAGCAGGACACCAACGACGCCTATATCCAGGCCGATGCCGTCACGATCTCTCCCAAGATTTCCGGCTATGTCGAGCAGGTCCTCGTCGGTGACAACCAGGACGTGAAGGTCGGCCAGCCGCTCGTCCGCATCGACCCGCGCGATTACGATGCGCAGGCGCAGCAGTATCAGGCCCAGATCGACGTCGCCAAGGCCAATGCCGACAACGTGCGCGCCACGATCGGCGAGCAGGAAGCCGCCATCGCGCAGGCCCGCGCGCAGCTTGCTTCGGCCGAGCAGGATGCACGCTTCGCCGCCGGTGAGGCGGCCCGTTACGCCCCGCTTGCCGCCAGCGGCGCCGAGACCGCCGAGCGCCTGTCGAGCCTGCGCAATCAGGCCGCCAAGGCCCGCGCCGTCGCCGATGCCCAGCGCGCCACCCTGCTGTCGGCCGAGCGCCGGATCGCTTCGCTCAATGCGCAGGTCCGTCAGGCCGAGGCGCAGGGCGAGGCGGCACGCGCACAACTCGCCGCCGCGCACGTCAACGTCGGTTCGACCGTGCTGAAGAGCAGCGTCGCCGGCCGGATCGGCGACCGCACCGTACGGGCCGGACAGTTCGTGCAGGCCGGTACGCGGCTGATGTCGGTGGTGCCGCTGTCCAAGCTCTACGTCACCGCCAACTTCAAGGAAACGCAGATCGGCCTGATGCGTCCGGGCCAGCCCGCGACGATTGAGGTCGATGCGCTGGACGGTACGAAGATCGCCGGGCACGTTGAAAGCATCTCGCCGGGTACGGGCGCGCAGTTCTCGCTGCTGCCGCCGCAGAACGCTACCGGCAACTTCACCAAGATCGTCCAGCGCGTGCCGGTTCGCATCGCCATCGACGCGGGAACCGAAGCGCGGCGCGTGCTCGTGCCCGGCCTGTCGGTGGTCGTCACCGTCGACACCATCTCGGCCAAGGGTGCGCAGCACAGCATCGCGGATCAGGAAGAGGCACGCCGGGACGCTAAGAAATGAGCGACGCGGTTTCCGCGCCTCTGCCTGAAAAGCGCGCGGACGCGGCGGCCTGGCTGGCCGTGGCGGCAGGTACGCTCGGCGCGCTCATGGCGACGCTGGACGTGTCGATCGTCAACAGTTCGCTGCCGACGATCCAGGGCGAGATCGGCGCCAGCGGCACCGAGGGCACGTGGATCGCGACCGCCTATCTGGTCGCGGAAATCGTCATCATCCCGCTGTCCGGCTGGCTTGAGCGGTTGCTCGGCCTACGCACGCTGCTGCTGGTGGCATCGACCCTTTTCACGCTGTTCTCGATCATGTGCGGTCTCTCGACGACGCTGCCGATGATGATCGTCGGCCGCATCGGCCAGGGCTTCACCGGCGGCGCGCTGATCCCGACGGCGATGACGATCGTGGCGACAAGATTGCCCCGCGCGCAGCAGCCGGTGGGCAATGCCCTGTTCGGTGCGACCGCGCTGCTGGGGCCGGTCGTCGGCCCGGTGCTCGGCGGCTGGCTGACCGAGAACGTGAGCTGGCACTATGCCTTTTTCCTCAACCTGCCGGTAGGTATCGCGCTGGTGACGCTGCTGCTCCTCGCCATCCCGCACCAGCCCGCCAAGCTGCACCTGATCCGCGAGGCGGACTGGCTCGGCATCCTCGGCCTCGCGCTGGGGCTCGGCGCGCTTACCGTCGTGCTGGAAGAGGGCGAGCGCGAACAGTGGTTCGAATCCTCGCTGATCATCACGCTCTCGCTCGTCTCGCTGCTGGGTTTCGCGCTGCTGGGGCTGGGGCAGGTTGTAGCCCGCAAGCCGGTCATCCGGCTGAGCCTGCTGCTCAACCGGCAGTTCGGTAGCGTCGTCGCGATGGTCACCGTGGTCGGCATGGTGATCTACGGCACGTCCTATGCGATCCCGCAGTTTCTGGCGACGATTGCCGGGTATAACTCGCTGCAGGCGGGGCAGGTGGTGATGCTTTCGGGCATTCCGGTCATGATGATGATGCCGATCACGCCATGGCTGCTGCGCAACGTGGACATCCGCGTCTCGGTCTGCCTCGGGTTGTGCATCCTTGCGCTCAGCGCCTGGCTGGAGACGGGGCTGACTGCCACGTCGGACAGTTCCGACTTCACCGACTCCCAGCTGCTGCGCGGCATGGGGACGGTGTTCTGCATGATGTTCCTGAATCAGGCGGCGATCCGCTCGGTGCCGCCCGAGCAGGCGGGCGACGCCTCGGGGCTCTACAATTCGGCGCGCAACCTTGGCGGTTCGTTCGCGCTGGCGGGGATCGCGATCATTCAGGACCAGCGGTTGTGGCTACATAGCCGCAGGCTGGAGGAAAGCCTCAACGCCAACTCGCCCGCGGTGCAGGACTACGTCGCCGGGCAGGGGAGTGGCGCCTTGCGCGCGATCGCGGCGACCATCCAGACGCAGGCGCTGACGATGACCTATAGCGACATGTTCTGGATCATGTCGGTGGGCATCATGTTCGTGATCCCGCTCGTACTTTTCCTGAGGCCGCTGCCCAAGAACGCGCCGCTGGCGTCCGGACATTGAGGAAGACCATGCGTTCCCAGATTCTCCTGCTTTCCCTCGCGACAGGCTTGCTGGCCGGGTGCACCGTCGGCCCCGACTATGCGGGACCGCCCAAGGCCGCATCCGACGCTGGCGCGGCCTTCGTGCGCGCCGATGCGGGCACGACTAGCGCGCCGCCCGTCGCCGACTGGTGGAAGACCCTCGGCGATCCGCAGCTCGACGCGCTGATCACGCGCGCGCTCGCGGACAATACCGACATTCGCGCTGCCGAGGCGCGGCTGCGGCAGGCCCGCGCGGCGCTCGGCGAGCAGCGCGCCAACAGCGCGCCCAAGGCGAGTGCCTCGGCGCTCTATGCCCACGCGCATATTCCGGGCGCGAACCTCGGGTCGAGCGACAGCGGCGAGGAAGGGGGCAGTTCCAGCAGCGATCTCAACCTCTACAACCTCGGCTTCGACGCAAGCTGGGAGATCGACCTGTTCGGCGGCCAGCGCCGCACCGTCGAAGCCGCGCGCGCCCAGATGGAAGGTACCGAGGCCAGCCTTGCCGACGTGCAGGTCAGCATCTCCGCCAACGTCGCGCAGAGCTACCTGAACTTGCGCGATCGCCAGCAGCGCATTGTGCTGGGCGAGCAGTCGGTGGCGATGCAGACGGACATGCTGGCGCTCACCCGCCAGCGCTTCGATCGCGGCACGGCGACGGCGGCGGACGTCGCGCAGGCCGAGAGCCAGCTCGATGCCACGCGCGCCCGGATCGCCCCTCTGGCGGCGGAGCGGGACGCCTATCTCAATGCGCTGGCGGTGCTGACCGGGCAGCAGCCCGGCGCGGTCGATGCGGACTTGTCGGGAGCCGGTGAGGTACCCTTACCCCCCGCCTTGGTGCCGGTGGGTGACCCTGCGGTGCTGCTTGCGCATCGCCCCGATATCCGCGCTGCAGAGCGCACGCTGGCCGCCGATACCGCGAAAATCGGGCAGGCAGAGGCCGCGCGCTTTCCGCGCCTGTCGTTCATGGGCCTCATCGGCATCGGCGGCACCAAGATCAGCGATCTCGGCAATCTCGACGACTTCGTGGCCGTCGGCGCGCCGCAGCTAAGCTGGAGTTTCCTCGATTTCGGCCGCACCAAGGCGAAAGTCGGGCAGGCCAAAGCGACCCGTGACGAGGCGGAAGCCCGCTACGACGGCACCGTCCTGTCGGCCCTGCAGGACGCCGAAGACGCCCTCGCACGGTTCCGCGAAGCCCGCGTCACCGTCGCCTCGCTGGCGCGCGTGCGGGACAAGGCCGCGCTGACCGAACGACTGGCGCAGAGCCGCTACCAGGCCGGAACGGCGACGAAAATCGCCGCGCTCAGCGCCCGCAACGACCTCAACCGCGCTGATCAGGACCTCGTTTCCGCGCGCGCCGCCCTGACGGGCGATTACGTCGCCATCCAGAAGGCGCTGGGCTTCGCCTGGCGCTGAGCGGGCTTACTTGAGCAGGTCGGCAGGCAGGCACGGGACGCTGTCGGCCGTCCAGTCGATCTCGTATGTCGCGGGGACCGGCTTGGTGTACTCGTAGGCGGCGTTCTTACTGGCGGGATCGTAAGTGATCCAGGCCATGCTGTTGTCGAACCTCGGAATCCGGGAGTTGTCGCGCCGTGCGGTGGCTGCGTCGATCTCCTTTTCCTCGGTGCGCAGGCCGCGGATCATGCGTAGGGCGCCGTCGCGCACTTCGAACGCACGGTAGTAGCTGCGCCCGAACATCCGCGTGTCGATCGCGTCCTTGTGCGACCACTCGCCCGGCCTGGTGGTCGAGGGCAGGCGCACCGTTGTGACCCGGCAGTCGAAGTCGGGCTTGCTGTAGAACGGCAGGTCCTGGTTCTGTTCGGCGGCGCGGAGGCGCTTTTCGGGCGGATTGAAGCCGCCGCCGGGCAGGGCGAGGGAGCGGGTCCCGTCGCCGTCGTCATCCCAGTCTACCGTTCCGGTGCCGACGATCGTGAGCACGCTCGCCTGCGCCTTCTGGTCGTAGCGCCACTGCACGTCCTCGATCGTCTGCCAGGTGTCGCCGATGGCCTGCTGGCGAAAGGCGCTGAGCAGTTGCGCGGGGGTGGCAGCGGAGAACTGCAGTTCCTGCTGCAAGCCCTCGATACCGCGCTTGATCGTGGTGTTGGTGATGCGGGCGGGCTTGTCGAACCCGGCGCGGGCATCGATCTCGAACAGGGTGACTTCGTCGGGCCGGGCGGCGGGCTTCCAGTCGAGATGTTCGATCGTGGCGCCCTGCGCGGTCAGCGGCAGCACCCATTCGTAGGGCATGACCGGCGCGATTCCCGGCGGCGAGACGGGCGGCAGGGTGCCGTCGAGCCAGTAGCTCTTGCCATCCACGCGGGCGCGGACAAGCACGTGATCGAACATGCGCGGGCTCGGCAGGCGTTCGTCCATGCCGTCGTCGCCGCCGCTGTTGTTCACCAGCACGGCTTCCGCCTCGATCCCCATTTCGCGAAGCAGCGCGAGGAGCAGTGCGGTCTTCGCCTTGCAGTCTCCGTAGCGGCGCTGCCACGTCTCGTCCGCCGAGGCGGGCATGAGATTGCCGCCGTTGAGGCCGACGTAGATGTACCGAATGTCCTGCTGCACCAGCTTCAGGGCGGCGCTCGCGCGAATGAGGGGCTGGGGGTTGGCCGCCATGATACGCTCGGCCTCGCGCTTGAGGGGTGAACCGGCACCCAGCTTTGCGGCCCCGGCGAACAGGGGCGCGAAATGCCGCGATATGCCCGGCCAGTCGGCGAAGCTGCTGTACTCCACCACGCGCTGCCACATGTAGCGGGGCGGGGCGTCCTTGGGCGGCGAGAGCGCGGCGGGATTATCGAAACTGTAGTCGATCGCCCGGGCGCTCTGCCGCGCGATCGGCGTCATGTCGGGGCTCATCTTGACCGAGGGCTTGTCTCCGTCCTCCCAGCTTATGCGCAGGTGATAGCGGCCGGGCGCAGGTTCGGCGCCCAGGATGAGCATCCCGGCATCCTTCTTGCCCAGCGTGGGATCGCTGGATCGCAGCGTCGCGCCGAATTCCAGTTCGTCGCCCACGCGCAGGTCCGGGATACGCAATACGGCGGTGAGGTTCCCGTCGAGCCGGGCGGCCTCAAGCTGGTCCTCGCGCCGCAGGATCTCGAACGAGGCCTTCTGCAGCACGTCGATCACTTCACCCTCGCGGTAGATCTTGATGACATGCGCCACCGGCGCCCCGGCAGCAGGATTCCAGACCAGCGAGAGGTTGCCCAGTTGCAGCGCATTGGGATGCAGGATCTTGATGCGATAGGAGTTGTAGAGCAACTGGCCCTTGTCATCGAGGTGCACCTCGGTGTCCTGCCGCCGGATGAACACGGCTCCGGCCGCGTCAGTGGGTACGGGCATCGGTTCAGACTGCACCGCCCAGCCGGGCACCGGGCCGCGCTGGACTTCATTGCTGTCTGCATGGACTACCCCTCCGGCGAGCGCGGTCGCCAGACCCAAGAAAATCGCAAGTCGCACATCTACCCCCTAGATGACCTCATAATGTCTGGGCCTGTCGGATAAGCAAGGGGCTGACGCGGCGAAGGAACGCTTTTTAACCCTCTGTCTTGCGCGGCCCCTCTGCCGGTGCCTATTAGCCGCGATGCGCATTGCTCTATTCGAACCGGAGATCGCCGGAAACGTCGGCGCCGTCCTGCGCCTGTGCGCGTGCTTCGGCACGGCTGTGGACCTCGTCGAGCCTATGGGATTCGCGTGGGACGATCGCCGGGTGCGTCGCACGGCGATGGACTACATCGATCACGTCAGCGTGACGCGCCATGCCGATTTCGAGGCGTTCAGGGCCACCATCGGTGAAAGCAGGCTTGTGCTGTTCACGACCAAGAGCAGTGAGTCCGCTTATGAATTCAGCTTCCGGCCGGACGATGTCCTGCTGTTCGGAAAGGAAAGCGCGGGCGTGCCCGCAGTCGTCTCCGATGCGTGTCACGCCCGCGTGCGGATACCAATGCGGCCGCAGGTCCGTTCGATGAATCTGGCTACTTCGGCAGCATTGGCGCTGGGCGAGGGGCTACGTCAGACAGGCACGTTACCGGTTGAATCGTAAATATTTGATTCAAAATATAAATTGTCCAGTAGTTCGACGTTCTGCAGTCAGGAATATGTCCGATACAAGCCGGAACGGGCGAATATCGACGTCGCTTCGACCGGCGGTAATGAGATTGGCGAAACGGGCGTAGAGGCGGGGATACTCGCGATCCGGTGCAGTACGTTCTGCCTCGCCGGGAAACTGGACGACGCTGCCTCCCATGCCGAGTTTCAGCGTTCCGGCATCGGTATCGACTTCGATCGACCAGGTCTGCGGCCCGGTCTGCAGGAAGTCGAACTCGGCGCTGACAGGTGCGTCACCGCAGCGCATGGTGATGCTTGCGGCGAGGGGAGAGGCGCGACCTTCGGGTATGTCCATGGTGGCCCGCTCGACGAAGAGTTCATGCGGGAGAACCTCGGTTGCGATCGAAAGGGCGTTGATGCCGGGGTCGAAGACGCCGAAGCCGCCGGGACCCAGGATCCATTCCTGCCCGGGATGCCAGCGGCGTATGTCCTCGCGCCAGTCGATGCGCACGGCATGGATGCGCTTGTCGGCAAGCCATGCCCGGGCCGGTGCGACCCCTGCCGCCTCGCGTGAGTGCCACGTGGCAAACAGTGTGACATTCGCCGTGCGGGCAGCCTGTTCGAGTGCCGCGATGTGGGAGAGACTCACCGCCGGCGGCTTTTCCAGCATGACGTGGAGCCCGGCTTCGATGGCCGCCAGCGCCTGTTCGTAGCGGCCGCCCGGCGGGGTGCACAATGAGACGGCATCGAGCGGGCAGGCAGCGACCATTTCGGCAATGTCGTGATAACCCTTAACGCCTTCGACGGCGCCGTGACGGCTGGCCGTGGCGATCAGGGCAAAACGGGGATCCGCCGCAATGGCAGGCAGGTGCTGGTCTCGCGCGATCTTGCCGATGCCCACCAGCCCGAGGCTCACAGTCTCCACATTAAATCCTTTTTATCATATTTAATGAGGCGTACGCGCGGGAGTGCTGCGCGTCAACGCTCGTGAGCTGCTTCATGGCATCTCAGTCTACGGAGGGGAGGCGATCCTCGATCAGCACCAGCACGTCGCCGATGATCGTGCGCATCGCGACGCGGGCTGCGGCGGTGTCTCGTGAGGCGATGGCATCGCGCACCTTGGCGTGTTCGGCGACGTCTGCGGTGCGGCCCTTGATCCGGTTGGTAAAGCGGATCGAGGTGCGCAGCGCGGTACTTACCACGTCGCGCAGCTGGATGTAGAACGGGTTCTTCGAGGCCCGCAACACTGCGACGTGGAAGGCAATGTCCGCCTCAAGAGGGTCGTCGAGGCCGCGCTCCGCTGCCTGCATGCGGCGCAGGCCATCATCGATGCGCTTGATGTCGTCTTCGCCTGCGACGCGCGCGGCAAGGGCTGCGGCTTCGGGTTCCACCGCCACGCGCAACTCGTTGAACTGTCGCAGGAGATCCACGGACAATTGGCGCTCGAGCATCCAGCGCAGCACGTCGGTGTCGAACAGGTTCCATGAGGACGTCGGTTGTACGGTCGTGCCCTGACGGGGGCGGGCGCTGAGGAGGCCCTTCGCGGTCAGCATCTTCACCGCCTCACGCGTGACGGAGCGACTTACCCCATGCTGCTTGGCGAGTTCGGCCTCGGTCGGGAATACCTGATCGTCGAATTGCCCCGTGACGATGGCGCGCCCGATGCTGTCGAGCAGTCCATAAGTCAGGTTGCGGCCGAGCTGGACCGCCGGTTCATCGATGATGAGATGGGAAGACCCTGCCACGAAACCGTCCTTGTCCTTTCCGTCGTGCGACCGCTGACCGAGGATGGCAAGGCGCGCAACGGTCAGACAAGAACGTTTCATATGATAAGTCAATTCATATGATAATTATGACCCGGCAAAGGGTCGGAGCGGCAGCTAATTTGTGATTTCGCGAATGCGCTCGGCCAGCGATGCCATGGTGAAAGGCTTGGTCATGATGGCCATATTGGGGGCCAGTTGGCTGTTGCCGATGACGGCCTGTTCTGCATAGCCGGTGATGAACAGCACTTTGATCGCCGGAAAGCGGATCAAAGCTGCATCGGCAATTTGTCGCCCGTTCATCCCCCCGGGGAGGCCCACGTCAGTGATCAGAAGATCGACCGGCTGACCTCCATCGATGATCCGCAAGGCGCTCGGCCCATCGTGCGCCTCGAGAACGTGGTAACCCAGTTCCTCGACGACCTCGACAAGGAGCATGCGCACGGTGGGCTCATCGTCTACGACAAGGACCCGGCCGCAGCCGGGTTGCGGGGCCGCAGGGGTAACTTCACCGGATGTCGGTGCCGCAGCTTCGTCCTGTGTCGCTGCGAGGGCGTAGCGGGGCAGATAGAGGCGCATGGTCGTGCCGCGCTCGGTTTCGGTCTCGATACGGATTTGTCCGCCGGACTGGCGCGCGAAACCATAGATCATCGAAAGGCCCAGACCGGTTCCCTCGCCGATCGGCTTGGTCGTGAAGAATGGATCGAAGGCGCGCGCGACAACGTCGGGTGTCATGCCGGTGCCGGTGTCCGAAACGCTGACCTCGACGTACTCTCCGGCTTCGAGACCACGTTCGCGCGCCTGACGGGATGACAGCGCAACGTTGGCTGTCGCGATCCGGATACGTCCGCCGTCGGGCATGGCGTCGCGTGCATTGATGCACAGGTTCAGCAACGCGTTCTCCAACTGGTTGGGATCGACCAGCGTAGACCAGAGAGTATCTGCCGAAATGGCCTCGACCTCGACTTGCGGTCCGACGGTGCGCTGCACAAGGTCTTCGATGCCCGCGATGAGAGCGTCGACGTTGGTGGGTGTCGGCGCGAGCGTCTGGCGGCGGGAAAAGGCCAGCAGGCGATGTGTGAGTGCGGCGGCCCGGCGGACTGCGCCCTGCGCTGCCGTGGAGTATTTTTCCAGCTCCCCCGTTCGCCCCTGGGCGACGCGCATCTGGATCATCTCCAGCGCTCCGGAGATACCGGCCAGCAGGTTGTTGAAATCGTGAGCAAGTCCGCCGGTGAGCTGGCCGACGGCCTCCATCTTCTGCGACTGGCGCAATGCATCTTCCGCGCGGTCGCGCTCGGCCGCTGTTTCGCGCACTTCCTCGTGCAGGCGGTGGCGTTCCTGCTCGCGCTGGCGTTCCACCGCCTTGCGGGCCGAGACGTCCTGCATGGCTCCGACCATGCGCTGGGGGCGCCCGGCCTCGTCCCGGATGACGTAGCCGCGATCGAGCACGTCGGCATAGCTGCCGTCGGCGCGACGGAAGCGGTACTCGTCGCTCCAGTCGGAACCCTGCCCGTCGATGACGCTGAAGATGCTTTCGTGGATGCGCTGGGCGTCGTCGGGGTGAATCTGCCGAAGCCACCACTCGCCTGTGGGTGAGACTGTCCCCATCGCGTGGCCGTAGGCGTGCGTGAGT